>NC_015516.1:664166-1033333 GCF_000270185.1 Melissococcus plutonius ATCC 35311
AGCGATTGAGCAGATTAATCTAGGCGGAATGAAGACACGTGAAGGTACGCGTAATATTTCTAAAGCAATTAATATTTTGCCAGAAGAAGAAACAATGGTTAAAGAATTAACTGAAAAGGGAATTGAAGTAGAAATCCGACAAGTACCAGGTGAGCATAAAGCTATGGCGATTGATTTGTTAGAATAGAAAAGAGGAAAGTTGGATGATTTTACAAGCAGTTTTACTAGGAATTGTTGCCTTTATTGCACAATCAGAATACGCTTTAGGCACATCCTTGTTATCTAGACCACTGGTTACTGGTTTGTTTACAGGAATTGTACTGGGAGATGTTAAAACAGGAGTTATTATGGGAGCGACTCTAGAATTAGCTTTTATTGGTTCGTTTTCAGTTGGCGCTTCTATTCCACCAGATGTTGTTACCGGGGGAATTTTGGGAACCGCTTTCGCCATCACAGCTGGTGCCGGGACAGAAACCGCTTTATTGTTAGGATTACCTATTGCAACATTAACACTTATCATAAAAAATATTTATATGGGTTTATGTATTCCTATTATGAACAATCGTGCAGATCGCTATGCAAAAGAAGGTAATTATAAAGGGGTTGAAGCGATGCATTTAATTGCTGGATTTGGAATGTCATTGCTTCTTGCATTAATTGTTGGAATCTCTTTTTCAGTAGGTAGTCAAACAGTCAAGCAATTATTAGATATGATTCCAAAATTTATTCAGCATGGATTGACCGTAGCAACAGGTATTATTCCAGCTTTAGGCTTTGCAATGTTAGCAAGATTACTGATTAATAAAACAGTCGTTCCCTATTTCTTTTTAGGATTTGCATTGGTTGCTTATCTAAAAATTCCAATCACTGGTATTGCTATTTTTGGCGCTATCTTAGCCATAATTATTGTTAATTTAACAAATATAAAGATGAAGCAACAAAGCCAGTTGCAAGCAGAAAGTGGGGCGGAAATTGACGATGATGAAGACTTCTAAGAAAGAAAATCAATTAACAAAAAAAGAGTTAAATAAAGTCTTTTGGCGTTCTTTTCAAATGGAATTTTCTTGGAATTATGAGAGACAAATGAATATGGCTTATGTTTATGCCTTAATGCCTGTGCTAAAAAAACTTTATACAACAAAATCAAGTATGGCTGATGCCTTAAAACGCCATTTAACCTTTTTTAATACAACACCACATATTGTTACCTTCATCTTAGGTATCAATGCTGCGATGGAAGAAGAAAATTACTTGGATGACGATTTTGATATTACAGCAATTGATAGTATTAAAACTTCCTTGATGGGACCATTGGCTGGTCTTGGTGGTTCATTTTTCTGGGGAACCTTGCGATTGATTGCAACAGGCGTAGGAACTTCACTAGCTTTACAAGGAAATATTTTAGGTCCCATTCTATTTTTATTAATTTTCAATATTCCTCATATTCTTTTACGTTATTTTTGTATGAATTGGGGATATCGTTTGGGTACAGATCTTTTAAAAAAAATGCAAACAAATGGCATGATGGAAAGTTTAATGTTAGGTGCTTCAATTCTTGGTTTGATGGTCGTTGGTGGGATGACCGCATCTATGATTGATATTACAATCCCTTTAAAGATAGGGAGTGGAAACAATATAGTAAAAATTCAAAGTATTCTTGATGATATCCTACCTAAGATGCTTTCTCTTGCTTCTTTTGGTATTGTGTTTTATTTGCTCAAAAAAGAAGTAAAACCTTTGGTAATTTTAGGTGGAATGGCGGTTGTAGGTATCCTTGGTGCTTGGATTGGTATTTTTTAAAAGGAGAAAGAAAATGACAACAATGTTAGATTATATCAACGAAGAACCCAGTGTATTAATGAGAATTTTAGAAGAATTTGATAAAGAAAAACAGCCAATATTTAAACAGGTTAGGCATTGTCTAATTTTGGCGACAGGTTCTTCTTTTAATGCTTGTTTAGCAGCAAAATATTATATGGAAAAAACAGCAAATCTATTTATTGATATTCAAGAACCTTATCAGTTTACCCATTATGGTAAATTAGATCCTCAAGTCGATCTTGTAATTGCTGTCTCACAAGGAGGGCGAAGCGCTTCAACGATTCAAGCATTAGAAAAAATACAAAATATCGACTGTGTTCAGATCTTAGTATTAACAAATGAAAAGGAAAGTCCAATTACAAAAATCGCAGATAAGGTAATTTTATTAAACTGTGGAGAAGAAAAAGTTGGTTTTGTTACAAAAGGTTATACTGCAACAGTTCTAAATTTAATGTTAATTTCTTTGGTTATTGGAATTTCAACAGACTATATTAATGAAAAAGCTAAACAAGAAGAATTAGTACAATTAAAAAAAGTACTTCTTAACATAAAAAACAGTATAGCTTTTGCTGAATCCTTTTTTGGTAAATATGAAAAAGAGTTAATTAATGGTAATCGCTTTATTGCAATTGGTTATGGTCCTAATTGGGGAACTGCGAAGGAATTTGAAACAAAATTTACAGAAACGGTTCGTAAACCTTCTCAAGGATTTGAATTAGAGGCCTATATGCATGGTCCTTATCTAGAAGCTAATCAAGAACATATGCTATTTTTTATTGAGGGAAATGGAAAGATAGAAAATCAGCGTTTAAATGATTTAAAAAATTATATGACAGATCATGTTTCAGCTTGTTATACAATTCAATTATCTCAAGAAAAATTAATAAATGCTAAATTTCAAGAAATACCTGACAAGTTAACACCATTATTATTAGTTATTCCGATTCAATATCTTGCCTATAAAATTGCTGAAGGAAAAGGTATTGATTTAGCAAAACCAATTTTTTCAGATTTCGATCAAAAATTAAAAAGTAAATTATAAATGAACCTAAAAGGAGAAAAAAAGATGCTAAAATTTGATGAAACAAAACAAATTAATCATGTGAATGGTGCTTTAAAGCTAAGAAAGGAAGTAGAAACAATTGTAGATAAAATTTACCATGAAGGGTTTGACCATATTTTTTACCTAGGAATTGGTGGCACCTATGCTTCAAGTATGCAAGTAGTCACCTATCTTAATGCTAAAAGTAATTTGCCAGCTTATGTTCAACATGCCGCAGAATATTATACAACTGTAAATAAACAGTTGACCGAAAAGTCAGTTGTTATTCTCTCTTCTGTGACAGGTAGTACAGAAGAAGTCGTGCATGCAGTAAAAGAAATAAAAAAAGTAGGTGCACGTATTGTTGGCTTTGTGGACAAAGAGGATAGTCCATTAGCAACTTCTTGTGATTATTTAATTTCTTATCCAGAAAATGAACAGTTAAAATTTTTTATGGTTGCTGATCGGTTAATGTTTAACCATGGTGAATTTGATGAATATCAACAATATTACAACGAATTAGAAGAACATCTTGCTGTTGCACTTGTTGAAGTTGAGAAGTCTGCTGATCAATTTGGATTAACATTTGCAGAAAATCATCGACATGATGCCATGCATTACTTTATTGGTGCAGGAAGTCAGTGGGGAGCTGTTTATTCTTATGCGATGTGTTATTGGGAAGAACAGAGTTGGTTAAGATCAAAATCTATTCATGCAGCTGAATTTTTACATGGTACGTTAGAAATTATAGATGAAACAACGCCTGTTACTTTATTTATTGGTGAAGACGAACAACGACCATTAGCAGAACGTGTGGCAAATTTATTGCCAAAAATTTGTGGAAACTATACTATTATTGATTCAAAAGAATATGAATTAGCTGGAATCAGTGAAAAATACAGAGAACGTTTGTCCCATTTAATCATGCATTGTGTTACTCAACGAATTGATGCTCATGTTGAGCATTTAAACCGACATCCAATGGTTATTCGTCGTTACTATCGCCAGTTTGATTATTAGATCACTTAATAGTCAACTATAAGCGAGAACCGATAGATTGTTATAGCTCTTATAGAAAAAGGCAATGTAAAATAGACGATATGAATAGCTTATTAGCTAACAGTTCATATCGTCTATTTTTTGTGAATAAATGAAAGTAATCATTTTTGAATAGGTAAAGATGTTTTATTTTAGTATAATTAGTTACCATAAACCGTGTGTAGCAATAGCTACAATCGCTTGTTTGGAGAAAGGGTGTTTGATATGTAATTCATAAGCATGAAGCATTAGTCGCTTGTTATTTCCTGTTTTGTTTGTATTATATAGAGGATCACCAATAATAGGAAATCCGGCATTTGCCAGATGAACGCGTATTTGGTGCGTTCTGCCAGTTTCTAATCTACATAAAAGAGCAGTTTTATTTTCTTGCGTCAGTGTAAAGGCTTTTTGAATATGTGTAATAGCGATCATTCCATGTTTTGAATCAATGATTCGTTTCCTACGATCATGTCGATCTCTACCTATTTTCTTGGTAATTGTCCAAGTATTCTTTAATACAATCCCATCGACGATTGCTTGATAACAGCGATATATTTGTTTTTTTTCAAGCATTCTTCCCAGAATAGGTAAAACAAATGGATTTTTAGCAAATAAAATAGCGCCACTTGTTTCCTTATCTAAACGATGTACAACATAAGGAATTTGTTGCTTTGGTTTTAAATAAGCCGTCAGATGATTTAGGAGAGTATCATTTTCATCTGGCTGATTTGGATGTGTTTTCATTCCAACTGGTTTATTAATAATAATGAGATGTTCATCTTCGAATAAAACATGTACAAGCTTGCTATTTCCAGCATGAATCGTGGGTATTTGATAATCTTCTTTTTCGAATTTTAAAGTAATCTGATCATTTGCTGAAACTGTTTGATGAAATAAAACTGGCTGATTGTTTAATAATACATTTTTTCTAATTCTTAAAAAGTGACGGACCTTTCTGGGAATCAACCATTCTTTTTCAAGTAAATCACGAATAGTAAGTGTAGGTGAGTCAGCCGGTAATGTTATTGTAAAATGCATAAACATCTTCCTTTATATAAATTAATTTAATATAACAAGGTATAGAAAAGGATTAATAGAGAAAAGGTTCTTAAATTTTCTACTCTTCATTTTAATTGACGGAATCTAAAAATGCGATTACAGTAAAAATAGTATCAATCATAATAAATCTAAAAATCTAGGAAAGAAGGAATAATTATGGCTAATATTGTACCTAATGACCGAAATTTTATAACCGATGATTTCTTTGGAAGAGCATTCAGAGATTTTTGGCAGGATACTTCATTTAATGTAGATGTTCAAGAAATGGCTAATGAATATACTGTAAAAGCTGATTTACCAGGGTTTAATAAGGAAGACTTACAATTAGATTATGATAAGAATATTTTAACCATTATAGCAAAGTTTAACACAAATAGCGAGGATCGTTCTGGAAATTACATTCGTAGAGAGCGTGCAATGTCAACACAGCAACGTCAATTTATGCTAAAAAATATTAATGAAGATGACATTCAGGCAACCTATAAAGATGGGGTCTTAACGATACACCTACCTAAAAGTGAAAAAGCTGATCAGGCAAATAAACGAATAGAAATACAATAAAGACAAGATCGTTTATTCACTATTGGTAGTAAAATAGCTGTCCTCTATTTATTAAATAGATACCTGAATAAAAGATACAGAAAAGAATTAACTATAAAAATAGGAAATACTGGTATAACGGTTACTTGTAATTTTAGATAATCTTAATGCGTTACCAAAGCAGTTAATGTTTATTCTATGAACAAAAAAGATAACTATAAATTTTATTTATAGTTATCTTTTTTGTTCAATTGTCATTATCCAACTCTTTCTATACTTTGTATCATTAAAATAGTAAAATAAAAAAGAAAACTTTTAATTAAGTTTGCTTAAATTAACGAATAAACATTAGTTAATAAAATAATTAGGAAAAGGTTGCTATTTTTTAAGTTTTTTACTAATTCTTAAATAAAAAAGGCAGAAAACTATGCTAAACTTAGTATTTAACGAGAATTCTGATTGTTTTAATGATACTTAATAAGTGCAAATTTTTAAAATATAAGCAAAACAAATAGAACTATCGTAAGAAATATTGTTTATTTAAGAGGGAATAGAATGGATAAAAAAGAAATTTTTAATAAAATTTACCATGGATTAATTCGTTTTTGGCAATGGATACTCCCTTATTTATTAAGGCTACATCATTTTAGAAAACGAATTTGGAAAAAATATCAAATTAATAAAATTATTTTATTATTAGGATTAATCACTTTATTGGCTGTTAGTGTTTATCTATTTTATTTAGCTAAATCAGCAAATGTGGATACATTAAAATCTGGATTAAGTCAATCAACAGTAGTTTATGATGAAGATGGTCAGAATGCTGGAAAATTATTTGGGCAAAAAGGAACCTATGTAGAATTAAATCATATCTCTCCTTATATACAAAATGCATTAATTTCTACAGAAGATCGTAATTTCTATCAGCACCATGGGTATGATTTATCAGGGATTGGTCGAGCTATTATTGGGAAACTAACCTTTGGTAAGATTGGTGGAGGTGGCGGAAGTACTATTACACAACAATTAGCAAAGAATGCTTACTTAACACAAGAACAAACCCTTGATCGGAAGGCCCGTGAATTATTTTTATCCATTGAAATTGAAAAACATTATTCTAAAAAAGACATATTGGCGATGTATTTGAATAAATCTTATTTTGGTAATGGTGTCTGGGGTGTAGAGGATGCTGCACATAAATATTTTGGTGTTAGTGCTAATGAAGTAACACCTGGTGAGGCAGCAACATTGATAGGAATGCTTAAAGGACCTAACATCTATAACCCAATTGACTACCCAGAAAATGCCAATCATAGACGAAATACTGTATTGCAGTTAATGGTTTATAATGGCAAATTGGCTCAAAAAGAAGCAGATAGCGAAGCTACAACGAATTTAGCAACATTATTAAGAGATGATTATACAGAATCAACTTCCGATTACCGATATCCTTATTATTTTGATGCAGTCATTGATGAAATTGTTAATAATTATAATATCAAAGAAGAAGATCTACTGAATAATGGTTATAAGATCTATACTTCTTTGAATACAAATTATCAAAAAGCAATGGATACAACCTATGCAAATAATACTTTATTTCCAGAAAATGCAGCAGATGGAGCAATGGTACAGAGTGGTTCTGTGGCTGTTGACCCTAAAACGGGAGGAGTCCAAGCAATTGTAGGTGGTAGAGGAGAGCATGTTTATCGTGGATTTAATTATGCCACACAGGGGAAACGACTACCAGGTTCTTCACTTAAGCCAATCTCAGTTTATACGCCTGCTTTAGAGGCTGGTTATAAACCAGATAGTATTTTAGAAGATCTTCCGCAAAGCTATTATCCCGCACAGAATTATAGTCGAACGTATAGCAATGAAGTACCGATGTATCAAGCTTTAGGAGAGAGCTTAAATTTACCTGCAGTTTGGTTGCTACATAAAATTGGGATAGATAAAGGCTATAGCAAAACAGAAAAATTTGGCATACCATTGACAGAAAAAGATCGCTATTATGGGTTAGCTCTAGGTGGATTAAATAAAGGTGTCTCACCGATCACGATGGCAGGAGCTTATACTGCCTTTGCTAACGAGGGGGAGAAGGTTACACCCCATCTGGTAACAAAAATTGTAGACTCAACCGGTGCAGTTGTTGAAGATAATAAAAAGGTCAAAAAAGAACAAGTGATTACCAAAGATGTAGCGGATGAAATCAATAGCATGTTACTAGGTGTTTTCAGCTCAGGTAGTGGCGTTCATGCTGCACCGGCTGGTTACAAAATGGCTGGAAAAACAGGAACAACTGAAACGAGCTTTGACAGTAGTAAAACAAATGATCAATGGGTCATTGGATATACACCAGAAGTCGTTATTGCCACATGGTTAGGTTTTGAAAAAACCGATAAATCACATTATCTTGAAGGTAGCAGTGCGACCTATGCTTCTACTGTATTTAATAGTCAGGCAAGTGGAATTTTACCGCATACCAAACAAGCATCTTTTGATGTTGCAGATGCTTATACGACCCATGGCAAGATGGTTTCAGCTGCGGATGAAGATGATAGTATTAATAATGATGAGTGGAAAGAGGATGTAAAAAATATCGGAGATAGGGTAAAAGAAGGTGTAAAAGATATTAAAGGTAAAGTCAAAGAGAATTTTGGTGAACAGATAGATGACAAGCTAAATAAAGCAAAAGATAAAGTCAAAGATGTGATTGGTGGCTTTTTGGGACAATAATTAGTTTAAAAACTTCTTATGGAATGATAAAATAAAGAAAACGATTAGAAATGAGGAAATCTTGTGAATAATATTTATGATACAGCGAATCAACTTGAAAAAGAGATTTATGAATTAGCTGAATTTAAAGCATTAAAAGAGACTTATAGTGAAATGCAAGCAGATGAAGACGCCTATGGGTTGTTTAAAGAATTTCAAGAATTTCAACAAAAATTACAAGAGAAACAAATGAGTGGGGAAGAATTTACTGAAGAAGAGACAACCAAAGCACAAGAATTAGCAACAAAAATACAAGCTACAGAAATAGTTGATAAATTGATGCAAAAAGAGCAGGCATTAAGTACTGTGATAAATGATCTTAATCGAATTATTATGACACCAATTCGCAATCTATACAATGACTAACCAAATACGAATAATTTAATTCTTATTTAGGAAAAATCTATTTTATTTAAAATAGCCTACCTTCAAAAAACACCTATTTTTGAAGATAGGCTATTTATTTTTCATTTACTTTGTTTGTAATAGAGCACTTTTAATAAAATAATTTCATTATTAATAAGTTTTTGAAAGAAAAAAATCTATTGAAAAATTTATTTAATAAATTTTTCAATAGAAATATTTTCTATTCCTTAGTTGCTTAGGATTTTGTTTCATCTGTTTGATTATTTGTCGAATTTTTTAGGTCAGCCGTTGCTTTTTTTGCTTTTGATTCTTTTTTCGTGATAACGATATTTTTATCTTTATCTAGTTTGGCTTCTAATTCCTGAACATCTGGATATTCTAAATAGTATTCTGCAATACCGTCTTCAATTTGTTCTTGTACAATTCGTCTTAGTGGACGAGCACCCATTGCCGGATTATAACCAAGATCAACTAATTTTTCTTTAACATTTTTAGGAATTGTGATATTTAATTTTTGATGTTCAAGCGAACAATTGACGTCATCTAACATTAAACTGACAATTGTTAGTAGGTCCTTCTTGTCTAACGACTTAAATTCAATGATACCATCGAAACGATTTAAAAATTCAGGTGTAAAGAAATTATTTAATTGCCCAAGTACAGAACGTGTAATTCCCTCTCTTGCTGCTCCAAATCCTACATTGGCTTCAATCTTTCCACTACCAGCATTACTTGTCATGATAATAATGGTATCTTTAAAACTAACTGTACGACCTTGAGCATCAGTTAATCTTCCATCATCTAAAATTTGTAAGAAGACATGTAAAACATCAGGATGGGCTTTTTCAACTTCATCTAATAGAACTAAACTATATGGATTACGACGAATTTGTTCTGTTAATTGGCCAGCTTCTTCATAACCAACATAACCTGGCGGTGAACCAATTAATCGAGATACACTATGTTTTTCCATATATTCACTCATATCGAAACGAATCATAGAATTATCAGAACCGAAAAGTTCATAAGCCAATTGTCTTGCTAATTCGGTCTTCCCAACTCCAGTTGGTCCAACAAATAGAAAAGAGCCGATTGGGCGATTTTGTTTTCCTAAACCAACACGATTCCGTCGAATCGCCTTAGCAACTCTGTCTACTGCATCATCTTGTCCAATAACATGTGCTCTCAAGTCATCTGATAAATTCTTCAATTGTGTCTTTTCTTTTTCTTTTAATTCACCGACAGGAATTCCTGTTCGTTCTTCAACGATTCCCTCAATAACCTTTTCGTCAATGGTTGGTGCTTTTTCATCGCTGACTTGCTGGTTTTTCATTGCTTGGAGTTTATTAATCTGATCTCTATAGTAAGCAGCTTTTTCAAAGTCCTCTTCTGCTGAAGCTTTTTGCTTTTGTTGTTCAGCTTCAGTCAACCTATTTTCAATAGTTTTTGGATCAGCTACATGGATGGTTAAATTCATTTTTGAACCAGATTCATCCAATAAATCAATCGCCTTATCTGGTAAGAAACGATCTTGGATATAACGATTTGATAATGAAGCAGCTGCCTCAATCGCATCATCTGTATATTTTACATGATGGTAAGCTTCATAACGTTTTTGAAGACCTTTTAGAATCTTAATCGTTTCGTTAATTGTTGGTTCATCTACACGAACAGGTTGCAAACGACGCTCTAATGCTGCATCTTTTTCAATAACTCGGTATTCATTTAGCGTAGTTGCACCTACCATTTGTAAATCACCACGTGCCAGTGCCGGTTTTAAGATATTTCCGGCATCTAAGTTTCCTTCACCAGCAGTACCAGCGCCAACAATTTCATGAACTTCATCAATAAATAGAATGATGTTTTCAGATTGTGTCACTTCATCAATTAAGTTCTGCATTCTTTCTTCAAACTGACCTCGAATCCCTGTTCCCTGAACTAGAGAAACAACATCTAAACGAATGACTTCTTTTCCTAATAACTTTTGAGGAACATCCCCATTTATAATTTTTTGAGCTAAACCTTCTACAACTGCCGTTTTACCAACACCAGGTTCACCAATTAAAACTGGATTATTTTTTGTTCGACGATTTAATACTTCAATAACACGTTGAATTTCTTGATCACGCCCAACAACAGGATCAATATTTCCTTGCCGTGCAGCTTCTGTGATATTAAAACCATATTCACCAAGCATGCCATCGTTTTCGTTGCCATTATTTCTTGGTGGTTGACCATTATTAAAGTTGTTGTTATTTCCACCAGATTGTGTAGGAGGCGTTTGTGGTTCGTTTGGTATACCTCCTTGTTGCATCTGATGAGATAGCGAACGGTATAAATCATCCAAACTTCCAAAGCCAAATGGATCTTGTGGACCCATTGTTGGTTGGTTATTATTTGCTTGTGCTTTTAATCTTTGATAACAATTTTGACAATAGTCTAGCTGTTTTCTTTGACCATTAACATTTGCATATAAATGAATTGTTGCTTCATTTTGTTTACAATTTTGACAAAGCATGTACTAGAACACGTCCTTTCACTCGTAAGATTGGTAGATAAAAATGATCTAACATTCCTGCATTTCATAAAGGTCAAACCAACATTGACCATTTTTGACCTTTGAAACTATTATAGCATTTTTCATTAGAGAAGCAAGTATTTCAACTTAGAAAAAATAAAATTTTTGCAGACAAATCACATTTTTTTTATTAAACTAGTACCTAAAAGATGAAACTAAAATATAGAGGGGAAAATTGAATAAAGATGGATAAAAATACTTCTATAGAAGAAAAAATTGCTGCTTTAAAAAATGGAGACATTCAGGAAATCATTGTGACACCAGATACCTTTTTAGCTTTTAGAGAAGTATGGAAAAATTTGCCAGATAAAAAGAATATTGTTGGTGAAGCTAGCTTAAATGGCACAATTATTTATCGGTATAATAAAAATACGAACTAAAATTTTTAATCTTTTATTCCTTTATTAAAATAAGTTAAAAGTGTTGTATATCCTTAAAAAAAATGGTAATCTTAGTGATTGAAAGGGTCCTTTTTATTGACCATTAAAAACGAAACGGTCTTAAAAGAAAACCCTAACATAAAAATTATTTAATGATTATGAAGGAGACCGATTTATATGGAAAAGAAAGAATTTCACATTATAGCAGAAACAGGTATTCATGCACGTCCAGCGACATTGTTGGTACAAACTGCAAGCAAATTCAATTCTGATATTAATCTAGAATATAAAGGAAAATCAGTAAATCTTAAATCTATTATGGGTGTTATGTCTTTAGGTGTTGGTCAAGGCTCTGACGTTACCATCACGGTTGATGGTTCTGATGAAGCGGATGCAATTTCATCTATTATGGATACAATGAAAAAAGAAGGATTGTCAGAATAATGTCTGAGAGATTAACGGGAATTGCAGCTAGTGAGGGTATTGCTATTGCAAAAGCTTATATGCTTGTTCAACCAGATCTATCTTTTGATAAAAAAACAGTGAGTGATAATCAAGCCGAAGAAAAACGTTTGGATGATGCACTAGCTGAATCAACAAAAGAATTGAATATTATTCGTGATAAGGCAGCAAAAAATTTGGGTGAATCTGAAGCCCAAGTTTTTGATGCTCATTTGATGGTTTTGTCAGATCCTGAAATGGTAGGTCAAATAAAGCAAAAGATTCAAACGGATAAGATAAATGCTGAAGCAGCTTTAAAAGAAGTAAGCGATATGTATGTTAGCATGTTTGAGGGAATGACAGATAACGCTTATATGAAAGAGCGGGCAGCTGACATTCGTGATGTTGCTAAACGAATTTTAGCACATCTTCTAAATGTTACTTTGCCTAGTCCAGCTATGATTGACGAAGAAGTAATTGTAGTTGCCCATGATTTAACACCAAGTGACACTGCACAGCTGGATCGTAATTTTGTAAAAGCTTTCGTTACAGATATTGGCGGGAGAACATCACATTCAGCAATTATGGCACGATCTCTTGAGATTCCAGCGATTGTTGGAACAAAAGAAATTACGCAAAAAGCAAAAGCAAATGAACTTTTGGCAGTAGATGGGATAGACGGAGATGTTATTCTTGCTCCATCAGCTGAACAACGTGCTGAGTTTGAAGATAAAAATAAAGCTTATAAAAAACAAAAAGCAGAATGGGAAAAATTAAAAAGTGAAAAAACAATCACTTCTGATGGCAAACATTTTGAATTAGCTGCTAATATTGGTACACCAAAAGATTTAGAAGGTGTAAATAACAACGGTGCTGAAGCAATTGGTCTGTACAGAACAGAATTTTTATACATGGATTCATCGGATTTTCCAACAGAAGATGATCAATACACGGCTTATAAGACTGTGCTTGAAGGAATGGATGGAAAACCAGTTGTTGTTCGTACGATGGATATAGGTGGAGATAAGAAACTTCCTTATCTTAAATTACCAGAAGAAATGAATCCATTTTTAGGTTACAGAGCTTTACGTATTAGCTTATCTGATTTGGGTGACGATATGTTTAGAACTCAGTTACGTGCTTTATTACGAGCTTCTGTTTATGGTAATTTACGTATCATGTTTCCAATGGTAGCGACATTGAAAGAGTTTAGAAAAGCAAAAGCAATTTTTGAAGAAGAAAAACAAAATCTTGAAAATAAAGGTATTGAAGTTTCTCAAACGATTGAGGTAGGAATTATGATTGAAATTCCGGCCGCAGCTGTTTTGGCAGATAAATTTGCCAAAGAAGTAGACTTTTTCAGTATTGGCACCAATGATTTAATCCAATATACAATGGCAGCAGATCGTATGAATGAACGCGTTTCCTATTTGTACCAACCTTATAATCCATCAATCCTGCGTTTGGTGAAGCATGTTGTTGAGGCAGCACATGCTGAAGGAAAATGGGCTGGTATGTGTGGTGAAATGGCTGGAGATCAAACAGCTGTACCGCTATTAATGGGAATAGGTTTAGATGAGTTTTCAATGAGTGCAACCTCTGTCTTAAAAACTCGTAGTTTAATGAAACGTCTAGATACTAAGAAAATGACTGAACTTTCAGAACGTGCATTGAATGAATGTGACACAATGGAAGAAGTTGTTGAATTGGTTAAAGAATATACAAAATAATTAAAAATTTCAAATAAATAGCTTAAACAGAAAAGTTGATGAATATATTATGTTCATCAACTTTTCTTTGTCTTCAAATCTATTTCAGATAAATAGATTTAGAGAATAAATTGAATAGGTTAAGCTAAGCTTCTTTTATTGCCTGTTGCAACGTTTCTAATGTGAATAAGAAAGATATCTTGATAAAATGATTTATTTAAAAAATTAATTATTATAAGTATATAGTTTATCTTTTTGTTGAATGACTATTTTAGCAAATAACATTCATCGACCATAAATTTTGAAATTATATGATTGAATTTACTACAGATTGTATTAATAATAGCCATTTAAATTACAATTATAATATTGAAATTTTTTGATTATTTTGAGTATTATTTGTTTTTTCTATTGAATAACAGCTTTTTATTTAAAAGATTTCCTTTAACTTAGTATAATAAAAATGAAAATAAAAGTTATTAAGGTCTTATACTTAAGGAAAAGGGGCAGGAGATTGAAAAAGACAAACCAACTTTATTCAGTAAAACAATTGATCCGTCCAACATTGAATGAATTGAAAACCAATCTGTTGGATTGGTTATCTTTTGTACGTATTGTTAGTTCTCCTGTAAATTATTGTATTAATAAAGGAGAATTACAAGAATTTGATTTAATTGCCATTCAAGCATTTATTCATTCATTGGTTGATCAAAAAGAGATCCAAATAAAAATTAATAGTAAAACTAGTGAATTTCAACTTTCTGTAACAGAGCAAACAATTGTTGAACAAACGATTTTAGATAAGACAACTTTTACAGAGTATCGAACTATCATTGAAGATTATTTTGAAGATCGGTTAACACAATCAGGTATTTATGGTTATATGCGTTCATTTGATGAGTTTTTATTTAATAATACAGAAAATCCTAAAGAACGAACTTTCGATGAAAGTGATGAATATAAATCATTGCCCAAAAGATATAACGAAGAAAAGGAAATTATTGTAGATTGCAATCAATTAACAGGTTATGATTTATATTATAATGACTTATGCTTTACTTCTTGTTGGAGGATGTATTACTCTACACATTATTACCAATTGATACCAAAACAAATTTTTAAGGAAATTCAACAAGTACAGGCAGTAGAAGAATTAGCGAATGATTGGATAAAAATTACTTTGTATAATGATCCGTTTAATTGGGATAAATCAGTTAATTTGTCTTATCAACGTCTATTTAGAGATCAATTAGGGTTTGATCAATTGACATGGACAAATGGGATTGGTGTTTTGCGTGAGCCTTATATTGAATTTATTTTTGTTGATACGATTATTCAAACGATTCAATATCAAAATGATCAATTTCAACCAACAACAAAAAAACAAGCTACCTACTTTGCGATTAAAAGCTTTGAATTAAAAAGCAATAGTTATTTTGAAAATCAAACAAAGGGTGTATTGAATGCACAAGCTTATTTTCCATGGATTGATGAGAAAAGAGAAAGGATGATGAATTATCGCGTCTTAAATCCTGAATTAGCCATTGATAATGGCTTGGCTGCCTATGAATTTTATATTCGTCAATTTTTAGAAATTAATGTATTGGATGAACAATATAATTCTTTTTTGGCTATCTTACGTTTTTATTTGCCTGGAGCTTCACTTGAAAGTTTACCATTAGATCGGTTATATAACAGACTCAATGATACAACCATAAAAAATATAAAGAAGAAAGAGAAAACAACGAGTTTTGATTTAAAAAAAGGAACAAATCATCTGCAAGTTGTTTTTACTGATTATGAACAACTAAAAGAAAAAATGGATATAGAAGAAATTGTTGAAAATAAACAGAGATGAAAATAATAGAAGATTATTTTATTATATTTACATTCGTAGTTAAAGTGTAAGAAAGATAGAAAAAAATTATTGATAATTCTATCCCTTAATTCTGTAATATGCATGCCTAAAATAATTGCTGATTAAACAAGTAAAAAAGACCATTTGAAATCTTTCGTTTTTAAACGATTGATTTTTCAAATGATCTTTTTAGTTTGAAAAGTTTATTCACTATTATTTATTTTAGTTCAGATATTTAAGCTTCCTTGACAGGTTTTTTAATAAAACCTAAAACAATAGAGGAAATAACCGCACCAACCAAGACAAATAATAGATATAATATTGGATGATTTAAAAGTAAGGCAACAAAGATGCCACCGTGAGGAGCGAGCAAACGAATACCAAAACTACCCACCAATGCTCCAGTTATTGCTGAACCAATCACAAAGCTTGGAATCACTCTTAGTGGATCAGAAGCAGCAAATGGAATAGCTCCTTCTGTAACAAAAGATAGGCCCATAACTAAGTTTGTTAATCCTGCATCTTTTTGATCTTTTGTAAATTTATTTTTAAAGAACAAGGTGGACAAGAAAATTGCAAGTGGAGGTACCATCCCACCAGCCATTACAGAAGCCATTACAATACTACCACCTTGAGTAATTGTTGAAGCAATAGAAGCTGTACCAAATACATAGGCAGCCTTGTTAATAGGACCACCAAGATCAATAGCCATCATGCCAGCTAACAAAGCACCAAGCAGTGCAGCATTAGCCCCGTTTAGACCTAATAAAAAGTGATTTAATGCATCATTAACAATTTTCATAGGGATATTAACAAGCAACATTAACCCACCAGCAATTAACAAACCAAATACTGGATAGAAGAGAATTGTCTTAATACCATCAAGTGATTTTGGTAATTTTTTAAATAAGAATTTCAAGAAGACAATAACATAACCAGCCATGAAACCACCAACTAGTGCACCTAAGAATCCAGCGCCACCTGTAATAGCTAAGGCACCTGTTGCAAAACCTGCAATTAACCCAGGTCGATCAGCAATACTGGAAGCAATAAATCCAGCAAAAACAGGTAACATAAATCCAAAAGCAGAATTCCCAATTTCATTTAGAATAGCTGCTGGTTGATTATACTTACCTAATTGACTTAACTGATCATGTGGAACACCTATAAATTGATCAATCATGAAAGATAGGGCAATTGCAATTCCACCACCAATAACAAATGGAAGCATATGTGAAACGCCATTCATCAAATCCTTATAGATACGAGAACCAATAGAACCTTCTGCAGAAGCACCCTCATTATTTACTGATTTTTCACCACTTCCATGAAAAATGGGTGCCTTTCCATTAATAGCTGATTGAATCAATTCCTCCGGTTTCCGAATACAATCACTTACCGGACAGTTGATTAAAGGTTTTCCATCAAAACGATCCATCTCTACTTTTTTATCTGCAGCGACAATGACCCCGTCTGCTTGACGAATTTCTGCTTCTGTTAAACGATTCTTAACTCCTTCAGAGCCATTTGTTTCTACTTTTATAGGAATACCTAATTCCTTTGCTTTTTTCTTTAAAGCATCTTCAGCCATATAGGTATGAGCAATACCAGTAGGACAAGCAGTGACAGCAACAACATATTTTTGTTTTTGATCAGATGTTTGTTTTGTATCACCTGTTTGTTTACTTTTTTCTTGTTCTTCTTCTTTTTTCTTTTCTTCTTCAGCTTGTTGAAAAAGTGATTGAACTTCATCAGGTGTTTGTGCTTCTTTTAATTTAGTAACAAAAGTAGGATCAATTAATAAACGCGACAATGCAGCTAAGGCTTGTAGATGCGTGTCATTTGCCCCTTCTGGTGCAGCAATCATAAAAAAGAGATAGACAGGTTGCTCATCTAGAGCAGCATAGTCAACACCCTTTTTACTTTTGGCAAATAAAACGGTTGCTTCTTTTACCGCACTATTTTTTGCATGCGGCATGGCAATGCCTTCCCCTAATCCTGTAGATGTTTGTGCTTCCCGAGCTAAGATTCCTTTTTTATATTTATCAATATCTGTAATTCTTCCTGTTTCGTAGAGCTTTTGAACCATCTCATCAATTGCAGTTTCCTTAGTTGTTGCTTCTAAATTCATAATCATTGCATCTTTAACGAGCAAATCTTTGATGTCCATGAATATTCCTCCCTAGTAAAATAGATTAAGCGATTAATTTTGTAATCACAACTTCGTCTAACAATTCATTAATAAATTCAGCAGTTGCTAAATCATCAGAGAAAGCCGTTGCGCTACCACAAGCAACTCCCCATTTGAAAGCTTCGACTGGATCTTTTGATTGTGCAAATTTACCGACAAATCCAGCAATCATTGAATCACCAGCACCAACCGAATTTTTTAGTGGACGTTTCAATACATTTGATTGGTAAATACCTTCTTTTGTAAATAGTAATGCACCATCACCAGCCATCGAAACAAGTGCATATTGAGCACCATCAGACAACAAACGATTTCCATAGATAAAAATATCTTCTAATGAATGAAAGGTTGTCTGGTAAAGATCGGCTAATTCATGGTTATTTGGTTTAACCAATAGTGGCTTTTCTTTCAAAGCATTTAATAAATTTTTGCCAGTAGTATCAATCACAAATTCTGCTTCTTTATCTTTTATGTATTGGATTAATTCTTCATAAAAATGAGTATGTATAGAAGATGGGATACTTCCAGCAAGAACGACTATATCTCCCTTGGTCACATCACTTAGTGACTCTTTTAAACGAGTCAGCTCATCTGCTCTTATGTTTGGGCCTTGTCCATTGATTTCTGTTTCTGTTTCTGCTTTTAATTTGACATTAATCCGAGTATCTTCAGAAACAGTTGTAAAGTTTGTAAGAATATGTTCTTTATCTAACCACTTTTTGATGAAATTTCCTGTAAAACCACCTAAAAAACCTAAAGCTGTTGATTTAATCGCCATCCTTTGTAAAATTCTTGAGACGTTAATCCCCTTACCACCTGGTAGTTTAAAGTCATCAGTCATTCTGTTAACTTCTCCCAAATTTAATTGGTCAACATGTATGACATAATCGATAGAGGGATTGAGTGTTACCGTATAAATCATTATGTAGCCTCCTTTATAGTTGTGATTTGTTGAAATTGTTCAAGCAGCTCACTGGAACAATGATCTGTTAATAAAGTGACTTTTTCTATGCTATGTACTTTGATAAAACTCACTTGATTTAGTTTTGTATGGTCTGCTAACACGTATGTTTGTTCTCCTTGTGAAATAGCTAATGATTTTAATGCTGCTTCTTCTGAATCAGGTGTTGTTAATCCAAATTCAGGGTGTACAGCATTCATGCCAATAAAGACTTTATTAAATCGATAACGTTGGAGCTGTTCCATACTTGTTGCACCTACAATAGCTTTTGTAGATAATTTTAGCGAACCACCTAAGATAATCGTATGAATACCTAGATCAACCAATTTTGCCGCATGATGGACAGCATTAGTGACTACAGTGATTTTTTTATCCTTTAATAAAGGAATCAACTTTAAAGTTGTTGAACCTGCATCTAGGTAAATAATTTCATTATCATGAATATTCTGTGCCGCCAATGTTGCTATTGCTTTTTTCTCTTAATTGTTTTGATCTGCCTTTTCAGTCATATTTTGTTCAAAACTTAGATTTAACAATAGTCTAGCTCCACCATGAATGCGTTCTAATAAATTTGCATCTGCAAGCTCTTTCAAATCTCTACGGATAGTTGATTCAGACGTGTTTAAAAGCGCTGTTAATTCTTGAGTTTTTACAATCATTTGTTGACTTAAAAGTTGAAGTATTTTTTGATGTCTTTCTTAAGTAAGCATTTTCACACCTCACAACACCGGTATAATAACACAAAAGTATAAAAAATGCAATCATAATCGATCAAAAACATTTAAAATCAATCAAAAGTGAGCAAAATCAATAAACAAAACAATCTTAATGTTTGCAAATTTTATTGCTCTTTGGCTTAATAAAGATAGACAAAGAAAGTGAGGATATTAAAAATAAATGGAGAAAAAACAGCGAACCTTATTACAAGGATTTGAATGGTATTTACCTGAAGATCAGTATCATTGGCAAAAAATAGCCGAGTTGGCTCCTTTATTAAAGCAGATAGGATTTACTAGTATCTGGCTGCCTCCAGCATATAAAGGCTTAAAGGGTGAAAAAGAAGTCGGTTATGCTCCTTATGATTTATATGATTTAGGCGAATTTCAACAGCAAGGTACAATTGCTACCAAGTATGGGACAAAAGATGAGTATTTAGCATGTATTCATGCTCTTAAGGAAAATGATTTAGAAGTTTTGGCAGATATTGTTTTTGATCATTTTATGGGAGCAGATGAAAAAGAAGAAGTCTTGGCAGAACGTTGCAAAGCAACAGATCGTGAAGCGATAATTTCTAAACAAAGAATGATAGAAGCCAGAACAAAATTTACTTTTTCAGGCAGAAAAGGAAAATATGATAACTATCAATGGTCTTGGAAAAATTTCTCTGGTGTTGATTATGATGATAAACAAAAAGAAGAAGGAATTTTTAAATTTGTAGGAAAAAAATGGAATTCGCCGGTTGATAATGAAAATGCTAATTTTGATTATTTAATGGGATGTAATTTGGATATGACTTATCCTGAAACAATTCAGCAATTGGACAATTGGGGAAAGTGGTATCAATCCATAACAGATATAGATGGTTATCGTTTTGATGCAGTGAAACATATTAAATTTGATTTTTTCAATCAATGGTTATTGCATCGTAGAAAAGAAAAAGAGCAAGAATTATTTATAATAGGCGAATATTGGAATAACGATTTACAGAAGCTGGAAAATTATATTGATCAATCCGGTGCATTACTTCCTTTGTTTGATATTCCTCTTCATTATAACTTTTATGAAGCTGCAAAAAAAGGCAATCAATATGATTTACGAAAATTATTGGTGAATACATTGGTAGATTCTCGTCCAGAATGGGCGATAACTTTTGTCGAAAATCATGATACACAGGAAGGACAAAGCTTGGAATCTTGGGTACTTCCTTGGTTTAAACCAATGGCTTATGCAATTATTTTATTACTTATGAAAGGTACACCAGTGGTTTTTTGGGGTGATTTATTTGGTATACCAGCAAAAAAGGTTGAAAAAATGGGCCAAACATTGATCATTTTACTGAAAATTCGCCAGCAAATTCGTTCCAATTATGAACTAACCTATTTTGACGATCCAACAATTGTTGGGTGGACACATGTCGATTCGTTAAATGAGAGGGACTTTAATTATGCGGTAATTATGTCAAACGATCAAAATGGTAGTAAGCAAATGTGTATAGGAACACGAGCAGCACATAAAAATTATATTGATATTCTAGGAAATCATCATCAGATAGTTAGATTAAATGAAGTAGGAATTGGAAACTTTTATGTAAAGGAGAGATCGTTAGCTGTTTATGTAGAGGAAACAGTTGCTAAAAAATTATTAGCTGAAGTAGAACAATTAGATATTAAGTAAATAAAACGTATCCAAATAGCGACCTATTCATCAATAAAATGAAAACCATTTATTATATTTTAATAGGTAAACAAAAATAAGCAGCAAATTTTACCTATAAAACTAGGTGTTAATTTGCTTGTTCTATTCTTGATATTCTTGTTTAAATAAATGATTAAAAAATAGATAAAAATTTATTGACTTATTGCATTCAATAGTAATAAGAGTTATCATTATTATTGTATGATTTTGTTTAACTAAAGCGAATGAAAGAAGTTATATCTTCTTTAGATTAATTTATAAATCAACTGTTTTGAATGGAATAAATTCAGTATTTTATATATTTTTGAATACTGTTATTTATGAAATTCTCATTATTTATAACATAGATGTATGATAGACAAATAGAAATAATGACTGTTTATACGTTTGGGTATGGGATTTTAGTTGATTCCATGCCCTTTTTGATGAAACATGATTTTGAGCTACCTAGATATATTAAAGATAGCTATTTTTCATTTCTGCATTTCTAGATAGAAAGCTAGATAAGAAAATTTAGCAATTTATAAAAGAATAAGTTACTTTTTAGTAAAAATTTAGTGATTTTTATTAAAAAATTAGATGTTTTTCTATTTTTTGAAGAATATTTTTCATTTTTTGTTATAATACATAAGATTGAATAAGAAGGGATGTTACGTATGATAACGAGAGACGTTTTAATCCAACAGATGAATCAAAAACAAAAAGAAGCTGTTCTACATACTGAAGGCCCCTTATTAGTCATGGCTGGTGCTGGAAGTGGGAAAACAAAAGTGCTTACTCACCGTATTGTTTATCTAATTAAGGAAAAAGAGGTCAACCCTTGGAATATTTTAGCGATTACATTCACCAATAAAGCAGCCAATGAGATGAAAGATCGGATAAGCAAACTTTTGGAAACAAATGAAAATGATGTTTGTGTTTCTACATTTCATTCTATGTGTGTACGTATTTTAAGAAGAGATGTCGATCAAATTGGATATAATAGAAATTTTACAATTATTGATCCATCGGAACAGCGCACATTAATGAAACGTATTATAAATGAGCTGAATATTGATCCAAAAAAGTATGATCCTCGTGCAATTTTGGGAACAATCAGTAATGCTAAAAATGAATTACAAACACCTGAAAAGGTAGAAGAGCTACAAGGCACACCTTATGAGAAGATAGTTGCTCGCTGTTATAAAGCTTACCAAAAAGAATTACGTATGAATCAATGTATGGATTTTGATGATCTTATCATGAATACCATTCGCCTATTCAAAGAAAATTCAGAGACACTAGCTTATTATCAAAATAAATTTCACTATATTCATGTAGATGAATATCAGGATACCAATCATGCGCAATACATGCTCGTTCATATGTTATCAGAACGCTTTAGAAATTTATGCGTTGTTGGTGATGTAGATCAAAGTATTTACGGTTGGCGTGGCGCAGATATGCAAAATATCTTGGATTTTGAAAAGGATTATCCAGATACGAAAGTTGTGTTACTAGAACAGAATTACCGTTCGACTAAAAAAATCTTAGCGGCTGCAAATATGGTTATTCAAAATAACCATAATCGTAAAGAAAAAAAATTGTGGACAGAAAATGATGATGGTGAGAAAATCGTCTGTTATCATGGCTCAAATGAGAGAGACGAAGCTCAGTTTGTTGTTGGTAAAATACAAAAAGAAATTCAAGAAAATCAACGTATTTTGGGTGACTTTGCTATTTTATATCGGACCAATGCTCAGTCACGTATCATAGAAGAAATGTTGTTAAAATCAAATATTCCATATAAAATGATTGGCGGCTATAAATTCTATGAAAGAAAAGAAATTCGAGATATTTTAGGTTATCTAAATATCATTTCTAATCCGTCAGATTCTTTGAGTTTTGAGCGTATTGTTAATGAACCAAAACGTGGAATTGGTAAAAGTTCAATTGATAAGTTAAGGGGATTCAGCTCATTGCATCAATGGTCTTTATTAGAAGCTGCAAAAAATATTGATTTAGCAAATATGACCGGAAAAGCACGTAATGAACTTCAACAATTTGCTGTGATGATTGAAGATTTGCAAAAAATGATTCCTTATTTATCTATTACAGATTTAGTCAAAGAGATTTTAGATCGTAGTGGTTATCAGGAAATGTTAATCAATCAAAATACCTTGGAATCACAAACACGCCTAGAAAACTTAGAAGAATTCTTAACAGTAACACAAGAATTCGATCGACGTTATGCTGAACAAGAAGAGGTAGAAGAAAGACCAGAAGAAAAATTGGCTATTTTCTTAAATGATTTAGCTTTGGTTTCAGACATCGATACATTGTCAGAGGAAACATCTCAGGTTACACTGATGACTTTACATTCAGCTAAGGGCTTAGAATTCCCAGTAATCTTTTTAATTGGGATGGAAGAAGGTGTTTTTCCATTATCACGAGCACTGCTTGAGGAGAAAGAATTAGAAGAAGAACGTCGTTTAGCTTATGTTGGTGTTACACGGGCTGAGAAGACCCTTTATCTAACACATGCTTTTTCTAGAACATTATATGGTAGAACACAATATAATCGTCCAAGTCGCTTTTTAGAAGAAATTGGTGCAGAATTAATTGAAGAGCAGGGAGCAAGTTTTAATGAAAAAACAACGCAAACTATCTCTCATTCGCAACCAAATAAATATAAATCTGCCTACCAACAACCTACAATCAAAGCAGTAACCAATAAAAAAGCTTCTGGTGGAGAAAAATTGATTTGGCAGGAAGGAAGTAAGGTTAAGCATAAGACATGGGGAGTTGGCACTGTTATACGGGTAAATGGTTCAGCTGGAGATTTAGAATTAGATGTTGCTTTTCCAGAACAGGGAATTAAACGATTACTTGCGGCCTTTGCACCAATTGAAAAAATCTAGGAGGAGAACTATGGAAGATAAGCATCCATTAACATTAACTGAAGCGACCGATCGAGCAGACGAATTAAAAGAACAACTTAATCAGTATTCTTATGAATATTATGTTCAGGACAAACCAAGTGTTGAAGATTATGTTTATGATCGTTTGTATAAGGAATTAAGCGAGATTGAAACAGCCTATCCAGACTTGATTACTTCTGACTCACCGACGCAGCGTGTTGGTGGAAAAATCTTACCAGGGTTCGAAAAGGTCCATCATGATAGCACCATGTATAGTTTGAATGATGGTTTTAGCAAAGAAGATATTTATAATTTTGATGAACGAATTCATCGTCTAACTGATCAACCCTTTACCTACTGTTGTGAGTTGAAAATTGATGGACTTGCTATTTCGTTACGTTATAAAAATGGCGAGCTTGTTCTTGGAGCTACTCGTGGAGATGGAACCATTGGTGAGAATATTACAGAAAATTTGAAAACAGTTCGATCAATTCCCTTAAGATTAAACAAGTCTATATCAATTGAAGTCCGAGGAGAATGTTATATGCCAAAGACATCTTTCGTTCGTTTGAATCAGGAACGTGAGGAAGAAGGATGTGATATTTTTGCTAATCCAAGAAATGCAGCGGCAGGTAGTCTAAGACAATTAGATTCACGAATCACTGCTAAGCGTAATTTAAATACATTTTTATATACGGTAGCTGATTTTGGCTCAATGACAGCTAAAAATCAATTTGATGCATTGAATGAACTAACTACAATTGGAATACGTACAAATCCTGAAAAACGGTTATGTCAAACCATTGATGAAGTTTGGTCTTTTATCGAAGAATATCATGAGAAACGTAATGAACTTCCTTATGAAATTGATGGCATTGTTATTAAAGTAAATGAATTCTCTGAACAAAATAAACTAGGTTTTACGGTAAAAGCACCACGTTGGGCAATTGCGTATAAATTTCCGCCAGAAGAAGCTAGAACAACAGTGAATGAAATTGAATGGACTGTTGGAAGAACAGGCGTTGTGACGCCAACAGCAATTATGGATCCAGTTAGAATTGCTGGCACAACCGTTAGTCGTGCCAGTTTACACAATTTTGATTTTATTCAAATGAAAGATATTCGTTTGAAAGATGAAGTAATCATTTATAAAGCAGGCGATATTATTCCAGAAGTTGCAAAAGCATTGGTTGAAACAAGAACTAATGAGAGTGTTCCATATCAAGCACCCAGTCATTGCCCAGTTTGTCAAAGTGAATTGGTTCATTTGGATGAAGAAGTAGCATTACGTTGCATCAATCCAAAGTGTCCCGCTCAAATTAAAGAGGGACTTAATCATTTTGTTTCCAGAAATGCTATGAATATTGCAGGTTTAGGACCAAGAATTTTAGCACAACTATATGAAAAAAAATTGGTAAAAGATGTCGCCGATCTTTACTTTGTTACTGAAGAACAATTGATGACTTTAGAAAAAATCAAAGAAAAATCTGCAAATAATATCTACCAAGCAATTGCAGCAAGTAAAAATAACTCAGTCGAGCACTTAATTTTTGGATTAGGAATTCGTCATGTAGGTGCAAAGGCGGCAAAAATTCTAGCAGAACACTTTGGTGATTTAAAGACACTTTCACAGGCAAATCAAGAAAGTATTATGGTGCTAGATTCAATCGGAGAAATCATTGCTGAAAGTGTAGTTGCCTATTTTGAAAAAATAGAAGTCCAGGAACTGTTGGTCGAATTAGAAAAAGCTGGTATAAACTTTAAATATACTGGGACTCGACCTGAGCAATTAAATGGTGATTCTTTCTTTAAAAATAAAACGGTAGTTTTAACTGGAAAATTAACAAACTATACTAGAGAAGAAGCGAAAGAGCAAATTGAAAGTCTTGGTGGGAATGTCACCAATAGCGTCTCTAAAAAAACAGATATTGTCATTGCTGGAGAAGCTTCTGGTAGTAAATTAGCCGCAGCGAAAGAGCTAGAGGTAACAGTTTGGGATGAAAATCAGTTGACAGAAGCACTAGAGAATCATCATCCAACTGTATGAAAAATTAAAAAAGAAAGTGATCAATGTTTTTATGAATAATTTTCTTTTTTGTA
Organism: Melissococcus plutonius ATCC 35311; assembly: GCF_000270185.1. Classification (NCBI taxonomy): domain Bacteria; kingdom Bacillati; phylum Bacillota; class Bacilli; order Lactobacillales; family Enterococcaceae; genus Melissococcus; species Melissococcus plutonius. The sequence goes on from NC_015516.1 coordinate 690,344, forward strand.
TCATAATAATTCTCACCTTTTTATGATAAAATAAATTGAAAATTATTTTTGATTGTCGAATTGATCGAATAGAATTAAATAGAAAGAAGGATAGACATGGTAAATAGTGAAGAAAAAATAAAGAAAATAGCTGAACTTTCAAAATTATCCTTTTCTCCTGATGAATTAAAAAGTTTTACTAGTCAATTAGAAAAAATAATAAATATGGTTGAAGAATTGGAAGAAGTCGATACAACTGGGGTTCCTTTTACAGCAAATATAATTGAAGGAATTAATGTATTAAGAGAAGATGTATCAGAAAAAGGAACACCTAGAGAAGAATTGTTAAGAAATGCACCTGATGCTGAGAATGGGTATATTAAAGTTCCAACAATGATTGATAATGGGGAGGCTGGTGCATAATGACAAAATTATATGATAAATCTGTGACAGAATTGCATGACTTATTAATTTCAAAAGAAATTACGGCACAGGATTTAACCAAAGAAACACTAGATAGAATTAAAGAAACAGACGATAAAATTGATGCATTTATTACTGTTAGTGAAGAAAAAGCTTTAGAATTAGCAAAATTTGTTGATAAAAAAGGCATAACAGAATCTAATTTTTTAGCAGGAATTCCTGTCGGTGTTAAAGATAATATTATTACTAAAGATATTCTGACAACAGCAGCTTCAAAAATTTTGTATAATTTCAAACCAAACTATGATGCAACCGTAATGGATAAAATGTATCAAGCAGATATGATTCCAATTGGAAAATTAAATATGGATGAATTTGCTATGGGTGGCAGTAGTGAAACTTCTTATTTCAAAAATACTAAAAATGCTTGGGATCAAACAAAAGTTCCAGGGGGATCCTCTGGCGGTTCTGCTGCAGCTGTTGCAGCTGGACAAATTCCTGTATCTTTAGGAAGTGATACTGGAGGAAGTATTCGTCAACCTGCTGCATTCAATGGGGTTGTAGGATTAAAGCCAACTTATGGTCGTATTTCACGTTTTGGATTGATTGCATTTGCTTCTAGCCTTGATCAAATTGGACCAATTACTCGCAATGTTAAAGACAATGCATTAGTTTTAAATACCATCAGTGGCTATGATAAAAGAGATAGCACTTCTGCTGGACGGAGTGTTCCTGATTTTACAGAAGGTCTGACAGGAGATATTAAAGGCATGAAAATTGCTTTACCAAAAGAATACATAGGTGAAGGCGTTGATAGAGAAGTTTGTCATGCCATTGAAAAAGCAGCCGAAACACTTAGAGATCTTGGAGCGACAGTTGAAGAAGTAAGTTTGCCACATTCAAAATCTGGTGTAGCTGTCTATTATATTGTTGCTTCTTCAGAAGCCAGCTCTAATTTGCAACGTTACGATGGCATTCGCTATGGATATCGTTCAGAAAATAGTAAAGATCTAGAAGATTTATATATTCATTCACGTTCAGAAGGCTTTGGTGATGAGGTAAAACGTCGAATTATGTTAGGAACATTTGCTTTAAGTGCTAGTGCATATGATGCATGCTACAAAAAAGCTGGACAGGTTCGAACCTTGATCAAGCAAGATTTCGATAAGGTTTTTGAGGAATATGATTTAATTATTGGACCAACAACACCAACCGTTGCTTTTGGGTTAAAAGAAAACTTCAATCAACCAATTTCTATGTATATGAGTGATATTTTAACAATTCCTGTAAACCTAGCTGGTCTACCAGGAATGTCAATTCCTGCTGGGTTTTCTGAAGGATTACCGATTGGATTGCAAATTATCGGAAAACATTTTGATGAAAAAACAATGTACAAGGCTGCTTATGCATTCGAGCAGGCAACCAATTTTTATAAGGAAAAACCAGCAATCTTGGGAGGGAAAGACTAATGAATTTTGAAACTATTATTGGATTAGAGGTTCACGTAGAATTAAAAACTAATTCAAAAATCTTTTCTCCAGCACCAGTTTGTTTCGGTGCTGAGCCAAATAGTAATACCAATGTAATTGACTGGGGATATCCAGGAGTTTTACCAGTTATGAATAAAAAAGCATTAGAATTTGGCATTAAGGCTTCTCTTGCACTCAATTGCTCAATTTCAAAAGATACACATTTTGATCGCAAAAATTATTTTTATCCAGATAATCCAAAAGCCTATCAAATTACTCAGGATACACAACCAATTGGCAGAAATGGCTGGATTGAAATTGAAGTAGAAGGTCAGAAAAAGAGAATTAGGATTGAACGCGTACATTTAGAAGAGGATGCTGGAAAAAATATTCACGGCAATGATGGTTCATTTGTTGATTATAATCGTCAAGGTACACCACTCATTGAAATTGTTTCTGAAGCAGATATGCGTTCACCAGAAGAAGCATATGCCTATCTAGAAGCACTGCGTTCAATTATTCAGTTTACTGAGGTTTCTGATGTAAAAATGGAAGAAGGATCTATGCGTTGTGATGCAAATCTTTCTTTACGTCCCTATGGTCAGGAAGCTTTTGGAACTAAGGCAGAGCTTAAAAATTTAAACTCTTTGATGCATGTGAAAAAAGGGTTAATATTTGAAGAAAAACGCCAAGCGAAAGTTTTAATGTCAGGTGGAGTCATTCAACAAGAAACACGACGTTTTGATGAAACAACAAATCAAACAATTTTAATGCGAATTAAAGAAGGGGCCAGCGATTATCGCTATTTCCCAGAACCTGATCTTCCACGTTTTGTTATTGATTATGAATGGATTGAAGAAATAAGGAATACTTTACCAGAAATGCCAGCTTCAAGACGTACTCGTTATGTCAAGGAACTTGGATTGCCTGAGTATGATGCAATGGTTTTAACATTGTCAAAAGAAATGTCTGATTTCTTTGAAGCAACATTGGCTGCAGGTGCTGATGCAAAATTAGCTTCTAATTGGTTAATGGGAGATGTATCCGCCTATTTAAATAGTGAAAGACTTGAATTATCAGAAACAAAATTAACACCGATTAATCTTGCTGAGATGATTAAGCTAATTATTGATGGAACAATTAGTTCGAAAATGGCTAAAAAAGTATTTAAAGAATTAATTGAAAAGGGTGGTAATGCCAATGAAATTGTTCAAGCAAAAGGCTTAATTCAATTGTCAAATCCAGCACAATTATTACCAATGATTAATGAAGTGTTAGACAATAATCAACAATCAATTGAAGATTTTAAAAATGGAAAAGATCGTGCTATCGGCTTTTTAGTTGGTCAAATTATGAAAAAAACCAAAGGGCAGGCAAATCCTAATGTTGTTAACAAGTTACTACAAGAAGAGCTGGCAAAACAATAGAAAGTAGCGAGCAGACAATGAAAAAAGCAAGAATCATTTATAATCCCACTTCTGGTAAAGAATTAATCAAAAAAAATTTGGCTGATATTCTCAGTATTTTAGAAGAAACGGGGTATGAAGCTAGTGCCTTTGCGACAACTCCAGAAAAAAATTCTGCTAAGAATGAGGCTTATCGAGCTGCTAATTTAGGATTTGATTTAATTGTTGCAGCCGGTGGTGATGGTACTATTAATGAAGTAGTCAATGGTATTGCTCCATTAAAGAAAAGGCCAAAAATGGCAATCATTCCTGCTGGAACAACAAATGATTATGCACGAGCTTTAAAAATTCCACGTAATAATATCATTGGTGCAGCCAAGGTAATTCAAAAAAAACAAACGGTAAAAATGGATATCGGTAAAGCGAATAAAACTTATTTTATTAATATTGCAGCTGGTGGACAATTGACAGAATTGACTTATGAAGTTCCTTCAGAGCTTAAAAGTATTTTTGGCTACTTAGCTTATTTAGCTAAGGGAGCCGAAATGCTACCAAAAGTCAAACCAATTAAAATACGGATGGAATATGATGAAGGCGTCTATGAAGGAAATGCTTCGATGTTCTTTCTAGGATTAACAAATTCTGTTGGTGGTTTTGAACGGATTGCACCAGATGCAAAATTAAATGATGGAAAATTTTCATTAATTATTGTTAAAACTGCCAATATTTTTGAAATTCTTCATCTTGCAACCCTTATGTTGAATGGCGGCAAGCACATTGAAGATAAACGACTTATTTATACAAAAACAAGTTTTTTACACACAGAAATACTAGCAAAAAATCGACGAATGATGATTAACTTAGACGGTGAATATGGTGGTGATACACCAATGGACTTTATTAATTTGCCTCGTCATATTGAAATGTTTGCGAATACAGATGCCATTCCGCCAAACGCTATTATGGGCACTGTCTTAAATCATTATGAAGAAAACGCCGAACGTGAAGCCAATCATAATGAAAAATTAGAAAAGAAAGAACTAATTGAAAAAGTGGAATAAATTATCTGAATTATTAAAAATATTTTTAGTAAAAGTATAAAAAACTAGGGATTCATGTAAATTTTGGTGAATGTTTAATTATTATAATTGTATTTAACATTTTTTGCCTACAAACATGGCTCCTTTTCTTTTTTATTTTATTACTTATTAATTAGTGAATTAATTATTGATAAAAATTTCGGATTGCATTCCGTTTGATTAAATTACCTAGAAGGAGAAGAAATGAAGGAATATCCAATAAATAAAAATGATAAGATTACTGTTGAAATTATCGATTTAACACATGAAGGGTTAGGGATTGCCAAAATTGATCATTATCCTATTTTTATAGAAAATAGTTTACCGGGAGAGATCGTTGATATTTTGATTGTTAAGGTTGGAAATAAGTTTGCTTTTGGAAAAGTTATCGAATGGCAAAAAATAAGTCCTGAACGAAGAGATCTAAAAAACTATGTGTTATTACAAACGGGCATTGCTCCCTTACAACATATGAGTTATGGAGAACAATTGTTATTTAAACAAAAACAAGTAAAAAATGTAATGAAAAAAATTGCGAAATTACCCGATACTCCGGTTCTTCCAACGATTGGAATGGCTGTTCCCAAGGGATATAGGAATAAAGCACAAATCCCTGCAAGAAAAGTAGATAATCAATTGGAAACCGGATTTTTCCGAAAAAATAGTCATGAATTGATTCCTATCCAAGATTTTTATATTCAAGATCCGAAAATTGATCAAGCAATCTTAGTGATTCGAGATATTTTAAGACGTTTTCAGGTAAAACCTTATAATGAACAAGAACATACAGGAAACTTAAGGCAAATTATCATTCGTAGAGGACATTATTCACACGAAATGATGGTTATTCTTGTTACACGAACAAAAAAGTTATTTAATCATGAACAACTAGTAAAAGAGATTATGCAAAAATTGCCTGAAACTATTTCTATTATTCAAAACATTAATCCAGACAAGACAAATGTTATTATGGGAGAAGAATCCATCCTATTATACGGTAATCCCTATATTAATGATCAACTTTTAGGAAAAAATTATCATATTTCTGCAGCTTCTTTTTATCAAGTCAATACAGAACAAACAGAATATTTATATAAAACAGCTATTGAATTTGCTGGGCTTTCACCAACGGATCAGGTAGTTGATGCTTATTGTGGTATTGGAACTATCGCTCTATCTTTAGCGGAACAAGTGAAACATGTATACGGCGTAGAAATTATTGAGGCAGCTATTTTAGATGCTAGAGAAAACGCAGCAATCAACCAAATTGAGAATTGTACATTTAATATCGGAAAAGCGGAAGAAGTAATGATAGATTGGCAAAAAGCCGGGATTTCTCCCAATATTATTTTTGTTGATCCACCACGAAAAGGCCTGACAGAATCTTTTATTGAAACATGTACAGAAATGGATCCGAATAGAATTATCTATATTTCTTGTAATCCTGCAACACTTGCTAGAGATTTAAAATTATTCGCTGAATTGGGTTATGAAACAAGGAAAATTCAACCTGTTGATTTGTTTCCACAAACCTATCATGTTGAAACAGTTGCGTTACTCCAAAAGATTGATCATTTATCAGGCTAGGCAGTAATTATAAAAAATAATAGAAAAAGAATGAGTAAATTATTCATCTAGATGCACCTTGTATTTATTTACATCAAATAGGAGTAGGTTACATAAATAATAATGCAGCTAGATTTAACTTGAATATACCATTAATGAATGATAGGATGAATAGCATAATTTTATTTCAGTAAATTAATAAGTTTAAACGTTTTATTTTACTATTAAAAGATTTGAATTTAAAAGTCTTCATGAGGAGGTCGTTTTTATGAAATCGAACTGGATTCAAAGGATAATGAGAGGGCATTTAAGATTGCAAGAATTAATGCGCGGACGTTATGGTGCTATGGATGCATTAAATCGCTTTTTGTTAGTTGTTGCTTTACTAATTTTAATTATTGCTCGAATCTTCTCTATAGTTTTTATCAGTTGGCTTGCGTTATTCTTACTTATTTTATTGTATTATCGTTTTTTCTCTAAACAAATTTATGTTCGAAGCAATGAAAATAAAAAATTTTCAACTTATCAACATACAATCAAAAAAATTTGGCAGTTAAATAAATTACGACTAACCAATGGAAAACAGATTCGTTACTTTTTATGTCCAAATTGCAAACAAATATTACGAGCACCAAAAAATAAGGGAAAAATTAAAGTTCATTGTTCTGCTTGCCGTCATCAATTTATAAAAAAAGTCTAATTATTTTCTAAATTCTTATAGAAAATAATTGAAAGTATAGATGACTGAATCAAAAATACAACGAACGATTTATAGGATTAAAAAACATCATTTAGTCAATTAATGGTATACTTATACTAGCATAGAATTATCTGGCGAATATAATTACTATTCGTTAATTTTATTGATTTTATAGAAACTAAATTTATAGAAAGTGAGAATGTTAACGTGGAAATTGAACGCCAACAAGAATTAGTAGAAGCTTTTCATTATGCTACAATCACACCAGAGATAAAAAACGAAGATCGAAAAACAGAATTAAATATCGGTATGTCGCCTATTGAACCTACAGAGGATGAATCAGGTGAAAATTCAATTTTAGCTGTTCGTTTAGATTTTCAATTAGTTTTTGATGAATGTATTTTATCAGGTGCAATTAGTCAAATAAATCATATTATCAATCGAAAAATTAAAGCTCAGGAAGATGTCACTTCTTCCGAGGTAGATCAACTAGCAGCACCATTATTTGATATTGTAAAAAGACTCGTTTATGAAGTGACAGAAATTGCTTTAGACAAGCCAGGCATGCAATTAAATTTTCAGTATTCTGATGAATCAAAATAATTAATGAATTGAATAAATGCAATTAAACGAATCATAATCTATGATAGATGAATGGTTAGAATTTCAACTTTACGTTGTATTTTTCTATAATACTTATCTTCCTCTCTTGCTTTTTTGAATAGATTGGTTATTCATAATCTTCTATTTCTGATAGTGATATGCTTTATTTATATCTTTTAGATTGCCATCCCTTTTTATTGGAATTATTCAAAATTAACTGTTATTGTTAGTTATTATAATAAAATGGGAAAGTCAGGGATAAAAGATGAGAGAAATTGCTGATAAATTAATTAAGCTAGATTATTTTCAACTATTTGCTTATTTTTTAGGTTTTGCTTTCTTAGGTTGGATCTTTGAAACATTCGTTGTACTGGTAAGTAAACAGCAATTTACCTATCGTGGGTTCTTTTTTGCTTATCGCAATATTCATTATTATTTTCCTGCTATTTCTGAAAATTCCATTCTCGGAAAATTACGTTTGATATGGGGATTGCCAATGATTAATATTTATGGTATTGGCGGTATTGTAATTTTTTTTGCTTTAAATCATTTCAAACATCAACCAATTAAGCTGTTCTTTTATGGTGCTGTATTCATGACTTTATTTGAGCTTTTTGGTAGTTATTTTTGTACAATGGTTTTAGGAAGAGCTTATTGGAATTATTCAAAGGATTTTATGAATTTTGAAGGTAGAATATGTCTTCAGTCAACTCTTGCCTGGGGGCTTCTATCAGTAATTGTTGTAATAGGAATTGAACCAGAATTTCAAAAACTTTATAGACAGTTGCAGCAAGTTTCTCATTTTCAAGTTTATTTATCCTTATTAGCAATCTATGCAGTGATTTGTATGCTTGTTAAATATTTTATTGATCCAGATATTATTCCAAATTAATTGGACTAATATCTAAAAAGTCATTATCCAAAATAAGGATAATGACTTTTTTGAGTTATAAAATCAAAAATTTATATATCTAATACCTTGTTTAAAAAATCTTTCGTACGAGCATTTTTTGGATGTTCAAAAATCTCTTGAGGTGTACTGTCTTCTACAAAATTCCCACCATCCATGAACATGACTCGATTAGCAACTTCTTTTGCAAAGCCCATTTCATGAGTGACAATCACCATAGTCATTCCCTCATTGGCAAGTTTTTTCATGACGTTTAATACATCTCCAACCATTTCAGGATCAAGTGCCGAAGTTGGTTCATCAAACAGCATAATATTGGGATTCATTGCTAAAGCTCTAGCAATTGCTACTCTTTGTTTTTGACCACCTGATAATGAATCTGGATAGGCATCTTTTTTTGTTGCTAATCCAACGGTTTCTAATAGTTCAAGTGCCTTTTTTTGTGCTTCTTCTTTAGACATGCGATTGATATCAACTGGTGCCAATGTAATATTTTCCATGATTGAAAGATGTGGAAATAAATTAAAATGTTGAAATACCATTCCAATATGTTGTCTTACTTTATTGATATTTGTATTTTTATCTGTTAGATTGGCACCATCAATAATAATATCGCCACTTGTTGGTACTTCTAATTTGTTTAAGCAACGTAAAAAGGTACTTTTTCCTGATCCAGAGGGTCCAATAACACAAACAACTTCTCCTTCTTTAATTGAAACATTGATATCATTTAAAACCAGATTATCATTATATTGTTTTACCAAGTGTTCAACAAGTATTTTTTCAGCCATTTAATTCACCTTCTTATCTAGTAATCTTGCTAATCTCGTTAGTGTGGTAATTAAAATTAAGTACATAATGGCAATAACAAAATAAACCATGGTACTTTGTAAGTTACGTGCAACAATAATTTTTCCTGCTTGAAGTAATTCAACCAAGCCAATAGCTGAAAGGATGGTTGTGTCTTTAAGCGAAATGACAAATTGATTAATAAAAGAAGGAGCCATTACTTTAAAGGCTTGTGGTAAAATAATTTGTTGCATCGTCTTAGTGTAAGACAAACCAAGACTACGAGCGGCTTCTGTTTGGCCAACAGGAATGGCCTTGATTCCTCCTCGAACAATTTCAGAAATATAGGCACTAGAATTAAGCGTTAAAGTAACAACACCAGCAATAAACACTGGAATATTAAATCCTAAAATACCCGGTAAGCCAAAATAAATGAAAAATGCTAATACCATCAAAGGAATGCCACGAATGATGTCTACATAGATAGAGGCAATGATACGCAAAACTTTAATTGTTGAAACACTAAATAGACCTAAAATAACACCGATAATTAAAGAAAAAATAAAGGAAAGTAAAGTCAGTTCAATAGTCACCCATAAACTATTTAATAAACGGCGCCAATTATTTTTGATCATACCAGTGAATGTGGATTCATCAACTGTTGATGCTTTTTTTTCTTTCCTATATATTTATTAATAATTTTTTGTATTCCCCAGTGTGTTTTAATTCTTTTAATCCCTTATTAAATCGTGTTAGGAATTCTTGATTTTGACCCTTTTTAACAGCAAGTCCATAAGAACCTCCATTTTCTCTTGGAATTGGTGTTATTAATGGTTGTCCTTGAGTGATACCATAATCAATAACGGGATAATCATCCATCATTGCTTGAATTTCGTTAATTGATAAGGCACTATATAATGCATCAGTAGTATCGAGGTATTTAATAGTATAGCCGTATTTTTCTTTATTTTTTTCCATGAAATCTGCACTGGCTGTTCCAGTTTTTATACCAACCGTTTTGTTTTTCAAATCTTTGTAAGATTTAATTGTTTTATTATCTTTTTTAACAGCGATCTGAATGCCACTATCGAAATAAGCATTTGAAAAATCAAATGTTTTAGCCCGATCTGGCGTTATTGTCATACCAGCGATGACAGCATCTGCCTGTCCAGATTCAACTGCCTGCACAGCTGAGCTAAATCCAATAAATTTAAATTCTACTTTAAATCCTTCTAGTTCAGCGATTCTTTGTACGAGATCTACATCGATACCTTCATATTTTCCCTCTGAATTTTGAAATTCGAAGGGAGCATAAGCAGAATCACTAGCGATGACATATGTATCTTTTTTTGATTGATTGTCTACTGATTTAGTAGTTTTTGTTGTTTCCATTGCATCTATGGATTGGTTAGAAAGACAAACAGCTAAACTAACGCTGATTAGTGCGATGAGTGCAAGTAGAAGATGCTTTCTTTTCATTTAAATACCTCCTATGTTATCATATTGGACAATTATATAGTAAAAAACCAATAACTGACAAGTCTTTTGATTAAAAAATGCAAAAAATGCTAAATTGCTAACAGTTTATGTTATGAAATATAACATAAACTGTTAAGTTTTAAACTTCTTAAGGAAAGTAAATGAAAAACTGGCGAAAATATGTTCGGTATGTTAAAATGATAAGCAGGGTTTATTACTTTAAATTACTATAAAATGATAATTTAAACAATCTTGGGAGGAATGATCATGATAAAAAAAGAAACCTCCAATAAGTTTGAACTTGTGTCAAAATATCAGCCTCAAGGAGATCAACCAGAGGCAATTAAACAGCTTATTCAAGGAATTGATCAAGGTGAAAAGGCTCAAGTACTACTTGGAGCAACAGGTACTGGAAAAACATTTACCATTTCTAATGTTATTAAGGAAATAAATAAACCGACATTAGTGATTGCACATAATAAGACTTTGGCAGGGCAACTTTATGGGGAATTTAAAGAATTTTTCCCTAATAATGCCGTAGAATATTTTGTTAGTTATTATGATTATTATCAACCGGAGGCCTATGTTCCTTCTAGTGATACATATATTGAAAAAGATGCAAGTATTAATGATGAAATTGATAAATTACGTCATTCGGCTACCAGTGCTTTGTTGGAACGAAATGACGTTATTGTTGTTGCATCAGTGTCTTGTATTTATGGATTAGGTGATCCAAAAGAATATAGCGAACAAGTTGTTTCTTTAAGAAAAGGAATGGAAATTGAACGAAATCAGTTATTGAACAGTCTGATAGATATTCAATTCGAGCGTAACGATATTGATTTTCAACGAGGACGGTTTCGTGTGCATGGTGATATTGTCGAAATTTTTCCAACTTCACGCGATGAACATGCCATTCGTGTTGAATTTTTTGGTGATGAGATTGAACGTATTCGTGAAGTTGATGCATTGACTGGTGAATTGATCGATGATTTGGAACATATCGCTATTTTTCCAGCTACTCACTTTGTTACAAATGAAGAACAGATGGAAAAAGCCATTCAACGGATTCAAACTGAATTAGATGAACGCTTAACAACACTACGAAATGAAAATAAATTATTAGAAGCACAACGTTTAGAACAAAGAACAAATTATGACGTTGAGATGATGCGTGAAATGGGCTACACTTCAGGAATTGAGAATTATTCACGGCATATGGAAGGAAGAGAAGAAGGGGAACCCCCTTATACTTTACTGGATTTTTTTCCAGATGATTTTTTAATAGTTGTGGATGAGTCACATGTAACTATGCCTCAAATACGTGGTATGTATAATGGAGATCGTGCTAGAAAACAAATGTTGATCGATTATGGATTTCGCTTACCAAGTGCACTTGATAATCGTCCACTACAATTAGAAGAATTTGAGAAACATGTAAATCAAATTGTATATGTGTCAGCAACACCTGGTTCCTACGAAGAAGAACAGACAGACAAGGTTGTTCAACAGATCATTCGACCTACAGGATTACTCGATCCGAAAATTGAAGTTCGTCCAATTATGGGACAAATTGATGATTTGGTTGGTGAAATTAATGAACGGGTTGCAAAAGATCAGCGGGTGTTTGTGACTACTCTGACTAAAAAAATGGCAGAAGATTTAACAGATTATTTAAGAGAACTGGGCATTAAAGTTAAATATTTACATAGTGATATTAAAACTTTAGAGCGTACAGAGATTATCCGAAATTTACGATTAGGTGAATTTGATGTATTAATAGGAATTAATCTACTTCGAGAAGGTTTGGATGTACCAGAAGTTTCTTTAATTGCGATTTTAGATGCTGATAAAGAAGGACTTCTGCGTAGTGAACGTTCATTGGTTCAAACAATTGGACGGGCAGCTAGAAATGAAGAAGGTAAGGTTATTATGTATGGAGATAAAATTACTGATTCAATGCAAAAAGCAATAGACGAAACAGCAAGACGTCGTACCATTCAAGAAGACTATAATAAACAGCATGGCATTGTACCAAAAACGATTATTAAAGAAATTCGTGATTTAATTTCTATTTCTAAAACAACAGATAACAAAACAATTTCTTCGATGGACACTTCCTATAGTAAACTTAGTCATCAAGAAAAGAAGGATTTATTAATGAAACTAGAAAAAGAAATGCGTGATGCTGCAAAAGTTTTAGACTTTGAAACGGCGGCCACTTTACGAGATACTATTTTAGAATTAAAGGCATCTGAATAGGAGAGAAAAAATGGCAAATGATAAGATAAATATTCATGGTGCACGTGTTCACAACTTAAAAAATATTGATGTCATGATTCCAAGAGATCAAATGGTTATCATCACTGGATTATCTGGTTCTGGAAAAAGTTCACTTGCTTTTGATACGATTTATGCAGAAGGACAACGCCGTTATGTTGAAAGTCTTTCTGCTTATGCACGGCAATTCTTAGGTCAAATGGATAAACCAGACGTTGATAGTATTGATGGCTTGAGTCCGTCTATTTCAATTGATCAAAAAACAACCAGTAAAAATCCTAGATCAACAGTTGGAACGGTTACAGAAATTAATGACTATTTGCGACTTTTATATGCGCGTGTCGGACATCCAATTTGTCCAAATGATCATATCGAGATTACAAGTCAATCTGTTGAACAAATGGTTGATAAGGTAATTGATCTACCAGAAAGAACCAAAATACAGATTTTAGCACCAATAATTGTTAAGAAGAAAGGACAACATAAAAAAGTTTTTGAAATGATTCAGCGTGAAGGCTACGTCCGTCTACGTATTGATGGTACTATTTATGACATAAGTGAAGTACCTGAGTTAGAAAAGAATAAAAAACATGATATTGAAATTGTGATCGATAGAATTGTTGTAAAAGATGGGATTCGTTCTCGGTTATTTGATTCGTTTGAAGCAGCATTACGATTGGCCAATGGATATGCTTTAGTTGATATTATTGACGGGACAGAAATGTTATTTAGTGAACATTATGCTTGTCCTTACTGTGGATTTACAATTGGCGAGTTGGAACCTCGTTTGTTTTCATTTAATGCTCCTTTTGGTGCTTGTCCTGATTGTGATGGTTTAGGAGTAAAATTAGAAGTGGATAAGGAAGCAGTGATTCCCTATCCAGAAAAGACATTACGTGAAGGAGTCCTTGTTCCCTGGAATCCAATTAGTTCACAATATTATCCAGAAATGTTAGAACAAGCTGCTGCCTGCTTCTCTATTGACATGGATACACCCTTTGAAAAATTACCTAAAGAGCAGCAAGAGTTACTATTGTATGGTTCAAATGGTAAACTTTTCCATTTTCATTATGAAAATGATTTTGGTGGAGTTAGAGACACGGATGTGCCATTTGAAGGTATTTTGAAAAATATTGATCGACGTTATCATGAAACAAATAGTGATTTTACAAGAGATCAAATGCGTTTGTATATGACAGAGCTTCCCTGTCAAAGTTGTTGTGGTTATCGCTTAAATCCACAAGCTTTATGTGTTCAAATCAATGATAAAAATATTGGTCAAGTAAATGAGTTACCAATAAAAGAAGAGTTGAAATTTTTTGAAGATTTAATTTTGTCTGAACAAGAGGAAATAATTGCACGTCCAATTTTAAAGGAAATTCAGGATCGTCTAATCTTTTTAAAAAATGTTGGCTTAGATTATTTAACACTTAGTCGTGCAGCAGGAACGTTATCTGGTGGAGAAGCGCAGCGCATTCGTTTAGCTACCCAAATTGGTTCAAATTTATCTGGAGTACTGTATATTTTAGATGAACCGTCAATTGGCTTACATCAAAGAGATAATGATCGGTTAATTGCTTCATTGAAAAAAATGCGTGATCTTGGAAATACTTTAATTATTGTTGAACATGATGAAGACACCATGCGGGCTTCTGATTATCTTATTGATGTAGGACCAGGAGCTGGAAAACAAGGTGGCGAAATTATTGCTGTAGGCACACCGGAAGAAGTTGCTAAGAATCCGGCTTCTTTGACTGGACAATATTTATCTGGTAAAAAAGCCATTCCCGTTCCGAAAGAGCGACGCAAAGGCAATGGTAAACAGATTAAATTAACTGGGGCTGCTGAGAATAATTTGAAAAATATTACGGTAACTTTTCCTTTAGGGGAATTAATTGCTGTAACTGGTGTGTCTGGTTCAGGCAAAAGCACATTAGTCAATCAAATTGTTAAGAAAGCATTAGCTCAGAAATTAAATAGAAATTCCAATAAACCTGGAAAACATAAAAGTATTTCTGGCTATCAATCAATTGAAAAAATAATTGATATTGATCAACGACCGATTGGTAGAACGCCAAGAAGTAATCCAGCAACCTATACAAGTGTTTTTGATGACATTAGGGATTTGTTTGCACAAACAAATGAAGCAAAAGTACGAGGATATAAAAAAGGTAGATTTAGTTTTAATATTAAAGGTGGACGATGCGAAGCTTGCCGTGGAGACGGAATTATTAAAATTGAAATGCATTTCTTGCCAGATGTCTATGTTCCTTGTGAAATTTGTCATGGAAAACGCTATAACTCAGAAACACTTGAAGTGCGCTATAAAGGAATGAATATTTCGGATGTATTAAATATGACAGTCAACGATGCAGTTGAATTTTTTAAATCAATTCCTAAAATTTATCGTAAACTGCAAACAATTGTTGATGTTGGTTTAGGTTATATTACGCTTGGTCAATCTGCTACTACCTTATCCGGTGGAGAAGCACAACGAATGAAATTAGCAAGTGAATTATATAAAATTTCTAATGGCAAGAATTTTTATATTCTGGATGAACCAACAACAGGATTACATACCGATGATATTGCTCGATTGTTAAAAGTGCTAGAGAGACTAGTAGATAAGGGAAATACAGTATTAGTTATTGAGCACAACTTAGATGTGATCAAATCTGCCGATTATGTTATCGACCTAGGGCCAGAAGGCGGCGAAGAAGGTGGTACCATTGTTGCTAAAGGAACACCAGAAGAAGTTGCTAATGTAGGAGAAAGTTATACGGGTCGTTATTTAAAAAAATATTTAGATTAAGTTATATAAAATAAACAAGTTAACTTTTTATTTGCAAGATAGCTTTGTAGGGTAGAAAAGCATGGGAGACTTCTTTCCCATGCTTTTTACGTATTTACAAATTAAAGAAAAATCATTTTTTCTCACTAGATATTAAGCATAACCAGATTATAAAATTGGTAGATATTTTTTATTTGAGCTTTCAAAAATTTAGATTATATTACTTTAAAGGAATAACTTAGATGATTACGTCATAAACATCCTACTTTCCTTCATTGATTTACTCTTTTTTACTAAATTTGAAATAGTACAGAATAAATAGAACTAATATTTTTTATGTGTTTAATTTATGTAAATAAAATTTATTACTATTCGGTAACTATATGGATTGAAAATTTTGTTTTTTGCTTTTATTTTTATATATTCTTATATTGTCTTTAATCGGTCGGTAAGTTTTCACTAAATTGCTTTCTTTGATACACCAGGGATGTTATAATTAAAAGAATTAGGGACTCGATTGGAGGAAAAGTAATGGTTGAAAATTTACAATTAGTTATTATAACGGGAATGAGTGGCGCAGGAAAAACGGTTGCTATTCAAAGTTTTGAAGATATGGGTTATTTTTGTGTTGATAATATGCCTCCTAGTTTAATTCCAAAATTTTGGGAGTTAATTAGAGAATCGGGTAAAATCACTAAAATTGCTTTAGTGGTTGACTTACGTTCACGAAATTTTTTCCGTGAGATTCAAAACATGATGATTGAAATTGAAAATACAAATATGATTGATACTACTGTCATGTTTTTGGATGCGACCGATGAAGAATTAGTTTCTCGTTATAAAGAAACACGACGTGTTCACCCTTTAGCTATGGATGGGCTCATTACTGAAGGAATTCGAAAAGAAAGAGCTATTTTAAAGGACATAGGCAGAGATGCACAATTGATTATTGATACAACAAATTTAACACCCAGACAATTAAGACAAGAAATTAATACAGAATTCAAGTCACGTGATACCTATGAATTTAGAATCGAAATGGTTTCTTTTGGTTTTAAATATGGATTACCAATTGATGCAGATATTGTCATGGATGTTCGGTTTTTGCCAAATCCACATTATGTTAAAGAATTAAGACCGTTAACAGGACAAGATAAACCTGTCTATGATTATGTCATGAAGTTTGACGAAACAGAAGAATTTTATCATAAATTTATTGATCTATTATATACTATATTACCTGGATATAAAAAAGAAGGAAAAAACAATGTAACTATTGCTATAGGATGCACGGGCGGCCAACATCGATCGGTAGCTCTAACTGAGAGGATTGGTCATGCATTAGAGACGGATTATCATGTAAATATTACCCATCGTGATAACGAAAAAAGAAAAGAAACGGTGAATCGCTCATGATAAAAAATTCTCAGCCCAGAAAACCTAAAATTGCAATTATTGGTGGTGGAACAGGATTACCCGTTATTCTGAAAAGTTTGAGAAACCAGAATGTTGATATCACTGCAATTATAACGGTTGCTGATGATGGAGGTAGTAGTGGAGAGATTCGAACATCAATGCAGATGACGCCCCCTGGAGATTTAAGGAATGTCTTGGTAGCTCTTTCTGATATGCCACAATTATATGAAGATATTTTTCAATATCGATTCAAAGCATCTGATCAATATTTTGCTAATCATGCAATAGGAAATTTAATTATTGCTGCATTAACAGAAATGCGTGAAAGTACCTATGAAGCGATTCAATTATTGTCAAAATTAATGCATGTTGATGGACATATTTATCCATCTTCGGAAGAACCACTTATCTTACATGCTGTTTTTGAAGATGGAACTAGAGCTATAGGTGAGTCAAATATTGCAACGGATCGAAAAGTGATTGATCATGTTTATGTAACAAATATGAATGATGAAAAGCAGCAACCAAAGGCGGCAAGAAAGGTAGTTAAAGCGATTCATGAAGCGGATATGATTGTTTTAGGACCTGGAAGTTTGTTTACCAGTATTCTACCTAATTTGGTTATTAATGAAATTGCAGAGGCAATCAAACAAACAACAGCCGAAGTTGTTTATATTTGCAATATTATGACACAAAAAGGAGAAACGGAACATTTTACAGATGCTGATCATGTGCGGGTTTTAAACAAACATTTAGATACAAAATTTATTGATACTGTTCTAGTTAATACGGAAAAAATTCCAGATGGGTATATGGATCCAACTATTTATGATGAGTATTTAGTTCAAGTGGAGCATGATTTTAGCGGTTTGCGTAATGAAGGATGTCGTGTTATTTCAACGAACTTTTTAAAGCTAAGAAATAGTGGTGTTTTTCATGATGGAAATCGGGTTGTTGATGAATTATTTAAAATTGTATTTGGAGCCAAATAATTATAAAACAATGAATGAATCTCACTAGAGAAAGGAGGAATTTTATGTCATTTGCCTCTGAAGTGAAAAAGGAATTGACAGGACTAGAAGTGCATAGGGAACATGCAAAAGCGGAATTAGCTGCTTTGATACGAATGAATGGTTCTCTAGGTTTGGTTAATCAACAATTTATCTTAAATGTGCAAACCGAAAATGCTGCAATCGCTCGGCGGATTTATGCACTACTAAAAGATCACTATCATGTACGTTCAGAATTACTTGTTCGTAAAAAAATGAAATTGAAAAAGAATAATGTGTATATTGTTCGTTTAAAACAAGATACTAAAAAGATTTTAGCAGATTTAGACATTATGGAAGGATTGGTTTTTCAAAGTCACGTATCTAAGCAGATTACTGAAAATCCACAAAAAATTCGTTCGTATTTGCGTGGGGCTTTCATGGCTTCCGGATCAATTAATAATCCAGAAACAAGTCGGTATCATTTAGAAATTTATTCTACATATGAAGAACATAATGAAGATATCTATAAAATGCTTAATTATTATCGATTAAATGCTGGTATTCTTGAACGTAGAAATGGCTATATCTCTTATTTGAAGGGTGCTGAAAAGATCGCTGATTTTTTGACGTTGATTGGAGCTACAAATTCGATGTTAAAATTTGAAGATGTACGTATTATCCGTGATATGAGAAACTCTGTGAATCGTTTGGTTAATTGTGAAACAGCCAACCTCAATAAAACAATCAATGCAGCATCCAAGCAAATTAATAATATTCATTACATTGAACAGACGGTGGGGCTAAATGCATTACCAGACAAATTGCAAGAAATTGCTGAATTGCGTTTGAATTATCCAGAGGTAAGTCTTAAAGAATTAGGTGAAATGATGACAACTGCCTCGATTTCAAAATCAGGAATTAATCATCGCTTAAGAAAAATCAATGAGTTTGCTGAAGAATTAAAAAAGAATGGTAATTAGATAAAAACGAATCAAAAAACTGGTATCAGTCATTCTATTTGCTATTTGCGATAATTTTATTTGTAGGTTAATCGTTTAATAGATTGGTGAAAAATTTTTAATAGAAATTAGGAAATGGATTGAATCATATTACTTAATCATTAACAAAATACAAAGCAGAATGGTCAAAAATCATTTCTGACCATTCTGCTTTGTATTAACTTTTTTGTAAATAGTTGAATAACTGTTCTTGAGAAATAGACTCATCAAAAATATGGTTATCAATCAAAATCGTTGGAATGAACTGAATATTGGCAACTGTTGCTTCATTAATAATCGCTTGTTTGATCGCTGAATAATTCTCTAAAGGTAATGAAAGATTTAAGATATTTTCTGCATAACCTGCTACCTCATTTAAGGATAATTCACCCCATTCTTCCTGTGTGGCAAACATGTTACGAATCATTTCTAAGCTAACATCAGGCTTATAATAATCAATATACCGATGCATGATATTCCCACGTTGTAAGCTATCTTTTTCTTTGTTTAACAACTTGATAATCCGTTGCAATCTGCCAGCTTTTACCTGTTCAGTCAATAGACCATCAAAATCAGTGAACCATTTTTTGGAATAGGGACAACGAACGTTAATAAATTCAATAATTTTAATTGGTGCTTTTTCATCACCAATTTTAAGACCTTCTCTAGTTGTGACTTTTTCTGTTTTAATTATTGAAGTATCCATAGGCATCCTGCTTTCTAATTTTAATTGATGAATAAAGATTAAACGATGAAAAATAAAATAGCTGAATTATTCTTTTTATTTTGTCTAACACGGTAGATAATTCATTTGAATCAATGACTATAATTTGATCTAAAGGATATAACAGAAATAGATTTCAAGGAATTATCTAGAAAAATAATTTATATTTTGATTTTAACTAGCAAAATATACAGATTCATTTTATATTTTTAACCATTATTCCTTTAATGAACGACTATTTTCCATGACATCATCAATTAAACCATAGGCTTTTGCTTCTTCTGCAGTCATAAAATTATCACGATCTGTATCTTTTTCAATGACTTCAATAGGTTGTCCTGTACGTTCAGATAAAATTTTATTTAGTCTTTCACGTGTATTTAAAATATGCTTAGCAGCAATTTCAATTTCAGTTGCTTGACCCTGTGCGCCGCCAAGGGGTTGGTGAATCATGATTTCTGCATTTGGTAATGCAAAACGTTTGCCTTTTTGACCTGCTGTTAGTAAAAAACTACCCATAGAAGCAGCAATTCCTAAAACAATTGTTTGAACATCAGCTTTAACAAAGTTCATAGTATCAAAAATTGCCAATCCAGCAGAAACACTACCGCCAGGTGAATTGATGTATAAATAAATATCTTTTTCAGAATCTTGTGCATCTAAGAATAATAACTGAGCAATAACTGAATTTGAGACATTATCATCAATTGGACCACTTAACATAACAATTCGATCTTTTAATAAACGAGAATAAATATCATAAGCTCTTTCACCTCGTGACGATTGCTCAATGACTGTAGGTATTAAATTCATAAATAAACATCCTCCTATATAAAGAAACTTTTAAATTATTTTATCATAAATCCTGATTTGGTGCCCGTAAAAAGTATACTCTTTTGGTCAAAAAAGGTCAATATTAACCTATTGAGTTTTGAATGTTATTTTTCCTTCCTAGCTAAATATGTTATACTATTTTTAATTTAATCAGAAAAGATGTGAGGATTAGATGATTATCGTTTTTGTAGCCGGTTTCGTTGGAGTGTGTCTTGGTGCAGTTATTGTATTAATCAGTATGGCTTTAAGAAATGTTTATGAAGAAAAAAAAGAACAACGTTACAGAGTATTAGAACATTATGTAAAAGAAATTGAAACATTAAATTTACTAAATAAAAAAATTAATGAGATTTTATTAAAACGAGAAATTTATGTAGATAAAAGCGTCCACTTTATGTCAATGGATGATTGTTATATCAGTATCGATGATTTTATTTATCTAGAATCTTTTTCTGCTCAGAATAATTTTTATCTGCCTACCTATCTTATTGAAGAATTCTTTAAAAGCATTACGCATCGAAAAGTTATATTGACTTTTTCTGAAACTGCTGATATTGGAGGAAGTACCTATAAGGGAGGTCGAACTATTCTAGAAGATTTCTCAGAAAATTTATTGATACTAATTGAGGATAAAAAACAGAAGTTAAAACAGTTAAGTAATCGGCTATTATAAAATTTTTTAATTTATTTATTAAATACTTGTTATAAGATTATATTTGTATAAGAAATATGGGATATTTTTACTTTCAAGTTTTTACAAAAACTTACTGGGCATTGTAACCAAAATTTCGATTTACAAATTAAACACTATTAAAAACCTTGCTTAGTAAGATAAGTAAGGTTTTTAATTTATACAAATGAATAGTTATTCCCACTAGAACCTATCTACCATTCTAAAAAGGATGATTTATTAGAAAAAAGTTAGATTCAGATTGATTTAATCAGTAATTTCTGATTATCTATGATAATAAAAAAATAATTTTAATGAGAGAAAATAATCATTCATATACAAATTAGACCTATGCTAACTATTTATTGATGACATAATGGAATCGATAGTTAAATGATTTAAATAAGTCATCTAATAAAGCATTTAACTTGTGGGTATTTTTATCTGTAAAAAAACTTTGAGATTTATTGTGTTATTTATTATTATTTTTATTTATATCAAAACTATATATTTCTTTAGCAATGTTGAATGCAGACCAAGCTTTTGGCCAACCAACATAAAAAGCAAGGTGAGTAACTATTTCTGCAATTTCTTTTTGGGTAATGCCATTTTCTTTTCCATTTTTCATATGAAATGATAATTGATCATAACTTCCGCCTGCTATTAGTGCTGTAATTGTAATCAATGAACGATCATGAGATGATAATTCTTTTTCTCTTGACCAAATTTCACCAAAAAGAACATCATCATTAAGTTCTGCAAATTTTGGTGCGAAATTCCCTAAAGCATCCTTACCAGCAGTTGTTCTTATCATTTTTCCACCTCCTTTAAAATTAAATCTAAGTACAGTATATATGTTGGAACACAATTTAAGTCAAATAATAAGCAAACATAAGATCCGTTGATTTTGATTAAAAATTAAGAAGCAGGTAATTAAACAGCAATTTATATACAAGGAGAAAAATTGTATTGAGTAAAAATAGTTATAGTATAGGTTAAAATTTAATATTCACAATTAAGTAAATTAAAAGAAGGAGATGACAACGGTTAGAAGAAAAATAAAAACTTTATAGGTAAGAACAACATTCTAATTCTAAATCATTCAATTAACGAATTAGTATATAGAGGAATATGTTTAGGTATTATGAAAAAGAAAGGTTAATTCATTTCCAATATAATGAAAATAAATTATGAATATTTAGCAAAATAAGTAATTTAATAAAATTTTCGTTTTCTTTAAAATAGGAAATAAATAGAGCAGGATTAAAGCAATATACTAAATGACAGTTTAAAGAAAACGAAGCACCAAAAAGTTATTTAAATTTTTAGAAGGAAAAAAGATTTGAAATAACGAAATAAATTGAAGAATTTTATTTTGGTCTAAAGACCATTGCATGAAACTGCGGTTTTTATCAAGATTATTCAAAAGGATGCAGACTTCTTTCAATATTTAAATGGATATTAGAACAAATAAGCAGAAATTGATTGATCAGCACAGTTTGTTAAATAAAAAATTGAATGAAAAGCTATTTTAGTATTGATAATAATTATAATACTGTATAAATAATAAAATGATTATTGACTAGCTAAATCAATGATAATATAAAGAGAAGGAAATAATGTCTATTAATAAAATTTAATAAAATATAGATTGCTAGCTAATTGGTTAAACGAGTATAATAGAAATATATACATATAGATGAAGAAAAATATTTTAGTGATTACTAAATGATTAAAATTAAATAATTTTAATTTTGTAAGTCATTTTAATGATCAAGAAAATATAAACATAGACCTTAAACATTTTAATGAATGAAAAGCTGAGAATATTTCAAATTTTTAACAATAGATTACCTATTTATTTTCAATATCTTATTTGTTCAATAAAAAAAGATATAAAGATTATCTTGTTCATTTTTATCTATCTTTATCCAAAATGGAAAATAACCAATCATGAGAAAATTTAAAATAAAAAATTAATGAATGAAACAAGAATCAATTAATAAAAAAAATTTCAACAAATGTAAAGTGTTGCTCTAGCAGTCAGATAACTAATTTAACTACATTTATTGTTATTTTTGGTTATTTTATTAAATGTTTCATTAAATAGATGAAGTTATTTGAATTTTTGATAAATAATCAGCAAGTAATAAAATTACTTTAATTAACTATAATAGATAAAATAAATTAAAATTTCTAATAATTATTAGATTTGATTATTGAAAACGGATTATCCAATATTTTTTATTAAAATTATTGATACATCATGTAAATTTAAAATATTCAATTAGATTAATTAAGTTAGAATTAGAATATATGAAAAACTATTTTGAAATTGTAAACATAAAAGTAATAAATTAAAAAAGAAAAAACATCTTCCATGCTAGTTGGAAGATGGAGAATGTTGGGTGTATCTATCGAATATAAACGCGCTCTGAGGGAATCGAACCCCCGTCTTAAGAACCGGAATCTTATGTGATATCCACTACACTAAGAGCGCCTGATTAATCAGACGTCTACTAGTGTAGCTGATTTTTAACCAAATTACAAGGGAAAGTGTGAATGAAAAATGAAATTAGAACAGCATCTTCAATTACAGCAACAACAAAAGCAGAAACAAACGCAAAAATTAGTGATGACACAACAACTACAACAATCTATTCAGATTTTACAGTCAAATCTAGATGAATTAACTTCTTTAATATAGACAAAGGCATTAGAGAATCCATTAATCGAACTAAAAATTACTGAATTTAACGATAGATCATTCACAAATTTTTCTTATTCGCCTGAAGAAGAACAGAACTATTTAGAACAGATTCCTGAACAACATGCTTCACTGTTTAAATATTTGATTGATCAAATTCATTTGAACTATCGAGACACCTATCTTCGTTCATTGATGCTTTTTTTAGTGGAATATATCGATCTAAATGGCTATCTGACTATTTCTTTAGAAGAAGCAATAGAGAAAACAGAAAGTTCTTCGATTCAAATGCTGGATGCATTAACACTTATTCAACAATTGGACCCTCCAGGTGTGGGAGCAAGAAGTCTACAAGAATGTTTAATGCTCCAAGTGGAACGAGATGATAAGGCACCTGAATTGGCTTACATTATTTTAGAAGAAAATTTTATGATGCTTGTTCAGAGGAAATGGCAAGAAATTGCAAAAAAGTTTGCCATTTCTTTGGTTGAAGTTCAGAATATTTTTGACTATATTCAAACATTAACTCCTTACCCAGGAAGTATTTTCGAAGCCAACACTGGATTATATATACGACCAGATTTAACTGTCTCCATTAATAATAGAAAAATAACCATACAATCAAATCAAAATCGAACATTTCAATTGAACTTTCAACAAGCTTATTTTAAGCGAATGGAAGAAACCAATGATGAAGAAGTAAAAAGATATTTAAAAGAAAAAAAAGCAGAATTTGATTGGTTGAAAAAATCAATTGAACAACGTGGAAATACAATTTTACGTATAGGACAATTTATTGTAGAAAAACAAGCAGAATTTTTCTTACTGTCAGATCATCCATTACATCCATTAGCATTGAAAGATGCTGCAATAGCTTTATCGTTACATGAATCAACGATCAGACGGGCGGTAAATGAAAAATATCTTGAGACAATATTTGGAATTTTTGAATTGCGTTCATTTTTTTCTTCCAATATTACTTATGCAACCTATACTGGTGAGTGTATTTCAACAAGGCAGATAAAAGAGAAACTTCATTCTCTCATTGAACAGGAAGATAAAACAAGACCACTTTCTGATCAAAAAATAGTATTGCAATTAAAAAATGAAGGAATTGAAATTTCAAGGCGAACAGTGACAAAGTACAGAGAAGCTTTGGGAATTTCTGCTTCATCGAAAAGAAAACGTTATAATTAAAAATTCTTTGTAAAATTAATCATACGATAAGCAATTTTAAATAAATATATATAATTGTTAATAATATAGCCGGTTATTTATCTTATTTAAATAAACATATCAAATCAAGTAATCAAATACATATCCAATAGTAATCAAATACATATCCAATAGGTTGAATAGAAAGAGTGGATAAAAACAATTCATTTTTTTACTATTTATTATTAAAGGGACGCTTATTCGTTTACATTATTTTTCTTCCTACTAAGTTTTTTTAAAAAAAGCTAAAATTAAAGAAAAATTCTTGCTATTAAGCAAAAAAGAACGTATATTTATCTTGCTTATAATTAATTAAATAAAAGAGAATTATTTAGTAAAGTTGGAATATAAATGAAAAATACGAAAAGGTTGGTAAAGGATCGGTATATCACAGGATTTGATGGCATTCGTACTATTGCTGTACTAGGTGTTATTTTATATCATCTATTTCCAACTGTTTTAGTTGGCGGTTACCTAGGTGTGCCTGTCTTTTTTGCGGTTTCTGGTTATTTAATTACTAATTTATTAAGGCAAGAATGGATACAAACAAAAGAAGTAGACTTAAAAGCATTTTATATTCGACGGATGAAGCGACTTTATCCTGCATTAATTGCTATGTTGGTTTTATCTACTGCTTACATCACAATTTTTCAATCAAATTTGTTGAATAATATCCATGGTGAAATTATTAGCAGTCTGTTATATCTGAATAATTGGTGGCAAATTTTTCAAGGGACTTCTTATTTTGATCATTTTGCTGTTCCTTCTCCTTTTACTCATATTTGGTCATTGGCAGTTGAAGCACAATATTATTTGGTTTGGCCTATTGTCTTCGTATTGTTAGAAAAATTTATTAAATACCCAGGTAAGATCATTAAAATTATTAGTTCTCTTACCTTATTATCTGTCTTATTGATGGCACTTTTTTATACACCAAATACAGATCCTACAAGAGTTTATTATGGAACAGATACTAGATTATTTTCTATTTTACTTGGAAGTGCATTTGCTTTCATTTGGCCAAGTTATCGATTAAAAAAGGAAATTCCGCAATCTGCCCGTCATTTTTTAAATGGTGTTGGAATTATTTCTCTATTTATAATAATTATGTCTTTTCTTTTTTTAGCAGACCATTATAATTTTGTTTATTATGGCGGTATGTTTATTTTTACAATTTTTGCAGTTTTGTTGGTAGCTGTCACTGCACATCCTGGGGCAGATCTCAACCGCTGGTTGACTAATCCCGTGTTTGATTGGATTGGGAAACGGAGTTATGGCATTTATCTCTATCAGTTTCCTGTAATGGTTTTTTATGAAGCGAAAATAAAAAATTTGACGCATTTTTCACTTTGGCATTCATTCATTGAATTGTTATTAATTCTTGGTATTAGTGAATTGTCTTATCGATATATTGAAAAACCATTTAAAAAATTTCATTATAAATATCGTTTACTTGTTTTAAAAGATTTAGTAAGCAAACCTTTGTTTAAACGTTGGAAAATTATTAGTGGTATTGGAATATTTGTTGGATTGCTTGCGCTATATGGGTTAATCATTGCACCTTCCAATCAAATTGACGCACAGCAACAAGAATTACAAGAACAAATTGAAGTGAATAAGAAAAAAGTGGAAGATCGTAAATCTCATATAATTCAGGGAAAGAGCGATTCATCACCTCAGGTAGCCAAAGAATTGGATTATGGCCTCATTCCAGAAGAAAAGGAACGAGCAAAAAATATGGAAATTAGTGTTATTGGTGATTCCGTTATTTTGAATGCTTCGGCGGATTTACAGAAGATATTTCCTAAAATGGTCATTGATAGTGATATAGGTCGTCAACTTTATGCTAGTGTTCCAGTTGTGGAAAAACTAAAAAAAGAAAAAATGTTCAAAGATACAATACTTATTGGGTTAGGAACCAATGGTTCGTTTACTGAAGCACAATTTAATGATTTTATGCATGCTATTGGTGAGAAAAAAGTTTACTGGATTAATGTTCGTGTTCCAACTAAACGTTGGCAGGATGATGTAAATAGCATGTTAGAAGAAATGAAGAAAAAATACAAAAATTTAACGATTATTGATTGGTATAATTATAGTAATGCACATGAAGAATGGTTTTATGATGACCATGTACATCCGAATGAAATTGGAAGGATTAAATATGCAACTTTTGTTGCAAAACATCTCGTTGATGGCAAGGGTAGACCTGTCAAATAAAATTGATTATACAAAGTTTATTCTTAGTAGAAAACAAAGCAAAATTAATTTATTTTTGCTTTGTTTTCTTTTTTTATTTATAGTGAAAGATGAGGAGAGCATTAGACAAACTTAAACTTGTAACTATAAGAGAAATGGAGGAGAAAGTAAAGCATATGAAAGCTATTTTTACATTACCGGCTGCCGAGAAAAAGTTTTTAGAAAAAGAAATACCCATTCCTAAAATAGAAAACGAACGAGATTTATTGGTAGAAGTACAGGCAATTTCAGTAAATCCAGTAGATATTAAACAAAGTCAACAATTAAGAGAACCAAGAATTTTAGGATTCGATGCATCCGGAATAGTTAAACAAATAGGAAAAAAATGTCAATTTTTTAAAGAAGGAGATCAGGTATTTTATTCAGGAATGGCAAATCGTTCAGGCAGCAATACTCAATATCAGTTGATAGATGAACGTTTTGTTGGAACAAAACCTGCAATCGTTGATTATGCATTAAGTGCTGCTATTCCCCTAACTTCATTAACTGCTTGGGAAGCTTTAACAGATCGATTAATGATTAAACAATTAGAAACAATAGACCAATCCATTTTAATTATTAATGGTGCTGGTGGTGTAGGTTCTATAGCAATTCAACTAGCGAAATACCTAGGATTAAAAGTAATTACAACCGCATCAAGAAAAGAAACAGCAAAATGGGTCAAAGAGATGGGCGCAGATATAGTTATTAATCATCACCATTCATTAGTTGAGCAATTAAACCAACAAAAAATTAGAAATGTTGACTATATTTTATGTCTTTATAACACCAATTTTTATTGGGAAGAGATGAGTCAACTAATCAAACCAGAAGGAAAAATTTGTTCAATTGTCGGAACAAATCAACCTATTGATTTAGAAAAATTAAAAGATAAAAGCGTGTCATTCAGCTGGGAATACATGTTTACACGTTCTAAATATCAAACAAAAGATAGAGAAAAACAACATGAAATTTTAGAAAAAATTTCAAAATTATACGACCAAAAACAATTAAAAACAACGACTACAAAAACATTGCAACCAATCAATGCGAATAATTTAGAAAAAGCTTATCAACTAGTAGCAAGTGGAAAAATGATTGGAAAACTCACTCTATCTGGCTGGTACTGATAAAAATAAGTATTTTGATAAATAATGTACAATTAATATAATTAGCTCATCATGAGAGCATAAGATAATTTAATGAATGATTATTAATTTTTAGAATAAATAACTTGTTATTTCAAATTTTTATAGCTACTGAAAAAACTAAAAAGAAAAACTGATAAAAGGATATACCTAACTTATCAGTTTTTCTACTTATTTTAACAAACTACCTTATTAGAAATGATTAAATTAATTTAAATCATCTATTCTTGGTGTGAATTTTAATTGATAAATTTTAGAAGGGCGTCCAATACCTGTAGAACGTTCCCCAATTTCTTCTAGGTGATTTAAAATTCCTTTTTTAAAATTTGAATGATCAATTTTTTTATAATTAATTCCTAAAAATTGAGCAAAGACTTTCCGAGCTTCAGTTATCGTAAATTCCTTACCTAATACCTGTAAAACTCTAGGTTCATAATTCATTTGATTGATGATATGATGAAATGCTTTTAAAATAATCCTATTATGATCAAATGCTAAAGTATTTGTACCGCTAGAGTTTCCTGTTTTCAGATCAAGAATAATTTGCGTATCTTCTTTTGTTAAGTGTAATGAAGTGTCACTAACATTCATCGTAAACCAACCAGCTTCCTTTGCATCATCGCCAGCTATAGTTGGTTCCTCACTAATGAAAGCTAGGTGACTAATAGAAACAATCCATCCTCTGGGATCTCGATTTGGTTGACTAAACGTATATAGTTGTTCAATGTTTTCTTCAGGAACATGCAAATGGGTTTCTTCTTTCGTTTCTCTAATAACACTAGTAATTGCTGATTCGTTTCGGTTGACAAAACCACCAGGTAAAGCCCAACTATTTTTGAAGGGATGATTTTTTCGCTGGATTAATAGCATTTTTAATTGGTCCTCAGTTTTATTATAACCAATCAACACATTGTCAACCGTCAAAGAAGGTTTATCATAGTCTGGTAATTTTTGTTTATACCACTGTAAAAATTCTGTTTCACTGGCTTGTTGATTGTAGTAGGTTGTTTCTTCTTGTTTGGAAGAGAAATAGGTCATATTATCATCCTTTCTCATTCAAATATAATATGTTTGAATTGATATTAATGTCTAAACGCTGTTTTCCTTTTTCCTTGCTATTTTATCATTAATTAAAAAGAATAAACATTATTGATTTCCTAGTTTTGTATTCAATAGAAAATTAACCATAGTAAATGAAATGAGAGATAAATCATATTCAATTCTACAATACTTTATTTAAAAAATTCTGGGTTCTTGGATTTTGTGGATGAGAAAAAATAGCTTGTGGACTACCTTCTTCTTGAATAATACCTGAATCCATAAAAATAACTCGATCAGCAACTTCTTTTGCAAATCCCATCTCATGTGTAACAACAACCATTGTCATGCCTTCAAGCGCTAAAGATTGCATAACGGAAAGAACTTCACCAACCATTTCAGGATCAAGAGCTGAAGTTGGTTCATCGAATAATAATACATCTGGGTTCATCGCTAAGGCACGAGCAATGGCTACACGTTGTTGTTGGCCGCCGGAAAGTTGTGCAGGGTAATTTTCAGCTTTATCTGATAGTCCAACCTGATTCAAAAGCGCTAATGCTGTTTTGTTTGCTGTATCAGTATTTATTTTTTTTACCTTAGTAGGACTAATCGTTAAATTTTCTAAAACTGTTTTATGAGGAAAAAGATTAAAGTTTTGAAAAACCATTCCCATTTTTTGACGAATATGATCAATGTTACCTTTTTCTATAGCTAACTTTTTGCCTTCAAATTCAATTGTTCCACTAGTAGGTATTTCTAGTAAGTTTAAACAACGTAGAAATGTACTTTTTCCACTACCAGAAGGGCCAATGATCACAACTACCTCTCCGACTTGTATATTTAAATCAATTCCTTTGAGTACTTCATTTCTCCCAAATGTTTTAGTTAAATTTTTAATATTAATCACTAGTTTTCATGCTCCTTTCAGCAATACCAAGCAAACGAGAAATTGTAAATGTTAAAGCAAAATAAATAAGTGAAACAATTAAATAAGGTAAAAATGGTTTAAAACTAGCACCCTGAACATTTCCAGTTTGAAAAATTAATTCAGATACACCAATGATTGAAACAACAGAAGATTCCTTGATAACCGTGACGAATTCATTACCTAGTGCAGGTAAAATATTTTTAATTGCTTGTGGAAATACGATATAACGCATTGCTTGGTGATAGTTCATACCAAGTGAACGAGCTGCTTCCATTTGTCCCTTATTAATTGCATTTATACCTGCACGAATAATTTCTGCGACATAGGCACCACTATTTAAAGCGAGTGCCATACAACCGGCAGTCAGCTTGGAAAGTTCGATTCCTAGAACACCTGATCCAAAATAAACAATAAAAATTTGTACTAATAATGGCGTTCCTCTGACATATTCAATATATATAATTGCAATGGCCTTAAAAATCTTAGATTTTGATAACTTCATTAAGGCTAGTAGACTACCAATGACCACACCAAAAAGTACACCAATGAATGCTAGAAAAATGGTATAACCAGCACCAGTTAGGTAGAATTTCCCATATTTTTGTATAAAATTCTGATTATCTTTAAACATCAATTTTGTTGCTTCTTTTTTATAGTTATTCAATAATTTTTTATCATTTATTTCTTGAATGGATATATTAATATGTTTTTCTAAAAGGGGAGCAGTTTTAGATAAAGCAACGGCTGCTGGTTTTTTTTCTCCCTTAAAAGTGATATTTGTTAAAACAAAGTCATGATGATGAGTGACATATGCTTCAGCTACCTGCTCATCTAGAACTGCTGCATCAATTTTCTTATTTTGCAAATTCATAATAATATATGGAATTTTTTGTAAGGAAACCGGAGTTGCCTTCTGTAGTTTGGTTTTTATTAATTCTTCTTGGGTGGTTTGTTTTTGTACTCCAATAGAAGTACCTTTAAAATCATGAATGGTTTGAAATTTCTTTTTATCTGACTTTCTAATAATAATTCTTGGTTGAATTTGCATATAGGCAGTAGAAAAATTGACTTCTTTCTTTCTTTCAGGAGTAGTTGTCATGCCAGAGATAACAAGATCAATTTTCTCTGTTTTTAACGCACCAAGTAAAGCATCAAATCCTAATTCTTCAATTTTTAATTTTACGCCTAAATCTTTAGCAATTTTTTTTGCAACAGAAATATCAGAACCAACAACTTGGTCTTTATTATTGACATCTGCATGAAACTCAAAGGGAGCATAATCAGCGGACAATCCGACAACTAACTCTTTTTTTTGCTGAATCCGATTATATATAACATCCTTTTCAGCGGCAAATGAGGGAATGGTTGAACATAGTGCTAAAAAAGGTAATAAAAAAAATAATAGCAGATTACATATCTTTATCTTAGATTTCATAAACGAAATACCCCTTTAATTTTTAATAAATATTCAAAAATTAAAATTAAAATGCATAAATATTTATTATTTTGAATAAATAAAAGGATAACATAAAGCATAAATAATAAAAAGTAGTTTAAGAATAAAAATTGTTCTTTTTGAGAATTTTCATTTTTTATATAAATAAATAATTATTCGGTATTTAAATAATATTATATAAATTTAAAAATTTTCTCTCTAAAACGATAAAAGAACCCCTTGCAATATGCTTTGAAAAAACGTATGATGTTGAATGGATGAAAAAAAGAAAGTAGGGAAATGAATGCCTCAATCAGTACCAGCTATTCGGTATCGTTTATTAAAAAAAGAAAAGCATACGGGTGCCAGATTAGGAGAATTAATTACACCTCATGGAACGTTTCCAACTCCAATGTTTATGCCTGTAGGAACATTGGCTACAGTTAAAACCATTTCTCCAGAAGAATTAAAAGAGATAGGTGCTGGAGTAATACTAAGTAATACATATCACTTATGGTTACGACCAGGAGAAGATTTAATTGAAGAAGCTGGCGGTTTACATAAATTTATACATTGGGATCAACCTATTTTAACAGATTCAGGTGGATTTCAAGTTTTTTCACTCAGTGATATGAGAAATATTACTGAAGACGGTGTCCATTTTAAAAACCATTTAAATGGTTCACCTATGTTTTTATCTCCAGAAAAAGCCATTGCCATTCAAAACAAATTAGGTTCAGATATTATGATGAGTTTTGATGAGTGTCCTCCTTATTATGAAAGTTATACCTATGTAAAAAAATCGATTGAACGAACTTCTAGATGGGCAGAACGTGGACTTAAAGCTCATAAACATCCAGATACCCAGGGATTATTTGGTATTATCCAAGGTGCTGGTTTTGAAGAGCTGAGACGCCAAAGTGCACAAGAATTGGTAGCAATGGATTTGCCTGGTTATTCAATTGGTGGTTTATCTGTAGGTGAATCTAAGGAAGAAATGAATCGAATTCTTGAGTATACAACACCCTTTATTCCAGAAGATAAACCTCGTTATTTAATGGGAGTAGGAGCAGCTGATTCATTAATTGATGGCGCTATTCGTGGCGTTGACATGTTTGACTGTGTTTTACCAACACGTATTGCTAGAAATGGTACTTGTATGACTTCAAAAGGTCGTTTAGTAGTTAAGAATGCTCAATTTGCTAGAGACTTTAGTCCAATTGATGAAAAATGTGATTGTTATGTTTGTAAAAATTATTCACGTGCCTACATTCGTCATTTAATTAAATGCGATGAAACCTTTGGTATTCGGTTAACTTCCTATCATAATTTATATTTCTTATTAAATTTAATGAAAAATGTACGTCAAGCGATCCAGGAAGATAAGCTATTAGAATTTCGACAACAATTTTTTGAAGAATATGGTTTTAATCAAAAAAATGCAAAAAACTTTTAAAAAATAAAACAAAAAACTAGTCTTCTTATTATTTTTTTGTTACAGTTAGATTTGGGAAAGACGAATCAAGTGAGGTGAAAAAATTGGGAAGTAGCGTAACTTTAATTTTTACATTGGTTATCTTAGCTGGAATGGTGTTCTTTATGACACGTTCGCAAAAAAAACAACAACAGAAACGCCAAGATTTACTAAGTTCAATGAAAATTGGTGATCAAGTTGTAACTATTGGTGGACTACACGGTGTTCTTTCTGAAGTAAATGATAGTACTGTGCTGATTGATTGTGAAGGTATTATCCTAGAATTTGATCGTTCAGCAATCCGAACGGTTACACCAACAGCATCAGTAGCAAACAATCATGAAACGCCAGCAAAAGATGAAGACAAAAATACCAGTTCAGAAACACATGAAACACCAGAAGATAAATAGGGATTATTCATGATTGGATAATTAAAATATTAATGATATAAGAGATGCCATTTACAAATGCTTAAAGGACAGTTTTAATCATCTATGTATTTCTTTCTTTTATTTATTGGCTATTAAAGTAAATTTTCATCATAATTGGTTGTTCAATCGTATATTTTAAATTCAAGATATTCTTAGACGTGAGCATGTATTTTGTCTCACGTTCTTTCCTTTTATTAGGAATAAAAAAATACATAAGCCATTTAATTTGATGGGTATATAGTAATTAGTTGATTATTGGTATTCAGACGGTTTAAAATAAATATGAAGATGTTATTAGGAACATAGAAAATTATTAAATAATTTGTTAAAGAGAAATGGAGGGGGAGATTATAAAAAGAATGACTTGGTTACAAAGACTCTATTTGAAAAGAGAATTAAGAGAAAAATGTCAATCTTTTCATCGATTAGGATATGTAGCTGTTGATGAAAAAGAATTATGGAATTATTTAGCTACCTATCGTTGGAAACATCATCCTATTTCTTCATTAAAAGCTCGTAAGGAAGATATTTCACAAATTAAACCAAATGATTTTTTTGACTATGAACAACTTATTGCCCAAACAACCAATTTTTCTTTTCAAAACCGACAAGATATAGAGGATTTACTTTAATTGTAGATCTTCTATTTTTTAGTCTATAAAAATTAAATAACTAATATCTAATTTACATAAATTTAATTAATTTTTTAATAGATAACGATTACATTCTAAAACGTGTGAAAAAAATCACAAAAATCCTTTACAACTTTATTTGATTGTTATATGATGAATATGTGAAAAAATTAACAAAATAAAATGTTAATCTTTAGGAGGATTTTTATGGCCCAAGCGAAAAAAGAGGTAGGACAAGAAATGGATATTCAAACAATGATTAATGAATTGGCAGGCAAGGCAAATGTGGCTTTGAAAGAAATGGCAAATTTCGATCAAGAAAAAGTTGATCATATTGTTCATCAAATGGCAATAGCTGCATTGGATCAACATATGCAATTGGCAAAATTGGCAGTAGAAGAAACTGGTCGAGGTATTGTTGAAGATAAAGCAATTAAAAATATTTATGCTTCTGAATATATATGGAATAGTATCAAAAATAATAAAACGGTTGGTATTATCAATGAAGATGACCAAACTGGTTTAATCGAAATAGCAGAACCAGTAGGTGTCATTTGTGGTGTTACGCCAACAA
Source organism: Melissococcus plutonius ATCC 35311 (assembly GCF_000270185.1). Lineage (NCBI taxonomy): Bacteria > Bacillati > Bacillota > Bacilli > Lactobacillales > Enterococcaceae > Melissococcus > Melissococcus plutonius. The sequence continues at coordinate 725,272 of NC_015516.1, forward strand.
CGAATCCTACATCAACGACTATTTTTAAATCTTTAATTGCCTTAAAAACACGAAATCCAATTATTTTTGCTTTTCATCCAAGTGCACAACAATGTTCAAAGAAAGCAGCCATGATTGTTAGAGATTCAGCAATTCAGGCAGGAGCACCAGAAAATTGTGTTCAATGGATTGAATACCCATCTATTGAAGCTACTTCTGCATTGATGAATCACTCAGGTATAGCTACCGTGTTGGCTACAGGGGGAGCTGGTATGGTAAAATCTGCTTATTCAACTGGAAAACCAGCTTTGGGAGTTGGACCTGGAAATGTCCCTTCCTATATTGAAAAAACAGCAAATATTAAGCGTGCCGTTAACGATTTGATTATTTCAAAATCATTTGATAATGGAATGATTTGTGCTTCAGAACAAGCAATTATTGTAGATAAAGAGATTTACGCAGCTATTAAAGAAGAATTTGAAGCACACCAAGTTTATTTTATTAAACCAAATGAATTAAGTAAACTAGAAGATGCTGTAATGAATGAAGAAAAAACAGCTGTAAATCCAGTAATTGTAGGTAATTCTGCTGAGGTAATTGCCAATTTAGCAGGCATCAAGGTACCAAAAGGAACAAAAATTTTAGTTGCTGAATTAGAAGGTGTTGGAGCGAAATATCCATTATCACGTGAAAAACTATCTCCTATCCTTGCTATGATAAAGGCAAATAATACAGAACAAGCGCTTGATTTATGTGAAGCAATGCTAGAATTAGGTGGATTAGGACATACAGCAGTTATTCATACAGAAGATGAAGGATTGCAAGTTAACTTTGGTTTACGAATGAAAGCTTGTCGTATCCTGGTTAATTCTCCTTCAGCAGAAGGTGGTATAGGAAATATTTATAATGAAATGATTCCATCTTTAACTTTAGGTTGTGGTTCATATGGAAAGAATTCTGTTTCTAAAAATGTTTCTTCTATTAACCTAATTAACGTTAAAACAATTGCGAAACGGAGAAATAATATGCAATGGATTAAATTACCACGAGTTTACTTTGAAAAAAACTCTTTACAATATTTACAAACAATGGAAAATGTTGAACGAGTAATGCTGGTTTGTGATCCTGGAATGGTTCAATTTGGATATGCAGATATAGTAGTAAAAGAATTGCAAAAACGTGCTAACGATATAAAACTTGTTACTTTTTCTGAAGTTGAACCAAATCCATCAACCAATACTGTTTATGCGGGTACTAAGATGATGAGAGAATTTGAACCAGACACAATTATTGCCTTAGGTGGTGGTTCAGCAATGGATGCTGCAAAAGGTATGTGGATGTTCTATGAACACCCAGACACTTCATTCTTTGGTGCAAAACAAGAATTCTTAGATATTCGTAAACGAACGTACAAAATTAAAAAAGCCGTGAAATCAAAGCTCGTTTGTATTCCTACAACTTCCGGAACAGGGGCAGAAGTAACGCCATTTGCTGTAATTACTGATAGTGATACACATGTAAAATACCCATTAGCAGATTATGCATTAACACCTGATGTAGCTATTGTTGATCCACAATTTGTTTTATCTGTACCCGCTTCTGTAACTGCAGATACTGGAATGGATGTCCTAACTCATGCCATTGAATCTTATGTCTCAGTCATGGCTTCTGATTACACACGTGGACTCAGTCTACAGGCAATTAAATTAGTTATCGAAAATTTAGAAAAATCCGTAAATACAGCAGATATGGAAGCACGTGAAAAAATGCATAATGCTTCAACAATGGCTGGTATGGCATTTGCAAATGCATTCTTGGGAATTACTCATTCTATTGCACATAAAATTGGTGGAGAATATAATATTCCACATGGTCGTACTGTAGGTATATTATTGCCTCATGTGATTCGTTATAATGCAACTGATCCATCAAAACATGCAATGTTTCCTAAATATGATTACTTTAGAGCGGATACAGATTATGCTGATATTGCTAAATTCATTGGATTAAAAGGAAAGGATACTGCTGAGTTGGTTGAAGCCCTGGCAACAACGGTTTATGAACTTGGTCAAAAAGTTGGAATCAAAATGAACTTAAAAGATCAAGGTGTCACAAAAGCAGTACTTGATTCTACTGTTGATCGAATGGCAGAATTATCTTATGAAGATCAATGTACAACTGCCAATCCAAAAGAACCATTAATTAGTGAATTAAAACAAATTATTATTAATGCCTATAACGGTTAATATAATTCATAATAAAAATTATTAATGTTAGAGAATTAAGATGAAATAGCTAAAAGGATATACAAATTTAGCTATTTCAGCTTAATTTTTGTATAGGTTTATCGTAAACATGGGCTGAATCATCAATTTATGAATAGTGAGATTGGATATAAGAAGAAATCATTGATACACATTGTTAACTAAAAATAGAATTACATAGGATATGGTAAATGTTTTTTTAATAGTAGGAAATTTTGTATTCTGTCAAGATAGATAATTTATGTCAATGTACAGCTATCAATGCTATTAACCATCAAGTTAAAAACTGAATAAAAACGTCGAATTTGATCAATTAGCTAAATTGATTAAATTCGACGTTTTTCTATATTATAAATGAAGTGCAAATGCCACATTTTGATCAGTAAATGGTTCGGTTATAGTAGTCTATAATAGATATATTTTTTGATTTTATTATAATTATTCTTTTGCTTTATCCACCAATGATGTTAATGGACTAGTTACATTTGCTGAAGTAAGGATAGCACCGATTTCTTCCGGACTTTCAACCATTCCTTTTTCCAACCAATGTAAGATAATTTCTGTTGGAACATCAAAAAAAATAATATTTAGATAGTCGTCGGGAACAAGTGGAAATTGTTCTTTTAAGTCTGGAAGATAATCATTAAAAAAATAAGCAAGCAAACGCCATAAAGCCACCTTTAATTGTGAATAAAAATTTGGATCACCATTTTTACCCAACATCATAGTAACGATAACTTTTGCTTTTTGTGCATCTTTAATTGCTTCCAATAAATCTTGATAATTAATTAATAAGGTAGGATTTTTTTTAAAATCAATACGTTCCGGAATCTGTCGTTTTTCACTAATATTATTAATAAATTCTGTAATAATTTCTATACTAAGTTTTTCGATTAAATCATAGGTATCTTGATAATGGAGATAAAACGTTGAACGATTAATATCTGCTACACGACAGAGTTCTGAAACTTTTACTTCCTTAATATTTTTTTCCTCCGCTAGTTTAATCAATGCGTTATAAATTTTTTGTTTAGTTTTTTCCTTTTTTGTATTTGTCTTCATTTTATTGTTCTCCTTTTTCATAATATAAATCAACAGTTTTCTGAAAATTGTTGGTTGCATTTTCTTTTTTTTGATTATATAATTTATCTCAGGCAAAATCAACAGATTGTCTATTTATGAAATAATTGTTTTAAGAGGTGAACATAATGATTAAAAAAGAATGGAAACATATTTCAAAAAATAAGCTTGTTATTGCTACTTTGTTCATAATGATGCTTATTCCGGCCCTGTATAGTATTATTTTTCTTGGATCAGTGTGGGATCCTTATGGGCATCTTGATCGTTTGCCTGTTGCGGTTGTAAATCAAGATAAATCTGCTGATTTTGAATCAAAAAAAGTTGCTGTGGGAGATGATCTAACTAAAAAGTTAAAAGACGATGGATCACTTGATTTTCACTTTGTTTCATCGGAAAAAGCAAAAAAGGGATTAGAAAATGGTGACTACTATATGAAAGTCACTATTCCAGAAAATTTTTCAAAAAATGCAACAACAATTTTAAAGAAACATCCAAAACCAATGAACATTACATATGAAACAACTAAAGGAAGAGGATACACAGCATATAAAATGTCAGATACAGCTATGATGAAAATGAAAAATAGTGTTTCATCAAAGGTAACTGAAATGTATTCAAAGGCTTTACTCTCACAATTTGGTGTTATAGGTAAAGGAATGGCAGATGCTTCTACTGGTGGCAATAAATTAAAAACCGGTACAAAGAAACTAGAAGATGCCTCAAAATTAGTTGCGAAAAATTTAGACAAACTTTCGTCTAGTTCTTTACAGTTTTCTGAAGGTGCTCAAACATTAACAGTTGGTATCAAACAATATGTTGATGGAGCTAGTCAGGTAGATGATGGTACTCAAACTCTTGCAAATGGGCTAACTACCCTAAGCGATGGTGTGCCAGCCTTAACCAATGGAATGAATCAGTTAAATACTGGATCAACAAACTTGGCAACAGGCGTTGAGCAATATACTGGGGGAGTTGGTAGTCTTTCTTCAGCTTCTTCTCAATTAAGTTCAGGAATGAATCAATTGGCATCAAAAATTCCAGCTATGACAAATGGTGTTTCAAAATTATCTGATGGCTCTAAAAACTTAAATAAGGGAGTTAATCAGTTTGTTAACGGAACAGGAACAATCAGTAAACATAGCGAAGAATTCTCAGATCAATTACACAAATTAGATGCACAAACCAGTCAATTGCCTGAAAATGTTCAAAACTTGGCAAATGGCACTCAGAAACTATCCGATACGCTTCAGGCAACAAAAATGTCTGAGGAACAAAAAAATCAATTAACAACCTATGTAGAAGGTGTTCATACCTATCTTGCTCAAGTATCTGAATTACTAGGTAGTATGGATTCATCAAGTTTAGACAATTCATCAGCAATGAAACAAAACTTAATTAACTTATCAACAGATTTAAATCAGTTGACTAACAGTGTTTCTTCTACTAGTCAACAAATTGAAAAAGCAAAAAACTGCAATTAAAACAAGCTATGATCAAGATTTAAAAACAAATGCTGATTCTGTTATTGCCACTTTAGAAGGGCAAGGAGTTACTTTGAATGACGCACAAAAATCTTCAGTTCTTAGTGCAATGAAAAATCAGAATAGTCAAATGTTACATGCTGCAGATCAAATTTCTATTGATACAGCTCAGTTAACAAGTACTTTGTCAACAGTTAAAGATAATTTAAATAACATAGAACATTCAACAGATAAGACTAAAAATATTTCTGAAGCTGATATCAATAAATTAAAAGCAGAATCAGATAAACTAGCTGCTGGAAGTTCTACAGCAACACCAGTATTATCAAATGTGGTAAATGGTATGTATAAATTATCTAATTCACCAGATATTGAAAGAATCAATCAAGGTGCAACTGCATTAGCAAATAATGTTCCAAGAGTCAGTGCTGGTATTCATCAATTTGCAGAAAGTTCAACAGAACTAGCCGCAGGAACAACGAAGTTAAGTGAAAATGGAAAATCATTGATTAATGGAACAACAAATTTATCTAATGGATTAACAGCAGTTGGTCAGGGATTACCCGCTTTATCATCTGGTGTAAATCAATTGGCAACTGGAACAAATCAATTAAATCAAGGAACTAAACAATTAGCAAGTAAATCTGGAGATTTAACAAAAGGAGCTAATCAATTATCTACCGGATTAGAAACTATTGATCAAAAGATGCCAACTTTAGGCAGTGGTATTAATAAACTTGCAGATGGTTCAAAACAATTAGCTAGTGGAACTTCACAATTAAAAAGTAATGGTGGAAAATTAGTTAGTGGTTCTGATAAATTAGGTGATGGTGCTAATCAAATTGCTGGTGGCGGTGGTCAATTGGCAAGTGGTGAAACACAAATAGCTGGTTCACTAGGCAAGGTAAAAACTGGTTTATCAGATTTATCTGGTAGTTTAGCTAAAGGTGCAAATGGTATTAAAAAAGTTAATACCAAGAAAAATTCTGCTAATGCTTTAGCTTCTCCTGTAAAATCTAATCATAAGGATAAAAATACTGTAGCTGATAATGGAACAGGAATGGCACCTTACTTACTATCGCTTGCTTTGTTTGTAGGTGCAATAACAATGAATGTAATTTTTGATGCCTTTAAACCAAAAAGCAAACCAACAAATGGCGTTGCTTGGTGGGCAAGTAAAATGTCTGTTTTAGGATTAGTAAGTCTAGTACAAGCTGTATTTGCTTATTGTGCTGTATTGCTTTTAGGTATGCATTCAGTTCATCCAGCTAAATTATTTTTCTTGTTGCTAGTTACTGCAATAACTTTCATGTCAATTGTTACCTTATTAAATGTTGTTTTAAGTAAACTTGGTTCCTTCTTGGCATTGATTTTATTGCTTTTCCAATTATCTGGATCAGGTGGAACTTACCCAATTCAATTGTCAGGTGGTTTTTATCAATTTATTCATCCATTTTTACCAATGACCTATTCAATAAATGCTATACGTCAATGTATAGGTATGGATGGATCGGTAACTCCTGATTTACTCGTTCTACTTGTTTTATTGGTTATTAGTAATTTATTGATGATTCTTTTCTTTAGTAAAAATGTTAAGAATCCAAAATTATTTATTGACGAAGATTGGGAAAATGCTATCTAGTTTTTAATAGACACATAAAGTTAAAATTACACGTTAAATTAAATCAGCTCTTAAAATCAAATGTTATTTTGATTTTAAGAGCTGATTTTTTTCTATATAAAAAGTTATGGTGATAAGCAAAGGGAATTGTGCAAGGGAGTCTTACAGAATTTTGCATAGTAAAAGTTATTTATTGATTGAAATTATCCCTAAAAGCAAAAGCACGATAATCGATTCCACGACTTTTACACCAGCTTATGATGAAAGGATCAAAAACGATATCTGTAGTATTTAAATCAGCAGTCCGTTTCTTTCCTAGTAGGGTATATAAAATTTTCAATTCCTCTTGCCATTTTTGAACGAGTTGTATGGTTAAATCTAATCCATCATTTATTAAAGAATCAAGAATAGTACCAGCGATACCAACACTGCTAGCACCAAGACTTAGAGCTTTAACAATATCCAAGGAATGACGGATGCCACCAGAAGCAAGAACAGTCATTTCATCATGTAGATTAGTAGATTCTAAAAGTGAAATAATTGTTGATTGACCCCAGTCATTTAGAAATGCCAATTCCTTTTTCTCCCGCCTAGCATTTTCAATTTGAATAAAATTAGTTCCACCTTGACCACTGATATCAACAGCCTTTACACCAATTTTTTGTAATTTTTTTAATGTTTCTTGGCTCATTCCAAAACCGACTTCTTTAACAATGAGGGGAATAGCTAATTGTTCAGTGAGCAGTTGGATTGAATCAAGCCAGTTTCTAAAATCACGATCGCCTTCAGGCATCACTAATTCTTGTGCCAAATTAACATGAATTTGTAAACCATCCGCCTGAATTAAATCAATTGCACGTTTTGCTTGTTCTAAAGAACAACCAGCACCAAGATTAGTAAAAATAATGCCTTTTGGATTTTCTTTGCGTATAATTTGATAGGTATCTATTAATTTAGGACCTTTCAAAGCAGCATTAACAGAACCGGTAGCCACCATGATACCCGTTTCTTTTGCAATGATGCCAATCTGTTGATTAATGAGTTTTGATTTTTTGCTTCCACCGGTGATTGCATTAATAAAAAAAGGAGAAGAAAAAGAAAAACCAAGAAATGAAGTCGAAAGATTAACCTGTGACATGGCCATTTCTGAAAAAGATTGATGAACAAAATGAACGCCATCAAAATCATTTGAATTTTCTTTATGAAAGGCTTGTGCTAGAGCAAGATGATCGTCTTTTCTGTTCGTTTTTTTGTTCATTATTCCCTCCATAAGTATAGACATGTAAAGGCAAAGGCGTAATGCCTTCTTTTTCCCAAGCGCTCATTATGGGCAAAATACTCGATTTTTGCTTAAAAATAACTATCCCACAATCACCACCACCTGCACCGGACGATTTTGAAGCACCATTATAGGATTCAGCAAGGTCGCAAAGATGTTTTAAAGCACAAGTTTCAATACAAACGCCAGTTAGAATGGAAAGTTGTTGTAATAATTCTCGATTTTTTTTAATTTGTTTTTGAATTAAAGAAATATTATTTGTTTGAAATCCTTGAATCATTGCATCAACACATTGTTTACTTTGAGTCAAGAAATAATGATAATTTAACAGCTTATTTGTTTTAGAGCGATGTACTTGATCAACCAAATCAAAAGTTGAAGCAGGACTACCCGTCCAACCAATTAATAATCGTAAGCGTTTAGGTACAGATAAACGTTGGATAGATAAATTTGGCCATTTAAGACTTAATAATTTTGTTAAAGATACTTGTTGTTTTTTTTGATTGACCCAATGATGATTAAAGGTAGAAAAGGCAATCCAACCACCATAACAACTTGCAGCAATATCGCCACAAGAACCATTTCCTTGAACAGCAAGATGGGCTAGAGCAGAAAGCTTAAAAATTTCAATTTCTGTTAAGTTTAGTTTGTAAAATAAATTCAAAGCTTTAATAGTAGCAACAGTTACTGCACCACTTGATCCCAAGCCGTATTTTCTCCCATTTGAGCTATCCAGCTCACTTGTTATTTTTAAATGATAGAAGGATAGTCTTTTATTTTGTTCAGCAGCATACTCTTCTGTTAAATGAATTGCTGTAAGAACGTAATGAAAAGGATTCTCTCGAATATCTAAAACTAATTTGCCAGCACGTCTTGTCCATTGAATGGGAAGAGAACTATATTGTTCTGATTGAATGCTGCCAGCATTTTCAGCTTGGTTTAGTGTGACTGTTACAAATTGATCTACAGCAACAATAATCGCAGGATGCCCTGGTTCAACGACAGCATATTCACCAGCGATAAAAAGTTTCCCGGGTGTTGAGACTTCAATCATTTGTCATTTTGCCTTCTTTCTTTAAGTATACAAATGCCTGGACCGGCTAGAGCAGAAATCAACTGATTCTCTGAGAAAAAATTTATAAGAAAATCATGAAGAATTTTTAGATTTTTTTTCTCTACTAAAACTTTTACATTAGGACCAGCATCCATTGTAAAATAACATGGAATACCTTGTTTTCTTGCTTGACGAATACTTTTCATAGCTTTCATACTTTCCTCAGACCAATAAGTGAATGGTGGATGGGCACCTAATGTTGTTGCGTGCATTTTTAAGGCATTAGCTTCAATCGTTTTTCCCAATAATTGAAAATCTTTTTCTTTAATGGCGTGTTTTGCCTGTTTTAGATCTTTATCTACAGTTTCTAGCCAACCTGGGTAAAAACAAGAAGTTTCGACAGTTTTTTGCATCCCTGAGCGACTAGAGACTTCTTTTATTTGGTCATTTACAACAATAAATAACATTGCTAATTCTTTTTCCCAATTATCAGCAAATAAGGGCAGAGCAAATGAATTTTCATCCTTTGTTCCTTTTTCCCATTCTGAAAAGCCACCATAAATACTTCGACAAGCTGATCCAGAACCTCGTCTAGCTAATCGAGATAATTCTTTTAAGGAAAGATTAAGATGTAATGCTTCACTACAAGCGCCAGCTAATGCGGCAAATCCACTAGCCGAAGAAGCTAAACCTGCTCCTGTAGGTACATGATTTTTGCTTTCAATTTTTGCATATTCATTCACGCCAAAAGATTGTCGAATAAAATTTAAAAATTGATGAATTTTTTTCTCCTCTTTAGATGTCTGTCGTTGTCCGTTTAAGAAAAATTGATCTTCATTTAAAGAGCTGGTAAATTTCACTGTTGTATCGGTATAAAAAGCATCCAAAGTTAAGGATAAGCTATTATTCATTGGAATAATCAGAGAATTATCTTTTTTCCCCCAGTATTTGATTAAAGCAATATTTGTATAGGCACGTGCACTTCCCATATTGTTCATTGTTTCACTCCTAATGGCTGAATCCAAGTTTTTTTTGCACCTGCATTCAATAGTGCTTTGGCAATTTGTTCTGCTGTTTGTTCATTATTCGATAGTGTAATAACACAACCACCTCGACCGCTACCCGTTAATTTGGCACCGGTTGCTCCATTGTTATGAGCAATTTCTATTAGATTGTCAATTGGTTTATTACTAACACCTAGTGTTTTGAGTACCTCTTGTGCTTGATTCATTATTTTTCCTAATAAACTAGCTTGATTTTTGGTCATTGCTTGTTTTGCTTGTTCGGTTAATTCTCCTAGTATTTGAAATTTTTTCATTGTTGCTTGTTTTTTAGAGTCAAACAGACAAGCGACAGCCTTCACTGCTTCTCGTGTCTGACCTTTTATACCTGTATCAGCAACAATTAAATAAGCATTAGTTAGTTTTAGTTCAATAGGTTGAATAGGTTGTTCTTTCATAAAATATAATGGATGAACGCTGCTTGTTGCTGCTGCATCAATTCCACTTGGATTGCAGTGAGCAATTTTTTCTGAAAAACTGACTAGATTTAACAACTCTTCAGATGAACTTGGCGTATAAGAAAAATAATCAAAAAAAGCACGGACTAAAGCAACAGCCGTAGCGGCACTAGATCCCATTCCTCTTTCCGAAGGGATCGTACTTTTAATAGTAATCTGAAACTTATGGTCTGTTTTGTGTAAAAAGACCAATAATTTTTCAACTAATTTACGAATATTTTTTAATTGATCAGGCACAGAGGAAAGCATTCCGGAATAATAGCTACAATTAAGTAGCATTTGTTCATTAGGAGAAATTTCTGCCATTATTTTTACTTGTTGGAAAGGAAGAGCAATTGCTGGCTTTCCATAAATAACTGAATGTTCACCCATTAAAATGATTTTTCCTGTTGCATATCCAATTCCTGATTGTTGTTCATTCATTAAATAAACCATCCTTTTATAGATTAAATCCTCGTTAGGTAGAAAATGAGCTTTAAATCTATCTTATTAAGCATACCATAAATTATTTATTGCTAATAAAGGATTAAATAATTCTGATAAAAATAAAAGAATAAAATTTTTATAGATGACAATAAAATTATAGTATAAGCATCCTATTTTTATAAAAATAGCCTTGAGATTTATTTCTATAAAAATATAAATTAACTTTTAATAGTGTAACTAAAAAAAAGCTAGAAGTAAATCGTTTAAGTGCTTACAATATGAATTTTTAAAAAAGTCATACAGATGGGATTTGTTAATCGTTAAATATTATTTATTTAGCATAGATATTTGTAATTCTTGCTGTTCATTCATTAGAAATTCAGAAGTTTTTTGAAAAGGGTAGATTCATGAATAAGATATATAGGTTAAGTAGAGGAATCAGTAATTTAAATAGTAGGGAAATCAAAAATTCATTCTAAATCTTCATCCGATGAGAGCGACAAATCCATTCATTTAGATTTATCGGTGGATTATTCATAACAAACAACAATTTAATGAATAATAAGTAATCAATTAATTTTTTTGTGAATGTTCTCATAAATATCTATTTTTTTATAAATTAAGGATACAATAAACAGTCATTAATCTATTTTTTTACAATAAAAAAATAAAAGTAAAAATTAATCTTTATTTAAGCTTTTATTAAAAAAAATTAATTTTTTTCTTGATTTTTTAATAGAGTTAGTTGTAAACTGAATCACATAGAATAAATCAATCATCAATTCTGTTTTTCAGAAAATATAAATGGTAGAGGAGGATACAAATGAAAATAAAAAAAGCAATCATTTTAAGTTTAGTTCCTTTGTTAGGATTATCATTAGCAGCTTGTAGTAGTAGCAAATCAGCTAATAAAACTTCGACATCTGGTACTGATGAAAGTAATGGCAAGCAAGTATTGAATATTGCTATACCACAAGAAGTACCCAGTATTGATTTGTCGCTAGTAACTGATACTTACGGTTTTACAATTCTAAATAATGTTTATGAAGGAATTTATCGTTTAGATAAAAACAATAAGACACAATTGGCTGGTGCTGAAAAGGTAGAAATTAACAACGATGGGACGATTTATAAAGTAAAGTTGAATAAAAAGGCACGCTGGAGTGATGACAAACCAGTAAAAGCGAAAGATTATGTTTATGGATGGCAACGTACAGTAAATCCTAAAACTTCTTCTGAATATGCTTATTTGTATAATTCTGTTAAAAATGGCAAAGAAATTAATGAGGGAAAAAAGGATCTTAAAGAATTAGGAATTAAAGCAATCAATGATTATGAATTAGAAATTACCTTACAGCAAGCAACTCCTTATTTTCAATATTTGTTGGCTATGCCGACATTTTTCCCACAAAGACAAGATATAGTAGAAAAATATGGAAAAAATTATTCAACAACAAGTGAAAGTTCCGTGTATAACGGTCCCTTTGTTTTAGCCAATTTTGATGGACCAGGTACCTCTACTAAATGGGAATACAACAAAAATAATCATTATTGGGATAAAAAAGCTGTCAAATTGGACAAAATTAACTTTAATGTTGTAAAAGAAGCGCCAACAGCCTTGAATTTATTTCAGGATAAACAAACAGATGATGTCATTTTAACGGGTGAATTAGCACAGCAAATGAGTAATGACCCTAACTTTACTTCTCAAAAACAAGCATCAACGTCTTATCTAGAATTCAATCAAAGAGATGAAAATTCTCCTTACAGGAATAAAAATCTACGGAAAGCTATTTCTTATGCTGTAGATCGTAAGGCATTGGTTAATAACATTTTAGGTGATGGTTCAATTGTCCCTAAGGGACTAGTACCAGCCGATATGGCTAAAGATCCGAAAAATGATAAAAAAGACTTTACGAGTGAAGCAGGAGACATACCTACTTACAATAAACGTAAAGCAAAAGAATATTGGGAGAAAGCAAAGAAAGAACTAGGCATCAAAGAATTAAAAATGGATATATTAGCAGTAGATACAGATTCTTTAAAAAAAATTGTTGAGTATTTACAAAATGCTATTACTGATTCGTTAAAAGATGTAAAAGTATCAGTTAGCACAGTACCTTTTTCTGTTCGTCTCGATCGTTCAAACAAGGGGGATTTTGATGTAGTCCTTGGTGCATGGAGTGCAGACTATGCAGATCCAAGTAGTTTCCTAGATCTATTTACAACGGGAAATGCTTATAATCGTGGTCGTTATACAAATAAAAATTATGATGATCTTGTTCATTCAGCTGCCACTACTAATTCAACACACCTAGAAAAGAGATGGAAAAATATGATAGATGCTGAAAAGATTATCATGGATGATATGGGTGTTGTTCCAATTTACCAAAAGGCAGAAGCACATCTACGTGCTGAGAAGGTTAAAGGGGTTGTAGCGCATCCTGCTGGTGCACAATTTGATTATAAATGGACCTATATTTCTGAATAATTTGTTTCAGTTTCATATGAACCTAGTTGTTTAATAAAAATGACCTTTGCCTTTTTATTAAAAGGCAAAGGCCTCTTGCTATCTATATTGTAAAAAAGTAAAATAATAAAGAAATAATTGCAATAATTAATAAAATCCCTCCAATTTCTAACCAAAAGTGGTAATAAGCAAATCCAATACTAGAAAATGGAATAAAATCTTTTATTTCTTCTTTTTTTTTCAATCTAAATGTTTCTTTCACAATGCGTTGAAAATTATCGAAAAAACCAGATGACATGATCCAAAAAGCGACACCGATAATTAAAAAGAAAAGGGCAGTCATAAAGAAAGTATTTGTTAATCGTAAAAAGGTGATCATGTGTTCTGTAGTTAATAAATAAATAATAATGCAAAACGATATAATCGTTGCTATCAGTATCGGTCTTTTGTTTTTTTTCATATTCTCAACTCCATCTGCTGTGTTATTCAACATTCTTACTTTAACGAAATTAGCTGATGAAGTCAAAATAAATTGGAGGTGGCGTTTTTTTGAATAGCTTTGGAAAATATTTTCTTAAACGAGTATTTTTTATGATCATTACTTTATGGTTGATTGCAACCATCACATTTTTCTTAATGAAGCTTTTACCAGGTACTCCCTATACAAATCAAGAAAAATTAAGTCCAGAAACAATCGCAATGTTAAACAAACAATCAGGATTAGACAAACCAGTTATTATTCAATATGTTATCTATTTGAAAAATTTACTTGTAGGTGATTTTGGCATTTCTTTCCAATTTAAAAATCAACCAGTTGCTAGTTTATTAGCTGGACGGATTGGTCCATCTTTACAACTTGGGGGTCAAGCCATTTTATTTGGCACTTTTGTCGGCATTCTTTTAGGAATTATTGCTGCGATGAAACAAAATACCTGGATAGATATTACTGCCACATTGGTAGCTATCTTAGGTCGATCCATCCCAAATTTTGTTTTTGCAGTATTACTCCAATATATTTTTGCCATGAAATTAAATCTTCTACCCATTGCTATGTGGAATGGTTTTTCTTATACAATTCTACCAACTATTGCTTTAGCTATGAGTCCAATGGCGGATTCTGCTAGATTTATTCGTACAGAAATGGTCGAAGTTTTACACAGTGATTATATAGAACTGGCAAAAGCTAAGGGGCTAAGTCGTTGGCAAGTTGCCTTTCGTCATGGGCTGCGCAATAGTTTAATACCATTGATTACATTATTAGGTCCTTTGGCTGTTGGATTGATGACTGGTTCTTTAGTAGTAGAAAATATTTTTGCTATTCCTGGAATTGGTGAGCAGTTTGTAAAATCAATCATGACAAATGATTATCCAACGATTATGGCAGTTACTATTCTTTATTCTGCTATGCTAGTGATAGTTATTTTAATCGTAGATTTACTTTATGGCTTAATAGATCCAAGAATTCGTGTGTCAGGGGGAAATAGAGGCTAATGGAAACTATAAATATTAAAGATGTACCTAAAGATATTAAAAGTATACCAGCAGATGATTTTCAACCACTAGACACCTTGCAATCACAAGAAAAAGAAAGAATTGCTATGCCATCTTTAAGTTTTCTACAAGATTCATGGCGTCGATTAAAAAAGAACAAGGCAGCAGTAATTTCAATGTGTATATTGAGCATTGTTCTATTAATCTCTATTGTAACAATTTGGGTTACTCCTCATAATCCGAACCAACAAAATGTTTCCTATATTAATTTACCACCTAGAATTCCAGGATTAGAAGGGATCAATGGACTAAATGGGAAAACCGTTGTTGCTAACAAGGTTGTTGATAAGTATGCAAATGCAAATGTCCCTAAAAATGTAAATTTTTATTTAGGCACAGATGGATTGGGTAGAGATGTACTCAGTCGTCTATTCATGGGCACTCGGATTTCTTTATTAATCGCATTAATTGCTGCCCTTTTGGATATCACAATTGGTGTTACCTATGGATTAATTTCTGGCATGCTAGGGGGAAAGGTTGACACAGTGATGCAGCGAATATTAGAAATCATTTCTGGCATTCCTAATTTGGTTGTTATGATTTTAATGTTAACAGTGTTGAATCCTGGTATTCTATCTATTGTTTTGGCCATGGTAATTACAAATTGGGTTTCGATGGCTCGGATTGTTCGAGCACAGGCTTTAAAATTAAAAGATCAGGAATTTGTCTTGGCAGCACAAACATTAGGAGAATCAAGAATCAAAATTGCAATTAAGCATATTTTACCAAATATCAGTAGTGTCATTATTGTGCAAATGATGTTTAGTATTCCTGCTGCAATTTTCTTTGAAGCTTTTTTAAGTTTTATTGGTCTTGGCTTACGTCCGCCAACCGCTTCTTTAGGAACCTTATTGAATGAAGGATACAAGACGTTCCGTTTCTTACCTTATTTATTATGGATACCAGCAGTAGCACTATCTGTTATTATGATTTGTTTTAATTTATTGGCTGACGGACTTCGTGATGCCTTTGATCCTAAGATGAAAGAGTAGGGGAATGATTATGGAAAAGATATTAGATGTAAAAGACCTACATATTTCTTTTGATACATTCGCAGGAAAAGTCAAAGCAATTCGTGGGGTTAGTTTTGAATTATTTAAGGGAGAAACATTAGCCATTGTAGGTGAATCTGGTAGTGGAAAATCTGTAACTACTAGAAGTATTATGCGTTTGTTAAGTAGCAATGCAATAATTGATCATGGAAAAATAATCTTTAAAGAAAAAGATCTTGTTAAAACACCTGAAAAGCAAATGCAATCGATTCGTGGAAAAGAAATTGCTATGATTTTTCAGGATCCAATGACTTCATTAGATCCAACTATGCCTATTGGTAAACAGGTAGCTGAATCTTTAATTAAGCATAATAAAATTTCTAAAAAAGAAGGATTAAACCAAGCTTTAGAGTTATTAAAGCTTGTGGGTATTCCCAATGCAGAGAAACGTTTAAAAAATTATCCACATCAGTTTTCTGGCGGTCAACGTCAACGCATAGTTATTGCAATTGCTTTAATTTGTTATCCGGAAATATTGATCGCTGATGAACCGACTACGGCTTTAGATGTAACAATTCAAGCACAAATTCTTGAATTATTAAGAGATCTACAACAAAGAATTAATACATCAATTATTTTTATTACACATGATTTAGGCGTAGTAGCAAATGTTGCAGATCGTGTAGCGGTGATGTATGGTGGACGTATTGTAGAAATTGGTACTTCAGAAGAAATTTTCTATAACCCACAACACCCATATACGTGGGGATTGTTAAGTTCAATGCCTACTCTTGAAGGAACTGAGGATCAGTTATATGCTATCCCTGGTTCACCACCAGATTTATTAGATCCACCTAAGGGTGATGCCTTCTATCCTAGAAATGAATTTGCAATGAAAATCGATAGGGAAAAACAACCGCCATATTTTGAATTATCTTCAACACACAAAGCAGCTACCTGGTTATTAGCGCCACAAGCACCAAAAGTAAAACCACCAATAGAAATTGCTCGTCGATGGAAACTATATAGTGAACGTCATAAAACCTTGGGAGGTACAAATAATGAATGAAAAAAGAAAAACACTCCTAGATGTTAAGGGATTAAAACAATATTTTAATATTGTACGTTCAGATGAGGTTAAGGCTGTTGATGACATCAGTTTTCATATTTATGAAGGGGAAACATTTGGCTTGGTTGGTGAATCTGGTAGTGGAAAATCTACTACTGGACGTAGTGTGATTCGTTTATATAATCCAACTGCTGGAAAAATCATTTTTGATGGAAAAGATATTAGTAAAATTCATTCAAAAACAGAATTACAAGAATTTAGAAGAGAAATCCAAATGATTTTTCAAGATCCTTATGCTTCATTAAATCCACGGATGAAAGTAAATGATATCATTGCTGAAGGAATTGATATTAATAAATTAGCCAGTAATGAAAAAGAACGTGAAGAAAAGGTAAATCAATTATTAAAAACTGTTGGACTTGATCCAAGTCATGGTACACGTTATCCACATGAATTTTCAGGTGGTCAAAGACAACGGATTGGCATCGCTCGGGCTTTAGCTGTTAATCCACGTTTTATTATTTGTGATGAACCGATTTCAGCATTAGATGTTTCTATTCAGGCTCAGGTAGTTAATTTACTTCAAGATTTGCAAAGAACAGAAGGGCTAACTTATCTATTTATTGCTCATGACTTATCAATGGTGAAACATATTAGTGATCGTATTGGTGTAATGTATGGTGGAAAATTATTAGAAATGGGCTCAAGTGATGATGTTTATAATCTAGGTGTCCATCCGTATACAGAAAGCTTGTTATCGGCCATTCCCCTACCTGATCCGGATTATGAACGGGCACGGACACGAATTGTTTATAAACCACAAATAAAAGAGAATAAGGAATATAAATTAAGAGAAATTACACCTGAGCATTATGTCTATTGCTCTGAAGACGAAGTTTCCTTGTATCATAAAAAAATTGAAGAAAAAATGAAAACAAAAAACAATGAACAAATGATCTAACAAATCTTATTTAACAATAATTTTAGTTTGATGACCAAAATAAGAAATATGAATCTTTTAATTCATATTTCTTATTTTTTATGTTTCAGATTGAAACGGTATTGCTACAAAAGGATTGATTGAAAAATAATCGAATATTAGATCAAATGTTTTTATTAAATGTTGTTTCGCTTTAAAAAAATTTTAGCATAATTGCTTATTTTACTATACTCTGTATAGGATAAAACATACTTAAAATAAAAGAGATTAATTTTATTTATGTCTTACTTAGTTAAATGCAGTCTCAATCGATAAAAATTTAGTTATTAACTAAATCTTCATTTGACAATTTTATTTATTTATTGTATAGTAATATAGTTGAGAAATAAAAGTAGGAGCTACCCGCTTCTCGCCTTAGCAGACTTTGTCACTGGGCTAGATAGTAATTATTCATTTTTAGCAATTATGAATAAAGATAAGTGCGGGTTCTGTTATGACAGTACCTGTTTTTTTATTATCAGTGCTTTTATTACAAGTAGTAAGGTTTCTCTTTAAAAAATTTGGAGGTGAATGACCATAGCAAAGGATATGATGGTAAATGACGGTATTCGTGCGCGTGAGTTACGTTTGATCGGACAAAATGGTGAACAGTTGGGTGTAATATCTAAAGTAGATGCATTAAAACAAGCAGAAGCAGCTAATTTAGATTTAGTTCTAGTTGCTCCAGGAGCAAAACCACCTGTTGCTCGAATAATGGATTACGGAAAATTTCATTTTGAACAACAGAAAAAAGAACGAGAAGCACGCAAAAAACAAAAAGTGATCAACGTAAAAGAGGTACGTTTAAGTCCTACTATTGATTTAAATGACTTTAATACAAAACTTCGTAATGCACGTAAATTTTTGGAAAAAGGGGATAAAGTTAAAGCTTCTATTCGCTTTAAAGGCCGTGCTATTACCCATAAAGAAATTGGTCAGGAAGTTCTTGATCGCTTAGCTAAAGAAACTGCAGATATTGCAACAGTAGAGCAAAAAGCGAAAATGGATGGTCGTAGTATGTTTTTAACACTATCACCAAAAAATGATAAATAACATAATATAAGTAAAAAGATTTTTAGTTATTTCTTGTAAATCACTTCTTAATCAATTTAAGAAATTGATTAACTTGAAAAAGATTTGAGGAGGAAATTAGTCATGCCAAAACAAAAAACACACCGTGGATCAGTAAAACGTTTCAAACGTACTGGTAAAGGTGGTTTAAAAAGATTTCGTGCATTTACAAGTCACCGTTTTCATGGCAAAACCAAAAAGCAACGTCGTCAATTACGTAAGGCAAGTATGGTTTCAACAGGCGATTACAAACGTATCCGTCAACAACTAGCAAAAATGAAATAAATATTATTGAGTCGTGATACTTACAAATAACATTTTAAGAAATGATAGGTATTTAGGAGGAATTAAACATGGCACGTGTTAAAGGTGGAACTGTAAGCCGTAAACGTCGTAAAAAAATCCTTAAATTAGCAAAAGGCTATTATGGATCAAAACATACATTATTCAAATCAGCAAAAGAACAAGTAATGAATTCATATTACTATGCATTTAGAGATCGTCGTCAGAAAAAACGTGATTTCAGAAAACTTTGGATTGCTCGTATTAATGCAGCTGCTCGTATGAATGGATTGAGCTATTCAAAATTAATGCATGGCTTAAAATTAGCTGAAATTGATATTAATCGTAAAATGTTAGCTGATTTAGCTGTTAATGATGCTACGGCCTTCACTGTATTGGCTGACCAAGCAAAAGAAGCATTGAGTAAATAATAAATTGATCTTAATATTGCATAATTTTAGTCTCTTTCTAATGAAGGAGACTTTTTTATTTAAAATAATCTACTGGTTTTATGAATAATAACAACTAAGATAAAAAAGTTGCCATAATGATTATTAGTTTTGATTCATTCATTAAAAGAATTTTTTAGCGTATCACTTTAAAACTTCTATAAAGGGATCTACTTACTAGATAGATAATAGTTTGAATTACTAAATGATAGCGTTATACTTATAATGAAAGGTAGTCATTTTAATTAAAAAATAATTAATTAACTATCATTTTTTCATCATTCATAATACCTAACTAGTCTAGTAATTAAACTTTATAGATAGGAGAAGTGAGCGAATGATTAAACTAATCGTTCTTTTAACAACTTTTACTTATAGCTGTAACTTTTTTCTTTTCTTATACTTGAAACAAAGACATGAAGCAGCTGGAATAGAAAAATTGTCTATTATTTGGGGAACAAACATGTTGATTTTATTGTTTGATGGTATTTTTGCATTTATTGGAAAATTAATTATAGAACTTAGTTTTATATAAATAGAGTAAGTATGTAGAAATAATGAATTCAATGCTTGTTAAATAATATATATCTGTTTATAATCGATAAAAATTGCATTTATAAATATAAACTGTTCTTATCCATTTAACAAAACGAACAAATGTTTTTGAAAGCACGATTTGAGGTTAGATTAGACTATCTGTGTTTATTTTACATCTCACTATTTAAATGGTTTATAGATATATGTTTGAAATGAAATCAGCTTTCATTGTTGTACTATTCATAAATTACCAATTGTTATTAGTCTTCTATTTAAAGTAGAAATAGTAGTTATAGATAGCAAGGTATCTTGACTTTTGATCAAGTTTTTTAATAGAATAAATATTACTGTCTAGATAGAAATTATTAGTGCACTATAGACAATAAGAATCTGGTAAAATAGGACAAAAGAAAGAGATATAAAGGATGAAAAATATGGTAAAAATAATGATTGTAGAAGACGAAACAACGATTCGTGAATTAATTGCTGAAGAATTAAAAAAATGGCAATTTACAGTTTTTAGTACAATAAATTTTCAAAACGTACTAGAAAACTTTGAAGAAGAAAAACCACAATTACTTCTTTTAGATATTAATCTACCAGTTTTTGATGGTTATTATTGGTGCCAAAAAATTCGCAAGCAATCAAATATACCAATTATTTTCATTTCTAGTAGAAATACAAATATGGACATGATTATGGCGATGAATATGGGAGCAGATGATTTTGTCACTAAACCTTTTCAAATGGATGTATTGATTGCTAAAATTAATGCATTAATACGTCGTACTTATAATTATTCAGAAGTAAGCAGTGAGAAGATATCACATAATGGTATTACTTTAAATATAGATAATGGTAGTATGGAGATTAATGGTCAGGTTATTGATTTAAGTAAGAATGAATATCGATTGCTTTATATTTTAATGAAAAAGAATGGAAAAATCTTAACAAGGGAGAAATTACTTCGTGCTTTATGGGAAGATGAGCGGTTTGTTGATGATAATACACTGACAGTTAACATTAATCGTATCAGAAGAAAAATTGAACAAGCAGGTATCAAAGGATACATTGAAACAAAGGTAGGACAAGGCTACATCGTTCCATAGGAGGAACAGCGAGATGAACGGTTGGAAATATTTAAAAGATCATTGGTTGTTTTTGGTCAGCTGGCTATTTTTTATTTTGTTGACTAGTTTTATTTTATGGCTCTCTCCAACAACGAACTTTGATTTTTCAACAATGAGTTATCTATTTTTACTTAGTGGCTTATTTTTAGGTGTATTTTTAGTCATTGGTTATTCTTTAAAAATACGTTGGTGGAAAGTATTTGATACAAAGGAACAACCACCTTCCTTGCAAGAATATCTAACGATTGCTACAAAGGAAGAAGAAAAAATTATACAAGCATATATTAATGACCTGTTACTTGAGTATCAACAAACAATGCAGCAATTCATTAACAATCAACAAGAGCAAAAAGAATACATTGATACTTGGGTTCATGAGATCAAGGTGCCTTTATCTGCAGTTATGTTAATTTTACAGTCTGTTGAAGAAGAAATTCCTGAAAAAAAATATTATCAATTAGAAAATGAATTAAAAAAAATTGAAGAATATGTAGAACAAGTTCTCTATTATGCTCGTTTAGATAATTTCTCAAAGGATTATTTGGTCCAAGAGTATTCGCTGAAAACAATTGTGCAATCAGTAGTACGAAATCAGATGAATTACTTTATTCAAAAAAATATACAATTTTCTATCATAGGCGAGGACCAGATGGTTTTAACAGATACAAAGTGGGTAACGTTCATTTTTCAACAGTTACTTAGCAATGCACTTAAGTATACACCAAATGCTGGTAAAATAATCGTTGAAATTGATCATAAACACTCAGTTATCTGTTTATCACTTAAAGATACAGGAATAGGAATTCCTATAGAGGATCAAAGAAGAATTTTTGATAAGGGATTTACAGGTAAAAATGGTAGATTAGGGAAACAACATTCAACGGGTCTAGGATTATATTTGGCAAAAAATTTAGCTGAGAAATTAGGACACCAATTAACAGTTGAATCGACAGTCGGAGAGGGAACAACAATGAAATTATTTTTTCCATTTCTGAGTTATTTTGGTGAAGACAGAAAGAATTTTTGAATACTAAATGATGAGCGGTATGTTTATTCTAGACTATAGACTGGAAAGTAAGTTTTGTTCTATTTTAATGGTTCATTTTAAGAAAATTAGGGATCAATGGTTCAATTAATTTAAATTATGGTATACTATTTGGGAATCTACTTGATTATTAGGGATAAGTATAGAAGGAGGCTTTTTTGCATGACAAAGGGAACATTTTATATCACTACACCGATCTATTATCCTAGTGGAAAATTACATATTGGTAATGCATATACAACGGTTGCTTGTGATGCTATGGCACGCTACAAACGTCTAATGGGTTTTGATGTATTCTATCTAACAGGTGTAGATGAACATGGTCAAAAAATTGAAAAAAAAGCAGAAGAATTAGAAATAAGCCCACAAACCTATGTAGATCAAATGGCTAACGATATTCAAGATTTATGGCAAACATTAGATATTAGTTATGATAAATTTATTCGAACAACAGATGATTATCATAAAGAAGCTGTTCAAAAAATTTTTGATCGTCTGGTTGAGCAAGGAGACATTTACTTAGGCGAATATCAAGGTTGGTATTCCGTTTCTGATGAGGAATATTTTACAGAAACACAGTTGGCTGAAGTTTACAAAGATGAAGAAGGGAATGTTATTGGAGGAAAAGCTCCAAGTGGACATGAAGTAGAATTAGTTAAAGAAGAGTCTTATTTCTTGCGTATGAGTAAATATTCAGATCGATTATTGGATTATTATAATGAGCATCCTGAATTTATTCAGCCAGAATTCAGAAAAAATGAAATGATTAATAATTTCATTAAACCTGGTTTAGAAGATTTAGCTGTTTCAAGAACGAGTTTTTCTTGGGGAATCCCATTAAAAAATGATCCTAAACATGTTGTTTATGTTTGGATTGATGCATTGTCTAATTATATTACAGCTTTAGGCTATAATAGCTCAGATAACCATTTATTTGAAAAATACTGGCCAGCAAATGTGCAAGTTGTTGGTAAAGAAATTATGCGTTTTCATACCATTTACTGGCCAATTATGTTGATGGCTTTAGATTTACCATTACCTAAAAAAATCTTTGGACATGGTTGGTTATTAATGAAAGACGGCAAAATGTCAAAATCAAAAGGTAATGTTATTTATCCTGAGGTACTTGTTGAACGTTACGGATTAGATGCCTTTCGTTACTATTTATTAAGAGCTATCCCTTTCGGTAGTGATGGGGTATTTACGCCTGAAGATTTTCTTTCTCATATTAATTATGATTTAGCAAATGATTTAGGAAATTTACTAAATCGTACTATTGCTATGGTTAATAAATATTGCCAGGGAAATGTACCAGCTTATGCTTCAAAAGTAACACCATTTGACAGTGAATTATCAACAACTGCTGCAAACGTCATTAGTCGTTACCATGAAGCAATGGAAAAAATGGAATTCAATACAGCGATTACTGAGATTTGGGTATTAGTTTCTCGGGCGAATAAATATATTGATGAGACAGCTCCCTGGATTTTAGCTAAGGATGAAACCAAGGAAAATGAACTCAATAGTGTCATGGTTCATTTAGCAGAGAGTTTACGTATTGTTGCCATTTTATTGCAACCAATCATGACAAAAATTCCTCAAAAGATATTTGAACAACTTGGATTGGACCCGAATATGATGAAAATGCAGGAGATTCATTTTGGCGAATTCCCTATTGGAACTAAGGTAGTTGGCAAGGGTGTTCCCCTATTTCCTCGTCTAGACATGGAAGAAGAGGTAGCATATATTAAGCAAAAAATGACGCCTAACATGGTTCAACCAACTCATGAAGAAGAAGCTACTAAATGGGATCCATCTCGGACAAAACTTACTTCGGTTAAGGAAAAAGAAATTATATATGATGATTTTGATAAAGTAGAATTAAAGGTAGCAGAAGTCATTGCCTGTCAAAAAGTAAAAAAATCAAATAAATTACTTCAATTTCGATTAGATGCTGGCGACGAGCAAGATCGACAAATTCTTTCTGGACTAGCAGAATATTATCCTGAACCAAGCGAGCTAATTGGTAAAAAGGTTGTTATTGTTGCAAATCTAGCACCTAGAAAAATGTGTGGACAAATTAGTCAAGGAATGATTCTTTCAGCCGAATCACCAAAGGGAGATATTCAATTAGTTGAAGCACCTCATGAAATGCCAAATGGCGCAATCATTGCTTGATTCATCGCATTTTTAAAATAAAGAAAAAGAAAGGCAATTTTGAAAGTAACGGAGAATGTTTACTTTTAAAATTGCTCTATTCTTTCTCAATTATTTAGGTTGTTTTAAGCTAGATAATTAAAAAGATGAATTATATATGCAAGGAAAGATTACAATGTGCTTAAAAAGATTATTAGCCATTTATTGTTATTTATTTTTTTAAAGAATGAATACTTTCTTTTTAAGAAGTATGCTAAAAATAAAGAACCAGTATATGATTAGAAAAATGGTAAGAAAAAATAGGAGGTGGCAAAATGATTTTTGATTCACTTACAAACTTAAATACAGAACAATTTGAAAATGATTTAGTAGAAACTATCCAACGTGCAGAAGACATGGCTGTAAAAGAAATGGCTGTTGTTGGATTTGATGAACCGACAATTAAAAAATCGATTGAATTAAGTGATAATTATGAAAATATTTATAGTATCATTGGCTGGCACCCAACGGAAGCTGGTCAGTATACTGAAGCAATTGAAATAAATATCCAAAAATTATTAGAACTTCAAAAGGTGGTTGCAGTTGGTGAGATTGGCTTGGACTACTATTGGATGAAGGACCCAAAGGAAATTCAGGAGAAAGTATTTAGACGTCAAATTGCTATTGCTAGAGAGATGAACTTACCAATTTGTGTACATACACGTGATGCCCTGGAAGATACATATGCTATTTTGAAAGATGAACAAATTAGTAAAATTGGTGGCGTTATGCATACATTTAGTGGAGACGTCGAATGGATGGAAAAATTTTTAGATTTGGGAATGCATATATCCTTTAGTGGTGTTGTTACCTTTAAGAAAGCTTTAGATGTTCAATCAGCAGCAACAATGGTTCCTTTAGATCGTTTTTTAGTTGAAACAGATGCTCCTTATTTAACACCAGTTCCCTATAGAGGAAAACGAAATGAACCAGGTTATACACGCTATGTTGTTGAAAAGATTGCTGAATTAAAGGGTTTGCCTTTTGAAGTCATTGCAGAAAAAAGCACAGAAAATGCTCACAAGCTATTTAGGATAAATAAATGAAAAGAAAAATGAAAATTAATGAAATTATTATCGTCGAAGGTAAAGATGACACAAGAAGAATACAGGAAGTAGTTGACGCAGATACCATTGAAACGATTGGATCAGCAATCAATCAGGAAATTTTAACAAGAATCAGTCATGCACAAGAAAAACGAGGAGTAATTGTTTTTACCGATCCAGATTATTCGGGTGAGAAAATTCGTAAAATAATTATGGAAATTGTGCCAAATGCTAAGCATGCTTTTCTACCTAGAAAATTAGCAAGACCAAAAAAACCAGGAAAAAGTTTAGGAGTTGAACATGCTAGTGACGCAGCAATTATAGATGCGTTAAAACGGGTAGTTACACCTATTTATGAAAAAGATGATTATCAAGAAATTACTAAACAAGAATTGATTAATTACCAACTAATAACTGGCAAGGGTGCTAAAAAAAGACGTGAATGTCTAGGTGAAATTTTAGTAATTGGCTATACAAATGGTAAACAATTAGAAAAAAGGTTAAAGATGTTTAGAATAACATCAGCTGAATTAAAAGAAGCAATGCAAAAGTGGAGGAATTCTATTGAATGAATATAAAGAAATTGCGACCCCTTCTCGAACAAAAGAAATACTAAAAAAATATGACTTTTCATTAAAAAAAAGTCTTGGTCAAAATTTTTTAACTGAACCAAATATACTAAAAAAAATTGTCGCAACAGCTAATTTAACTAAAGAAGTCAACGTTATTGAGGTTGGACCAGGTATTGGTGCATTGACTGAACAACTAGCACAACAAGCTGGACAGGTATTGGCTTTTGAAATTGATCATAACTTGATTAGAATTTTGGCAGATACATTACAGCCCTACAATAATATAACGATTGTTAATCAGGATGTATTAAAAACCGATTTAGTGAAAGAAACACAAGCAGTATTTCAGCAGGCTTATCCTATCAAAATTGTGGCTAATTTACCTTATTATATTACAACTCCTATTTTGATGTATTTCTTACAATCTGATTTGATTGTAGAAGAAATGGTTGTTATGATGCAAAAAGAAGTAGCCGATCGAATTTCTGCTAAACCAGGAACTAAGGCTTACGGTTCACTGTCTATTGCTGTTCAGTATTTTATGGAAGCGACCATTGCATTTATTGTTCCAAAAACGGTATTTGTTCCTCAGCCAAATGTTGACTCAGCAGTTATCAAACTCACAAGACGATCAAAACCAATTGTTGATGTAATAAATGAAAAAGAATTTTTTAAATTAACAAGAGCAGCTTTTCAATTGCGTCGTAAAACATTATGGAATAATCTACTCCATTTTTATGGAAAAGAGGAATCAACAAAACAATGGTTAATAAAAAGTCTTGAACAAGCTGAAATTGTTGCTTCTAGACGTGGGGAAACTTTATCTTTAGCTGAATTTGCTCGTCTGAGCAACTCATTAATAATCAATCGTTCTTAATAAAATTTGGCTATATAGGTTAAGAGATTTAGCAATTGGGTAATACTAAAAAAATAGTATAGTAATAATAAATAGAATTACATGAGAAATCGTTTCTTTTTTAAGTTTGTACGCTTCATGGTTAATGAATAAATAGGTGGTATTACGTAAAAATGAAAAAGATAAATGATTTATCCTGGCTACTTTACAATAAAGTAATGTTTCTAGATAGAACAAGTCAATATAATTACCTCCTAAAAAAGCATAGAGAACCTTATAAACGTTAAGGGAACTCTATGCTTTATCTTTATTTTAAAGTGGCATTTTTTAAATGCCTGTATAACAAAATGATGCTATTCAGTAGTAATGACTGCCTCAGTTTCTGGATCAAAAAAATGTCCCTTACTAATATTAAAGGCTAAATCAACCATTTCACCTGGATTGTGGTAATCACGTGCATCGACTTTTGAAATAAATTCAATATCACCAATTTTTGTATAAAGCATGGTTTCTGCACCCGATAATTCAGAAACAACAACCTCAGAATTTACGACTGCGTCTGGCATGGTATCTAAGGCAATTTGTTCTCCATGAATATCTTCTGGACGAATTCCAAAAATTAGTTTTTTTCCTTCATAACCTTTTTGAACCAATAATTTATTTTTACCAGCCGGAATGGCTAATTTCAATCCCTGTCCATCTTGGATAATGCCGTTATTTAATGTAACTGTGAAGAAGTTCATAGCTGGTGAACCAATAAAACCAGCAACAAAAACATTTGTGGGTGAATTATAAACTTCTTTTGGTGTACCAATTTGTTGAATAATTCCTTCTTTCATAATAACAATTCGATCGGCCATGGTCATTGCTTCTGTTTGATCATGTGTGACATAAATAGTTGTGGTTTCTAATCGTTGATGTAATTTTGCTATTTCTGCTCTCATTGCTACCCGTAATTTTGCATCTAGATTAGATAAGGGTTCATCCATTAGAAAGACCTTTGCATCACGGACTATTGCACGTCCCAAGGCAACACGTTGACGTTGTCCACCAGAGAGTGCAGCTGGTTTGCGTTTTAAGTATTCTGTTAAACCTAAGATGTCTGCAGCATTTTCTACACGTTTTTTTATTTCTGTTTTATCATATTTCCTTAATTTTAAACCAAATGCCATATTGTCAAATACTGTCATATGTGGGTAGAGCGCATAATTTTGAAAAACCATTGCAATGTCACGATCTTTAGGTGCTACGTCATTGACAACCTTATCTCCAATGCTCAGTTCACCTTTTGTAATATCTTCTAACCCAGCAATCATTCGTAAGGTGGTTGATTTTCCACAACCTGAAGGGCCAACGAATACAATAAATTCACGATCAGCAATCGTGAGATTAAAATCTGTGACAGAGTAATTTTCTGCATTATCATATTTTTTATAGACATGAGTTAAAGCCATTTTTACCATACGGATACACTTCTTTCTCTTTTAGATAATTTGAGTATATTGTAAGCGCTATAATTTATCAATGGCATTCTGCACAATAAATTCCTGATTTTTTTGTCAAATTGACAAAAAATTGTATTTTATGAAAATTTTTTTGATATACTATGAGAAAGTCAGATAGTAAATAAAGGAGAAATAAAAATGAAAATTGCTTTAATTGCACATGACCGTAAGAAAGATTTGATGCTAAAATTAGTAACAGCCTATAAAGAAATTTTAAAAGATCATAACTTATATGCAACAGGAACAACGGGACAAAAAATTATTGAAACGACTGGGCTTTCTGTTCATCGTTTTAATCCTGGCCCCTTAGGTGGTGATCAACAGATTGGTGCAATGATTTCTGAAGACAATCTAGATTTAATTATTTTTTTGCGAGATCCATTAGCTGCGCAACCTCACGAACCAGATGTAAATGCATTGATCCGATTAAGTGATGTGTATGAAATACCTTTAGCTACCAATATTGGTACAGCAGAAGTTTTATTGAGAGGATTACAGGCAGGTTTTGTTAATTTTAGAGAGATTATCCATGAAAATGATAATCGTCCAATCGCTTTTTAACATTTTTGAACTAGCGATTGTTATTTTAATTGCTATATGATATAGTCTAAATGAATAAACAGAGTAGAAAATAAAGCGTTAAGTGCTCGAAGGATGGGATGTTGCCTTCTTGACGAAGAATATTGTATCTATATATTCGCGGTTTTATTTTCGCATTCGCTGCATAATGATTTGTGTAGCAGCTCTAAAAGGAGATGCTAGATGTTAAAAAAGAAGAGTAGGTTAGAAACAAGAATGGTTACGTTACTAGGCCTGTTGATTGCCTTAATGGTCATTTTTTCTCGTTTTATTACTTATGAAACGCAGTTTTTGAAGGTCGGTCTAACGTTTATACCAGAGACATTAACCGCAATGTTGTTCGGTCCATTTTGGACAGGAATTAGTTTAGCTGTTGCAGACATTGTAGGTATGTTATTATTTCCAAAAGCTGCCTATTTTCCTGGTTTTACCTTAAATGCGTTTTTAACTGGTCTGATTTATGGTTATTTTTATTATAGAAAAAAAATAACCTGGTTACGCACTATTTCAGCTACACTAGTAGTAACGATTCTTATTCATTTATTCTTAGTGCCTTTATGGTTAGGATTAATGTATGGTGTAGATCTGAAAAATTTTGTTTGGTGGGTGCCTAGAATAATTAAAAATCTTATTTTTGTACCAATACAAGTTATAATAACGTATTATCTAGGAAATAAAATTTCTTCCTATAACTTTTTAAAACGATAATTTAATAAATGAAGATAAAAGAACAATAGATTTTTTAATAAATCTATTGTTCTTTTTCTTGTCGTTCATATTATATTAGCTAGTTGTGGTTTGATTTTTAAATTGTGCTTCATAAAGATTTTTATAATAACCATTTTCTTTATTTATTAATTTTTCATGACTACCAATTTCAACGATATGGCCATTATCCATTACAAGAATTTTTTCTGCATTTTTAATTGTGGATAGACGATGAGCAATAACAAAACTTGTTCGTCCTTTCATCATTTCTAAAAAGGCATCTTGAATCTTCTTTTCTGTTAGTGTGTCAACAGAACTTGTGGCCTCATCAAGTATCAACATAGGTGGATTGCTAATCATTGTTCTAGCAATAGTCATAAGTTGACGTTGTCCATCAGAAATTTTAATGCCACTGCTACCAATAATGGTTTCTAATCCATGTGGTAACCGTTCAACAAAATCAAAAATATACGCTTTTTTCATAGCAGATTGTATTTCCTCATCTGTAGCGTTTGGTTTACCATAAATTAAGTTTTCTCGAATTGTACTATTGAATAACCAGGTGTCTTGTAAAACCATTCCAAAACTTTTTCTCAAGCTATCTCTTTTAATGGTTCGAATATCTTGGCCGTCAATAATGATACTTCCCTTGTCAACTTCATAAAATCGCATAAGTAAATTAATTAGAGTTGATTTTCCTGCACCCGTTTTACCTACAATCGCAATAGTTTCACCAGAAGAAACTTGTAAATTAAAGTCTTCAATCAATGGTTTTGAGGGTGTATAGGAAAAGTAAACATGATTAAAATTAATATTTCCTTTTACCTGTTTTAAGGTGATTGCATTAGGAGAATCTGGTGTTTCAATTGGTTGATCAATAATTTCAAAGGTCCTACTTAAACCAGCTAACGCTGTTTGAATCTGTGTAATAATACCTGAAATTTCAATAAAAGGTTTTGAGAATTGACTGGAATAAATTGTAAAACTAGAAATAATTCCAATTGTTATTTGAGAATTTCCATTTAAAATAAGCAAACCACCTATAAGTCCAATTGATAAATAAGAAAGATGATCAATAAAACGAGAAAGTGGATTCGTTAAAGAAGAAGAGAATTGTGCTCTTTGGCCACTAAAATAAAGTTGTTTATTTAGAGTATCAAAAGTTTCTTGAGTAGTATGTTCTTGTTGAAAAGCCTTAACGATTTTTTGATTACTTATAATCTCTGAAACAAAACCTGAGATTTCTCCTACAATTTTTTGTTGTTGTGAAAAATTTTGTTGTGAGCTAACTGCAACAATCCAATTCACGATAAAGATAATAGGTGTTGTAACAAGTATTATAAGTGTTAATAGAGGACTTAAGTAAATCATAAAGATTAAAGAAATAATAACAATTGATAATCCTGAAAATAATTGATTAAATATTTGAACACAAGCAATTGAAATATTATCAATATCATTTGTAAAACGACTAACAATATTTCCATGAGAGGTTTGATCAAAATAACTTAAAGGTAACTTATTTAAATGTGCAAATGTGTCTTTTCTTAATGCCGTTGTTGATTCATAAGCAATTCGGTTTCCTAATAGCTGAATTAACCATTGACTGATTACTGTAACAAGTAAGATTCCTCCTAAAAGGATGAGTAAATGTATAAGTTTATCGAAATTAACATGTCCTTCTTTAACCATTATATCCACCGATTTACCAATATAGTAGGTCATTAGAACAGTGGTTAACCCGCAAATAATACCTAAGATAATGGCACCTGTCAGCTCAATCGGATAAGCAAGTAGGTAAGGAATAAAACGTTTAAAGATAGTAGAATTTTTTTGTTTTGCTTTCACCTAATTTTTGCCCTCCTCTTGTGATGCTACAATTTCTTGGTATTCTTTTGAATTTCTCATTAGTTCTTCATGCGTTCCAAGTCCAACTTGTTTTCCGTTATTTAATACTAATATCTGCTGTGCTTGTGAAAGCGAACGAATACGTTGGGAAATTAGAATAATCGTGATATGTTTTAATTCTCTCTTTAATGCTGTTCGTAATGCCAAGTCTGTCTGATAATCTAGTGCACTGAGTGAGTCATCCAAAATTAGAAGATCCGGTTTTCCAACCAAGGCACGTGCAATCGTTAATCGTTGTCGTTGCCCACCTGAAAAGTTTTTTCCTCCTTCATAGATTGGTGTATCCAATCCATGAGATAGTTGTGCAACAAAATCTTTACATTGAGCAATTTCCAATGCTTGCCAACATTCTTCATCAGAAGCATCTGATTTCCCCCATTGAAGATTTTCACGAATCGTTCCTGTAAATAAAACTGCTGTTTGAGGAACTAAACGAATTTTACTTCTTAAGGAATCAATTGACCAATCACGTACGTTTTTTCCACCAACGAATAAATTACCGTCACTTACATCATAAAAACGAGGAATTAGCTGAGTTAACGTACTTTTTCCACTGCCTGTTGGTCCTGTAATTCCTAAAACTGTTCCCTTAAAAATGGTTAAAGAAATATCATCTAATGTAAGGCCAGCTTCTTTTTCATAACGAAATGATACATGATCAAATTGAATGGCTTCAATAGAATGAATAGGTAGTTTTTTATCGATGGTTTGAGTAGGAATAACATCTAATACCTCATTAACACGTGAGGCAGAAGCAGAAGCACGGGTAAAAATAATGACTAGATTCGAAACAACAATTAATGCTAACAACATTTGATTCATATAATTTATCAAAGCTAAAACTTCACCTTGTTTGAGACTACCTGTATTTACTTTTATACCACCCATATAAAGTAATAATAAGATGCCCAAGTTTAATATAAGTGTTGTTATAGGAGTTAATAAAGCTGAAATATTGGCAACACGTGTATACACTTTGGAAAGATCATTTGAAATATGATCTACTTGTTGCTGCTCGGTTTTTTTTTGTGCAAAAGCACGAATAACACGAACGCCACTTAAGTTTTGTTGGATTTGCAAGTTTAAACGATCTAGTTTCCCTTGAACCTTTTTATACAGGGGAACAGTTGTTTTTATGATAAAAAATAAAAGAATACAAAATATTGGTAACATAACTAGGAAAATCAATCCCATTTGAAAGTTAATATAAAAAGCCATAATGACTGAACCAATACTCAAAAAAGGTGCACGGATAACCAAGCGGATAAGCATAGCAAGTGCATTTTGTAATTGATTTACATCATTTGTTATTCGCGTAATTAATGTATCAGTACCAAAACTATTTAATTCAGAATAGGATAATTGATTGATTTTTTTCATCAACTGGTAACGTAGTTCTGTACCAAATCCTTGTGAGGCAATAGAAGCAAAATATTGGCAGACCAAAACACAGGAAAGGCCGATAACTGACATACCTAGCATCCAGCCAGCAGTTTGAAAAATATAAGCACGATCATTGTGAACAATCCCTTGATCGACTAAACGTGACATAAATAAAGGTAAAACCAATTCAAAGCAAACCTCCAAAAATTTAAAAATTGGCCCCAAGATAATTTGTTTTCGATATTTTTTTGCATAAATTAATAAACCAAACATAAATTTCCTCCTTATCCCTTTTATTATACGTTAAATTTCCTGACAATTAAAGTTGCTGAATCTATTTAAAAAGATCCATAAAAAATTAAATTTTATTCTTTATTCTATTTCATGTTGCTAAATATTTAATTAAAGAACCAAAAGATAATTCTCTTCATTGGTTGTTTTAAAAGACCTAGCAAATCAACAATTTCATAGAGATGGGTAATCCATTAATTTTACTGATGCTTTATTTTTTCAAACAGATGAATATCTAGGAAAATCAAATTTTAAAATTAATTATAAAAGCTGAAAGACCTGATTATTACTAATATATATATATATTTATTAAATAAATAGTAGATAAATTAAAGAATATTAAATAAAAATTACTATTATATTACATTAAATAAATTGAAATATTTGTTATATCTTTGTCTAGTTTATTACAAAATATTAAAAAATTATCGATACATAAAGCGCTTAAATATAGATGCAAAAAATTTTAAGTAACAATTTTATTAAAAATAAGAAAAAGAATATTACAATTATGATATTTTAAAATTTAAATTGTAATGAACTGTAACTATATTGAAATAAAAAATGCTTGTCAAATTAGTATAATAGATTATGTTAGGTGACATGCATAATATTGAATATTGTTAGGAAGGATGTTGGATATAGTGCAAATGAAAAAGTTACTACCCGTTTTAGTAACATTTATATCTCTTCAACTTATTTTCCCTATAACAACTTTAGCGGAATCATTAGATTCTTTAAAGACAGAAGAGAAAAAAGCAACAGAGAATACACAATCAATTACTCAAAATATCAACACAGCATTAACAGAAGTAAATAAAAAATATGCTGAAGTTGAAAAACTCAAAAAAAATATTTCGAAATCTGAAGCAACCTTGAAAACTTTACAAAAAGAAATGGAAACGACGGAAAAAAATATTGATCGCAGAAAAAAAGCCGTTGGAAATCGAATGAAGGATGTACAGTTGAGTGGTTCACAACGTACTTGGCAAGCCTTATTAAATTCAGAAAATTTGACAGACTTTTTTAATAGAGCGTACGCCATGTCCATTTTACAGAATGCAGAAAAAGAAAAGGTAAATCGGTTGATCGATGAAAGAACAAAATTAACTAACTTACAAATTGAATCCAAAAAAACAAAAGATCAATTAAAAGCAAATGAATCGAAAGCGCAAGACGAAGCATCTAGCATGAATGAACAGGTGACGGATTTAAAAGATCAACTCGCCAAAAACCAAAATTTACTTACACAAATTGCTAGTAAAAAACAGCAAGAACAAAAGAAGTTAGCTGAAGAAAAAATTAGACATGATGAATCAATGAAAAAAGTCGCTAAAAAGACAGAAACTGTAAAGCAGGAAGTAGTAAAAAAATCACTAATAAAAGAAGAACCTATGAAAAAAACACCAGAAATTGAACATAATAAAAAGACCGTTGATAAAGAACCTGTCCAATCAAATGCAAAAAAGGAAACAGGGCAACCAACAGATCAAGAAAATATAAAAGAAAAACCAGAGTATAATAACCTGCCAACTGAACATGGAAATAATCACCAAATTATTGTACAAGCAACTGCCTATTCCTGGAGAGAGTCAGGCGCTAGTCCATTTAGTGCTACTGGCATTGATTTAAGAAAAAATCCAAATGTCATTGCTGTTGATCCTAGTATCATTCCACTAGGATCATTGGTAGAGGTAGCTGGCTATGGATTTGCCATTGCTGGGGATACCGGTGGTGCTATTCATGGAAATATTATTGATGTTCATTTTGATACAGTAGATCAATGCCGATTATGGGGAAGAAAATCTAATGTACAAGTAACTATACAATAAATGATTCCTAAACAAATACTTAACTTTAGTTTGATAATTAAAGTTAAGTATTTTTGCTAATTATTTATTTAAAGATGCATTTGAAGTTAAAAAATGATAAACTTTTATATAGGAAAATGGAGGAGATAAAATGATTCGTTTTGCAAGAAAAGAAGACGCTGCTGAGATTGCACCACTTATTTTAGTCATTTTAAAAGATATGGAATTGCCATTATTAGATGAACATTCTGAAAGAGAAGTACTAGATATTCTAGAAGAAGCAATTGCTGATCCAGATTATCGATATGGATACAAGCGTGGTCTTGTATATGAACAAGAAGGAAAAGTTGCCGGTATTGCTTTTGGTTATCCGGAAGAAGATGAACCAATTATTGATAAACCACTTAGAAATGTCATGAAAAATCATGGTTTAAATGAAAATACACAATTATTTATTGATCCAGAAACATTTGAAAATGAATGGTACTTGGATTCTATTTCTGTCAATGAAAAATATCGGGGACTAGGCATTGGTTCTAAACTTTTAAATGCGTTACCACAACTAGCTATGAAAGAAAATAAAAAAATTATTGGTTTGAATGTTGATAAGGTAAATAAAGAAGCAAAAAAACTTTACTTAAGACAGGGATTTAAAGATGTAGATGAAATTATTATTAGTGATCATACTTATGATCATATGCAAAAACCTGTAGATTAGCAAGCTAACTATAGAAAAGCTTAATTATTTTAATTTGTTATTTAATAAAAAACCAATAAACCTAGTTTATTGGTTTTTTATTAAATCATATCTTTATCATCCATTTAAATGACCCAAAACTATAGGTTACGTGACTTTAATACTTTTAGGTAACTTCCCATCCAATAGAAGAAGGGTTAGGTTGTTTTTTCTTATTATACAGCCAATAATCCAAAATAACAGCAATACAAATACAAAGTGGAGCGTTTTCATCTTGTTTTATATCAAGATGAAAATAGTCTCCTGAGAAGAGGATTACCCGATCCATCTTCATGATTTGATGATTCATATGATAAATAGTATAACAGTGATTTTTAATATCACCAATAACTGTCCAATGAAGTTGCTCAATGTAATAAAAATCGGCATATATACTTAGTAATTTTCTTAATACACCAACTTTTTTAAATTCTTTATATAAATCAAAACGTGTACCGAATATAAAAGAAACCTGTCTAATACTTGCAACTAATTCACCATTCATCTGGTAAAGAGATAAGACATCTCCCTTTGTACCCCAATGACCAATTAATAAAAATATAGATTTACCGTTTATATCTTTGACAACTGTACGGGTTAAATTTACTAATTGTTGTTCT
Organism: Melissococcus plutonius ATCC 35311; assembly: GCF_000270185.1. Taxonomy (NCBI): domain Bacteria; kingdom Bacillati; phylum Bacillota; class Bacilli; order Lactobacillales; family Enterococcaceae; genus Melissococcus; species Melissococcus plutonius. The sequence continues at coordinate 761,761 of NC_015516.1, forward strand.
TGTATAAAGTATTCAGACATTACGTTCCCTCCTTTCATTGGTAGTAACGAATAGATATCTATATGTAATACGATTATAAATCTTCTTGAATAGCACGTAAAATAGCGACACCTACACCGTTGTCTAAATTGGTCGTTGTTTGATACTTTGCATAATTTTTGACATCTAATTCTGCATTATCCATTGCAAAACTGACACCTGCCCATTTAAGCATACTTATATCATTAAAATTATCACCAATTGTCATTACTTCATCGGTCGTTAGGTTCATATTTTTAGCCAATCGGGAAACAGCAATTCCTTTTTGGGCATTTTTATGATTAATCTCAATGTTATTTTTAGAAGAAGAAGTAACAATTAGATCTGATGATTGTTCAATTTCTGAACCAATTGGACGAAGAACTTTACTGCCATGAATACTAAATCCAATAATTTTTAGTATTTCAATTTTTTCTTCAGAGATTAGAGAATGGATATCCTCAACATAATTAATGTTCAAAAGTGAGAGATGTGCTGCCGCCATTGCAATAGCCATTTTATAAGTTAAATGAGGCATATTAGTTGAAATGTAAGAAGCAACATTTTCAATACGTTTTTCTCGTTGTTGTGAGTAGACACCTGTATTGGTTGAGATTTCAAAATAGATATCATGAGCATCCAAAATATCTAGGGTTTTATGAGCTAATTGTTTTTCAATGCCAGCAGTTAAAATAGATTCTCCTTGTTTATTAAAAACCTGTGCACCATTTAATGTAATCATGGCACAATTAATTCCTGCTTCTTCTAATGGTGGTTTTGCTTCTGAATAAGCACGTCCAGTAGCTACTATAAATTCAATTCCTTGGTGCTCTGCTTCTCTAATCGCTGAAGCATTGTCTGTTGAAATACTCATCTTATCATCTAGTAATGTTCCATCCATATCTGAGGCGATTAATTTTATCATAAATTTCAACCTTTCATTTATTAATTCTTAATTATAGTGTATCACGTTTTCCGCTGTTCATAATAAGAAAAATTGCTTGTTTTGTTAATAAATATTCGCTATGCTATTGATGAGGAGGAAGATAAGAATGAAAACAATTATTCATAATAGCTGGCAAAGCGTTTTAGAAGATGAATTTTCTAAAGAGTATTATATAGCATTACGTCAATTTTTAAAGGAAGAGTACACGCATAAGAAAGTTTACCCAGATATGTATCATATTTTTTCTGCATTAGAGTTAACACCTTTTGAGAAAGTAAAAGTTGTTATTTTAGGTCAAGATCCCTACCATGGACCAAATCAGGCACATGGATTAAGTTTTTCTGTTCAGCCATGCGTAAAAATTCCACCTTCATTAATGAATATTTATAAAGAATTGGAAGCTGATCTTGGATATGCGCCTGTTTCTCATGGTTTTTTAGAAAGCTGGGCAAAACAAGGAGTTTTGTTATTAAATACCGTTTTAACGGTCCAAGCTGGTCAAGCATACTCCCACCAAGGAAAGGGATGGGAAAATTTAACAGATGCAATTATTAAAAAATTGAATGAACGAGAAAAGCCAGTTGTATTCATTTTATGGGGTAGACCTGCTCAAGAAAAAATAAAAATGATCAACACACAAAAACATATTATCATTAAGTCTTCTCACCCAAGTCCTTTATCTTCTCACCGTGGCTTTTTTGGTTCTAAGCCATTTTCAAAGGCAAATCAAGCATTAGAAAAACTAGGAGAAACACCAATCAATTGGCAACTACCTGAAACAGTACAACAAAACAGACCTTAACTGTTACACCTCAGATGAGAAAAAAATTAAAAACAAGACTATATAAGGAATTTTTTATTAATACAGTCAAAAATAACTGTTGTTTTTTCTATTTTTGGTGTATGATTGGAAAGTAAATATTGATATTGGAGGGTATATCGTGGAATTATTCGATAGCTTAAAATTTAAAGTTGTACGCCGTAATATTAGGGTTGTTTTTCCAGAAGCAACTGACCCAAGAATTTTGGGAGCAGCTGCTCGTTTAAAGGCTGAGGAATTATTGGATCCTATTCTAATTGGTAATTCGGACGAGATTGTTAAAGCTGCTCATGCACGTGGAATTAAAACATCCAATTTTACAATTATTGATCCAGAAAGCTATGAAGATTGGGATAAAATGGTTGCTGCTTTTGTTGAACGCCGTAACGGAAAGGCAACAGAAGAAGATGCACAAAAAATCTTAAAAGATGTAAATTATTTCTGCACAATGCTAACCTATATGGGAATTGCAGACGGAATGGTTAGTGGAGCAATCCATGCAACTGGTGATACTGTTCGTCCAGCACTACAAATCATTAAAACAAAACCAGGAATTAGTCGAACAAGTGGTGCTATGATTATGGTTAGAGGACGTGACCAAGAAAAATATTTATTCTCTGATTGTGCAATCAATGTTAACCCGAATGCTCAGGAATTAGCAGAGATTGCGGTGGCCAGTGCTAACACTGCTGAATTATTCGACATAGATCCAAAGGTTGCTATGATGAGTTTCTCAACGAAAGGTTCAGCCAAGGCACCAGAAGTGGATAAAGTAAGAGAAGCAACAGAATTAGCAAAAAAAATGGCACCAGAATATGAAATTGATGGAGAGTTACAATTTGATGCTTCTTATGTTGCATCTGTTGCACAATTGAAAGCACCAGATTCAAAGGTTGCTGGACAGGCAACAGTGTTTGTTTTCCCTGAATTACAATCTGGTAATATTGGTTATAAAATTGCACAACGTTTAGGCAATTTTGAAGCAATTGGTCCAATTCTACAAGGATTGAATAAACCAGTTTCTGATTTATCACGTGGTGCAAATGAAGAAGATATTTACAAGTTATCAATTATCACAGCTGCCCAAACATTAATGAATTAAAAAATATCGAATTGGGTTAAGCTAAAAAATAAGAAGTTGAGAAATTTTTTCTCAACTTCTTATTTTTTAGCTTAACAGTTGGTTGATTAACACAATATAGGAATTGTTCAATCTTTTGAATATTGAATGCTCTTTATAAATAAAACATAAGCAAGATTTCGATACCTAATTTAGTTAATTAAGTAAATTTAATCAATTGAGGTATTTTTAATTAGTTACCATGTCTACCTAGTCCAACAGCATCTTTCATTTTTTGTAGTGTTTTATTTGCGACTTTTCTTGCTCTTTCTGCACCTTCATCAAGAATTTCATCTAATTCATTGGTTTGAAGTAGCTTATAGTATTTTTCTTGAATTGGTTCAAGAGTTGCAACTACTTGTTCGGCCAAATCACCTTTAAACTTTCCATAACCTTGTCCTTTGTAAATTTCGCACAATTCTGCAATAGACTGATCACCTAGAGATGAAAAAATAGTCAATAAATTAGAAATGCCAGGTTTATTTTCTGGATCATATTCAATAATACCCGTTGAATCAGTGATAGCAGATTTTATTTTCTTTCTAATCACAGCTGGTTCATCTAATATAGAAATATATCCCTTATTATTTTCATCTGATTTACTCATCTTTTTTGTAGGATCTTGTAAACTCATAATCCGACTACCATATTCTGAAATTTTAACTTCAGGCATAACAAGAATATTTTCTTCTGATGAAGCATAGCGTTTATTAAAGCGTTCAACAAAATTACGAGCAAGTTCTAAATGTTGTTTTTGATCTGCACCAACTGGAACAAATGTTGTATTATATAAGACAATATCACCTACCATTAGTGGTGGGTAGGTTAATAAACCTGCACTAACACCAGTACGTTCGTTTTTTTGTGATTTATCCTTAAATTGGGTCATTCTCTCTAACTCCCCAATAGAAGTATTGCATTGAACAATCCAGGCAGCTTCTGCATGCGCACTAACTTCAGATTGAATGAATATAGTAACCTTTTTTGGATCTAAACCAATAGCCAAATAAAGCGCTGCTAGGCTTTTAATTTGTTTCTTCAATTCATGTGGGTCTTGTGGAACCGTGATTGCATGTTCATCAACAATACAAAAATAACAAGAATAATTTTCTTGAAGTTCAACAAATTGCCTCATCGCACCAATATAATTACCAATTGTTGGTGTACCACTTGGTTGTATACCTGAAAAAATAGTATCCATTAAATTAATCATCCCTATCTATTAAAATCAATTATTAAAACTATTATACAATTAAATTTCGAAAAATTCACCATCCCATTCGTTTAATAGTTATAATAAAAATACCTAAATAAAAAAGAAATAATATTATTATGTAATTGTTATCATTTATTCATAAAGTTTATTAATATAATCATAATGTTAAATAAAAACGGATAATTAACAAAAAAAATAAAAAAAAGAACTAGTAATTTTATTTGAATTTCGTTATACTAATGTTGAATGGAGTAACAGTAAGCTACTCTATTTTAAATGTGTAATAATTTAAATAAAGGAGTGATGCACATGTTAATACTTTATACTTCCCCAAGTTGTACCTCATGTCGAAAGGCTCGAACGTGGTTACAAAATCATAATATTCCGTTTAATGAACGAAACATTTTTTCAGAGTCCCTAAGTATTACGGAATTAAAAACTATTTTACGAATGACTGAAGGTGGGACAGAAGAAATTATTTCAACCCGATCGAAAGTTTTTCAAAAAATTGGTATTAATTTAGGTGAATTATCATTGCTTGAACTCTTAAGCTTGATTAAAGAAAATCCTGGTTTATTACGTCGACCTATTATGATTGATGAGAAGAGATTACAAATTGGATTTAATGAAGATGAAATTCGTCGCTTCTTACCTCGAAACATTCGTCAGCTTGAACTACGTCAAGCACAATTAATGGCAGGTTTATAATATAAAATAGTTATTATAAAATTTATTTAGAGAAGATAAATATTAATTTTTATCTTCTCTCTTTTTTGATCGGTATACTTTTATATTTAAATAAATTCAGCTAGAATAAATATAGAGTGAGTAATCCAAATATAAAGTTTGAACTATTTGTAATTATTTGAATTTTTTCTTTACTTTTAAAAAGATTTCGTTACAATAAACGTAAGCAAGTTTCCTGAACGAAGCATAAGCGAGGTGTAGCTACATGAAAATGGAACACATCAATGAAAATACAATTCGAGTTTTGATTGGTAATGAAGATTTAGCAGATAGAGGAATTACATTTTTAGATTTGCTTGGTAATCATAAAGAAGTTGAAAATTTCTTTTACAGTATTTTAGAAGAAGTTGATGTAGAAGATGAGTTTCAGGGAAGTGAAGCAGTAACATTTCAAGTTTTACCAAAAAATGATGGGTTAGAACTATTTATTAGTAAAAATGCCTCTATGGATGAACTATCTTCCTTAAATGTAGATGGATTAAATGAGATGAATACTGAAGATACTGAAAGAGTACAAAAGCAATTGATGACAGAATATGATGAAGAGGAAGATTCTAAAGATACCTCTTTGAAAACAATGGTTTTTAAAGCATGTAGTTTTGATGAATTGATTCAATTAGCTGATAACATTGATTTATCGACTGCTTGGACAAGCCTTTATAGTTATAATAATAATTATTATTTACAAGTAATTTTCTCGTTAGAAAATACGGATGAAATAATGTTAAATACAGAGATTTTGCAAATTCTTGAATTTGTTAATCATGCAAAAGTATCACCAGAGATTTTGGGTGAATATGGTAAATGTCTAATCAAGCAAAACGTTTTAGAAACTTTGAATTGCTATTTTAATCACTAATTAAGGCAAATTAATTATTAAAATAGGTGATCAAGCAGAATAAGATTGTTTGTTTTTCGGGTTATGTTATTCATTATAATTCTTATTTATTAAGCATTGAATGTTGTTTTGTTCAATGCTTATTTTTTATTGTCTATATAAAACATGAATAGTAAGAGAAGTAACCAAAATATGCGTAATTAATGATAGGAGGTGATTTTCCTTGTTTCAAGCCTACGATAAAGCAAATCACTCATTAGTATCGCTGATGTTTTTAAATAAGGAAGAAATTAACAAATTAAAGCAAAAGCATTATTTATGTTTAGCTTGTAAGCAACCTGTGATTATTAAAAATGGTTCTGTAAAACTTGCCCATTTTGCCCATCAATCAAAGAAATTCTGTGAATTTTTTAGTGAGCGAGAAACGAAAGAGCATCTTTTACTGAAAGAAATAATGGTAAGATGGTGTAAAAAAGAAGGATTAATCTATCAATTAGAATGTTATTTACCAACAATAAAACAACGTCCTGATTTGTTAATCGGCAATATTGCTGTTGAAATTCAATGTAGTCCATTATCGATTGAACGGCTAAAAGAGAGAACAAAAGCCTACCAGGAAAATGGCTATATTCCATGGTGGATATGTGGTGAAAAATTACTACCAAAAGGCAAACTTCCAATATTAATAAAACATTTTTGTTCATTTTCTAGAAATTTTGGTTTCTATTTTTGGGGAATTGACTGGAAAGAAAAAAACTTAATTTTATATTTTCATATTGAAGAAAGTTATACAAAAAAACTATATTACGAGAAAAAAACTTGGCCATTGTACTCTTTTTCTTTATTAACTATCTTTTTTTATCCAATATTATCAACTTTTTCTCATCAACGTGTCCATAATACAGCAGATTTGATAAAAGATTATATCCAGAATTTAACGAAAAAATTAATGACAAATGATAAATGTATCTATAAATTACAACAAGAATTATATAGTAATCACTTGCATTTGCTAGAATTACCTTATTGGTTTTATTATCCAGGAATTTCCCTATTTTGCTGCAAAGAATCTGAGATACTTATAAAATATTTGGTTTGGAAGATTATTGATAAACATGTAGATCAAAAAATAACACATCATCAATTATTAAAATTAATTAGTCAACAATTAAGAAAACATTCATCTGTATTCTATGCATTTCCATGTATTTCATTGAAAGTCTGCATAGGTTATTGTTCTTATCAATTATATCGTTGGTTGATAGATAGTCAGATTTTATTGCCAACTACCAATGATGAAAGTTGGATGGTTAGACAAGCAGAAAAAAGAAATTTAAAGGTAGATCAATCAATTAGTAAAAAAATGAAAAGCTATATCAGTGCTACTCCGTATCAAGTATGATAAAATTACCTTGTTCAATTCAATGATAGGAGAGAAATGATATGGAGAAAATAAAACAATTACCTAACAGATCTGAGATACCTAAGGAAATGACTTGGGATTTAACAAAAATATTTATGGATGATTCGGAATTTGATCTAGCTTGTCGACAGTTAATAGAAAAACTAAAAGAAGCAGAAACAATTAAAAATACGTTAAAAAATAATGCAACAACATTTTTAAATGGAATTCATTATCTTTTAGATATTTATCGAAAAATTGAAACTATTTATGTATACGCACATTTAAAAAATGATCAAGATACAGCAAATACGACTTATCAAGAATTGGATGCTAAAGCAGGAAATTTATATGCACAAGTAAGTGAAGCTGTTTCGTGGTTTGAACCTGAAGTATTATCAATGCCAGATACACAAATTTGGCAATACTTCAAAGAGGAGCCTCAATTAGAAGAATATAGACATTTTATTGAAGATATTTTAGACAATCGAACTCATGTCTTAGCTGCTGATAAAGAAGCATTACTTGCTGGAGCCAGTGAAATTTTTGGTGCACCTAGCAATATATTTTCTATTTTAAATAATGCAGATTTGGTTTTTCCAGTTATTAAAAATGAAGAAGGTAAAAGTATTCAATTATCCCATGGCATCTATAGTCAACTAATGGAAAGTGTTGATCGTAATGTTAGAAAGGCGGCCTATGAAGGATTTTATAGTGTGTATCGTCAATTTAGAAATACATTTGCATCGACATTAGGAACTCACGTTAAAACTTTTAATTATAAAGCAAAAGTAAGAAATTATTCATCAGCTAGAGAAGCAGCGTTAAAGAGCAATCATATACCTGAAAGTGTTTATGATACATTGGTAAAAGTAGTTGATAAAAATTTACCATTGCTGCACCGATACGTTCAACTGCGCAAGAAATTATTAAAAGTAGATAAACTGCATATGTATGATATGTATACGCCTATTTTTTGTGAGGCACCGATTAAATTTTCATATGAAGAAGCAAAAAATGAAGCATTAGCTGCATTACAACCGCTTGGCAGTGAGTATCTTGATATAGTAAAAGAAGCATTTAGTCATCGCTGGATTGATGTAATGGAAAATAAGGGAAAACGAAGTGGTGCTTATTCATCTGGTTCTTATGATACATTTCCATACATTTTACTTAATTGGCATGATAGTTTAGACCAATTATATACGTTGGTTCATGAGATGGGTCATAGTGCACATAGCTATTTTACAAGGAAAAATCAACCCTATGTGTATGGTGACTATCCTATCTTTTTAGCAGAGATTGCTTCAACAACCAATGAAAATATTTTAACAGAATATTTATTAAAGACAGAGACAAAGCCGCAGGTACGCGCCTATATATTGAATCATTATTTAGATGGCTTTAAAGGGACAATTTTTAGGCAAACTCAATTTGCTGAATTTGAACAGTTTATTCATGTCGCAGATGCAAATGGAACACCATTAACAAGTGAATATTTAAGTGAAAATTATAAAAAATTAAATAGAAAATATTATGGAGACGCTGTTGAACCAGACAATGAAATTGCATTAGAATGGACACGAATTCCACATTTTTATTACAATTATTATGTTTACCAATACGCAACTGGATTTTCTGCAGCATCCACTTTAGCAAATAAAATTATGACACAAGAGCCACATGCCTTGGAAAACTATCTGAATTATTTAAAATCAGGTAGCAGTGATTATCCAATAGAAATAATGAAAAAAGCAGGAGTTGATATGACAAGACCAGATTATATAGAAAATGCTATGTTAATATTTGAAAAACGTCTTACCGAGTTAGAAGAAATAACAGATGAGTTAATAAAATAAACGACAAAATCTACCTCTATTATTTATTTTTGTATAGTATCAAATCTTGTTAAAATAAATTAAAGCAGTTAAAGAATTTTAACTGCTTTAATTTATTTCTTAGTTAATTAGATGGAGATGTCTAGTTGCACATATTTTCTTTTTCTGACTATGTAAAAAAGGATAATGGAAGGATGATAACGATGAGTCTTTTATTTCACATAGACGATTGATCTCTTCAATTGATGAGCAATCTTCTAGTAACACACCAAAGTCTCGTTCACAAGCATAATTATAGATGACGATAGTAGGATGCTTGGCTATTTTCATTTCTTGAGCGATTTTTTGATCTGCTTGAAAAGATTCTTTCACAAATTCAGATTGTCGATCTGCTTTATACATATCCAAGTCAATACCTATTTCGGTTAAAAGCTGTTCAGATAACTTTGTTGAATAAGGAATATGTTTTTGTGTAACCATTTCTTGTAGATGAAGTAAAAAGTAACAACCTTTTTTCTTACCTTGCAATTGTGCTGCTTTATAATCTAATGAAGCTGAATAGATATCCTCAGATAATTTGTTATGTTTATCAATATCATTAAGCGGTATTTTTAAGCGTTTCATCAAATCGTTGATCGTTTTTAAGTTTAATAAAGGAATAATGCGAAATTGTATTTTTGTATTGTTTTCTTCCATTAAACATAAAATATTTTTTTCAACATCTAGGCAAATATCACCTAGGGGATTCACAAAAAGATAAATTTCAACCATTAATATTCCTCCGGTTAGCTATTTTCCAGTCTAGAGCAATTTCTCTAGACCAACATCCCATATGATAACAAAAAAGAAAGAAAAAATGAAATAATTTGCATTTCAGTTATTTAAATTCTGAAAATGGGAAGTAAGCATCATCCGCTCTATCTTATTTGGTGTCTTTTTTTTATGAATATTTAGCTCATTTAGAAAATCATTAAAGGCTTTTTCACCAGTTCTTTCATTTTCTACTTCAATTTCTATTTCATAATCATGATGATTGTTGTACCAATTCTCATCAAGAGCGAGCAACCCAGCAGCTATTTGTTTTTCGGCTCGTTTTGTTGTTAGGTATCCTAGGCAATGAAATTGTCTAGCATCTAGGTTTAGAGCTTGTAATTTATTATGAACTGCACCATAGGTAGGTAATTGGTCATTAGACAATAACTTTTTTTGCTTTCTGGGTAGACAATTTGTCTGTCACCTCAAGGAGACCAGAAGTGGCAGGTAGTTTTAAAGTTAATTCTGCCTTATTGGCAAAACATCTGATTCTCAATCCCATGTTCTGTTTTTTTAAATGAAAATCTTTTGTATCAAAATAATAGTTTGTTTGTATGAAAAATTGTTTTTCAGTTATATTAAAATGGGCAATTAATTGTTGAAATGTTTCTTTATTTATCAAGGTTTTAAATTCTATTTCTCTTGTTTCACTCATAATAAATTTTCTACTTCCTTTCAATCAAGTTAGTTTTTGCATATATTCAAGAGGCTTGTCAATTAAATAAAATTCTATGTAAATAAATTTAAATAAATTGTTTAGCATTTTGTAGATATTTTATTTTCAATGTTTATGGTAAAATAATAAATGAGTAAAGTCTAGAAAATGGGGGATATGATGGAAAAGGAATGGGAACTGTTTTTAATGCCATATGAGCAGGCTGTTAGCGAGATGAAAGTCAAACTTAGAGGAATTAGGAAACAGTTTCATGAGCAAACGATGCATACACCTATTGAGTTTGTCACTGGGCGAGTAAAACCTATTGATAGTATTTTGACTAAGGCAAGGTTAAGACATATTGCAATGGATCATTTAGAATAAGAAATGCAAGATATAGCTGGACTTCGTATTATGTGTCAGTTCGTTGATGATATTTATCAAATTGTAGAATTGATAAGAAAAAGAAATGATATGGAGATTATTCAAGAAAGAGATTATATTACAAACAAAAAAATAGTGGTTATAGATCTTATCATTTGGTAATTGAATATCCAGTTCAATTAACTACCGGTGAGAAAAAAATATTAGCTGAAATTCAAATTCGAACACTTGCTATGAATTTTTGGGCAACCATTGAGCATTCATTGAATTATAAATACCAGGGACATTTTCCAGAAGAAATACAAGATAGATTACAAAGAGCAGCTGAGGCAGCTTATCAGTTGGACGAAGAAATGTCTTCAATTCGTGAGGAAATACAAGAGGCTCAACATTATTTTTCTCATGGCAGGAGGATAATCAAAAATGAATATTTTCCTTATTCAATAACAGACAATCAACAAAATAAGTAAGTATAGGAGTCGAGAAGCTTATGAAGGTTGCAATTGTTTATAATAATAATGATAAATCAAAGCAAATAACCACAAAGTTAATTAAGTTGTTAAAAGAACATGCGATAGAAATTGATGAACAGCATCCTGAATTAATCATTTCTGTCGGTGGTGATGGAACATTACTTTCAGCTTTTCATCGGTTTAACCATCGATTAAATGAGGTGCGTTTTTTAGGCATTCATACGGGGCATCTTGGTTTTTATACAGATTGGCGCGATTATGAAATAGATGAATTGATAGAAAGCTTAAAAAGGCCTCAAGAAAAGAGTATTAGCTATCCTTTATTAGACGTAAGAATTGATTTTTATAACAAACGGCCTTCACAACATTTTTTAGCGTTAAATGAATCAACCATCAAACGGGGCAATCGAACAATGGTAGCAGATATTTTTATTAAGGATGAATTATTTGAACGGTTTAGAGGCGATGGTGTTTCTATATCTACTCCAACGGGATCAACCGCTTATAATAAAAGTGTTGGCGGTGCTGTTTTACATCCGAGTATTAATGCTTTTCAATTAGCAGAAATTGCCTCATTAAACAATCGTGTTTTTCGAACATTAGGTTCACCAGTTGTTATTGCTCATACGGAATGGTTAGAGATTAAACTTCAGGAAAGTCATGATTATTCAGTTACAGTAGATCAATTAGATATTTTCCAAAAGGAAGTTTCCTCTGTCCATTATAAGATATCAGAAGAAAGGATTCACTTTGCTTCCTATCGTCATATGCATTTTTGGCATCGAGTAAAGGACGCATTTATCAGTGAAGATTAACGATTAGGCATGGAATTTAGTTGGATTTATGATGAAAATGAACCTAAGCAGATTAAATATTTTCTAAGAGAATTAGGAATCTCCAAGCGTTTATTGGCAAAGATCAAATTTCAAGGCGGAAAAATTAAAGTTAACCATCAAATTCAAAATGTCCTTTTTTATTTAACAAAAAATGATCAATTGCAAGTAGTTATTCCTAATGAAGCTGAACATGAAACAATGTTGTTAGACACAACACCTATTGATATTATATTTGAAGATGAACACTATTTAGTTGTCAATAAACCAGTAAATATACCTTCTATTCCAGCTCAATACCATCCAAATGGAACAATGGCGAATCGGGTAAAAGCTTATTATAAAGAGAAAAATTATGCTAACCAGGTCGTTCATATCGTTACTAGGTTAGATCGTGATACAACTGGACTAATGCTTTTTGCCAAACATGGCTTTGCTCATGCTTTATTAGATCAGGAATTAAGAAATAAACGAGTTGTCAAAATTTACCAAGCACTTGTTGGAGGTAATATTGCAAATTTAGATTCACATGGCCGGATTGATCTACCTATTGGTAGAGATCATTCATCTTTGATGAAACGTCAGGTGATTTCAACTGGCCAACAAGCAATAACGGAATATTGGATAGAAGAAAAATATACCGATTTTGCAGCCGTTCGTATTCAATTACATACTGGAAGAACTCATCAGATACGTGTTCATTTTTCAGCTATTGGTTGTCCATTGATGGGAGATGAATTATATGGAAGAGAAAAACAAAGGATAAAACGACAAGCACTTCACTGTAGTTGCTTGTATTTTAAGCACCCATTTACAAAGCAAGAAATTGAATTGAAACTTCCTCTACCTTTAGATATGAAAAATATATCTAGTGTCACAAATAATTGAAATGAATTTAGAAGCAAGAAGAAAGAATAGTTTTTTCTTCGCTTTGCTTAGTGATTTGTTATAGTTTTGTTGGTAAGATATTTATGAAATTATCTTTATAAGATAAAACTATAAGTTTATTCAGCTTTTATAGAAAAATACAAAAATTATTTATAGGATAGGTCAAAAATATGGAGATAAAGAATGCAGATCTTGAAACAGTTGAACAGTTGGCCAAATTAATTGGAAAACAAGTACAACCAGGAAACGTTATTTTTTTGGTCGGTGATTTAGGAGCTGGTAAGACTACAATGACAAAGGGAATTGCCAAGGGATTAGATATAAATCGTATGGTAAAAAGTCCAACTTATACAATTATTCGTGAATATGAAGAAGGTCGAATCCCTCTTTATCATATGGATATTTATCGAATAGGAAAAAATACAGAAGATTTATACCTAGATGAGTATTTTGAAGGAAATGGCGTATCCATTGTTGAATGGGGAAATTTATTAGGAGAAGACACAAAACCAGTTGACTATTTAATAATTTATTTAGAAAAGAAAGAAAGTAATCCTACTACTCGTCTTGTTAGGCTACAGGCAATTGGTAGATATTCTAAGCAATTACTTGAGCAAATTCAAGTGAAATGGAAAGAAGAACGATCTGATGAGTGAAGAAATTACTATCCGAGAAGCAATACCAACCGATGCAGCACAAATGCTTACCGTAATAAAAAAAATAAATGCTGAAACTTCTTATTTAGTGATGGATGAAAATATCCAACGTTTAACGAAAGAAGAAGTAGCAGATAATCTTGCTGCTCTTTACTCCTCTTCTAATAATATTACATTATTAGCTTTAAATAATGAAAAAATTATTGGTTTAGCATCTGTAAAAGCTTCATCTGAGCAAGGAATGTCTCATATTGGTGAAATTGGAATCAGTCTTTTAAGTGACTATTGGGGATTTGGGTTGAGTAGTATTTTATTAGAGGAAATTATACAATGGGCAAAAAATACCTATTTGATTCGAAGATTAGAGCTATCTGTTCAAAAGAGGAATCAACGTGCTTTCCATTTGTATAAAAAATTTGGGTTTAAAATTGAAGCTGAAATGCTAAGAGGTTTTCAAACGAAAGATGGAGAATTTTTGCCTGTTTATCTTATGAGTTTGTTAATCGATTAATAGTCATTTTCTAAACAAATAGAAAATGACTATTATATTATACAAAAAAAACAACAAACTAACTTGTTATTAATACATCCACCCATACATCGACCTATTGATAAAGTGATTTTAGTTTGAAATTTAGACATAAAAAATTAATGCTTAAGTGAATGAGTTACTTAACAATAAACTGGATGAACTGTATAAGACAATAGGTAATTCCCGAAGCAATGATTGGACCAGCAGCAACACCTCGAAAGAAAACCACACCAATAATAGTACCAAAAACTAAAGCAACAGTTACCTGTGGATCAGAAGCAATTAATCCTACACCTTTTGATGACAAAACAGCTACTAAAACACCACAAAAAATAGCAATCCAACCTAGTGGTGATTTAAATATAGTAAATAAATCTTTAATTCCAATTTGGCCAGTGGCAATCGGAATAAGAATACTGATAGTTATAATAATTACACCAAAATTTATTCCTTTTGTAGATAAGATAGGAAATATTTTCTTTGATAAGGGAAAAAGTTTAATGATAAGTACAACTGCTGTTGCAATGATTAGACTATTGTTTTTAGCAATTATAGCAATCATTAAAATTAATAATAGAAATAGCCAACTTTCAATGATGAAAAGCTCCTTTCAATAATATTTTATGTACCAAGATTGATATGTTATTTAATAAATAATAAAATGAATATTGTTTTATTTTGTCGTATAAAGAAAAAATTGTCAAATGTTTATTGTCTCTAAACTTTAAATAAATCGACCATTTTGTAAACAGCAGAAAGAAACTATTTATAAAAACTGAACTTATATATTAATCTCAGTTTCAACAAATAGTTTTATTTCTTTTTTATTTATTTTATTAATTATTCATGCCTGTAAATAGTAAGATGTGTGAAAGTTCTTGTTTCCTGACTTCTTTTGGTAAAAAGACTCTAATTTCATCTTCATTAAATCCAATATTTAAACATAATTCATCGATTAATAATGGTCGTCTAAGAAGTGAAGGTGTTTCTTTTAATAAAGTAATCAATTCATTTAAAGTTAGGGCATCAAAATCTATATCCAATTTTTGATAGGCAATTGAACGTGTAGAAATAATATCGGTTGTTCCATTTTCTGTTAGTTCTAATATATGTTTTAATTCATCATCAGACAGAGGTTCACGAAAAATATTTTTTTCAACAAACTCAATATCATGATCCATTAACCATTTTTTGGCTTTTCTGCAAGATGTGCAACTGGGCGTGGTATAAAGTTTTATCATAACAAATTAACCTCTTTCCATTAATTTTATTAATTAATTGTAATTGTAGAATTAATTAATAAAATATGCAATTCATAAGGTATACCAAAAAATAATTTTTTATAAAAAATCATTTTACTTATTAATATTTATCAATTTTAGATAGATTAAACAAACAATATATTTTATAATTAAAACCTAACAATAATTATTTTAATATAAAATTATTATTGTTTTAATAAATAGGTGGCAAGCGAACAGTATAAATGAATAAGATAGGTTTAATAAATTATTTTAATAGTTACTAGATTAATTAAATTTCAAATTAAGAATAAATTAAAAAAATTTTTCTTGCAACAAGGATAAATTTCTGGTATTATTTACCTTGTTACTGAGAGAGCAAAATTAGCTATCGCTTATTGTTTTAAGTACTATTGTCACAATAGCTCAGCTGGATAGAGCATCCGCCTTCTAAGCGGACGGTCGGGGGTTCGAATCCCTCTTGTGACGTAAAAAATTGTTGAATCATCTCTTACAAAGACCAATTTTTATGTGTCTTTATAAGAGATGATTTTTCTCTTGTTAAATAATTAATCTATTATTAACTAGTTAAACAAAAATGAAAACAAACCATATTTGTTTACAATTATAATGAAATAGCTGGTTAGCCATTGATTGACGGATTTAAGAATCTTAGCTAAATTTCTCAACAATTAAATTTATTTTAGTAGTATCGTTAATAATAACTGAACTGACAATGCTACTTGAATGCTATTCAATAGATATTCTTATTTTATATAACAAAATAACTATCAATCTATCCATTATTACCAATCAATAATAGACAAGCAATATTCTTAAAGATGCTAATTAATTGGTCTAATGATATGATTTATATTTTAAAATAGACATTTAATTCAATCATATAGTGTTTTTTAATAATCCGCTATCTCTTGTATTTAAAAAGGATACCGTTAAATTCTGAACAATTATTGTTATCTACCCGAATATTTTATGCTAGCTTATATGAAAAAATATTTCAGTTATTAAATATTACACTTTTTTAATTGACCTAAAAATGAAGCTAAAAATCTTTAATGTTGTTATATGTTAATTAGCTAAAGAGGATAATTTTGAAAGGAAACATCTAGTAAATTCAATTTTTATTTCTTATTTTATTTAATGAATCAATCAATAAAAAACATAAAGGTAGAGATAAATTTAAAAAAACTAAAAAAATAAGGTGACTTATTTTAGTAAACCAATCTTTATTTTTATTATAAATGGATTTCTTGTTTAACTGTGCTTTTCATTTTCCATGAATAAAATAATTGATTTATCAAGTGGATTAATGAAAATCAAAAGTAAAATATGTAATTTTTTGTTGACTCGTTTTTTTGCATTTGGTATGATGGTAGTGTTGTAATTGTGAGATGATTCTTTACAACTACAACCGCACAGAGTAAGTAATTAAGTGTAATAGGTCTATTACCGCTTAGGATGGCGAGTCTAAGTTTATGAAGGAGGTGCTCTAAGCATGTATGCAATTATTAAAACAGGTGGTAAACAATTAAAAGTTGAAGAAGGTCAAGCAATTTACGTTGAAAAATTAGACGTAGAAGCTGGCGAAAAAATTGTTTTTGATGAAGTAATCTTAGTAGGTGGCGATTCTACAAAGGTAGGCACACCAACTTTATCTGGTGTTACTGTTGAAGGAACTGTTGAAAAACACGGAAAACAAAAGAAAGTTGTAACTTTCCAATATAAACCTAAGAAACATTCACACCGCAAACAAGGTCATCGTCAACCATATACAAAAGTTATTATTGACAAAATTAATGCGTAGTCTTTAATTCTTTTTGGAAGAAGGCTTATGAATGATTAAAGGATTGTTTAAACGAAATAGTGCTGGTCAGATTGTTTCATTTAAATTAACTGGACATGCAGAAATGGATACATATGGCAAGGATATTGTTTGTGCAGCTGTATCTGCCTTAGCAATAAGTACAGTTAATGGCATTGATGCACTAGCAGGTTTTGAACCAATTATTGAAACAAAGGATGAGCAAGATGGCTATCTTTATGTTGAAATGATTACAAAAATGACACAAGAACAAGCAAATATTGCTCAAATTCTTTTGGAAAATTTGCTTTTAGGCTTGCAATCCATTGAACAAGAATATACAGAATTTATTCAAATACAAACATTTAATAATAAAGAGTAGGAGGTGTAGCTGATGTTGTTAACTATGAATTTACAACTATTTGCCCATAAAAAGGGAGGCGGTTCAACTTCAAATGGCCGTGACTCTGAATCAAAACGTTTAGGTGCAAAAAGTGCTGATGGACAAACCGTTTCAGGTGGTTCAATTTTATATCGTCAACGTGGAACTAAAATTTATCCTGGAGTAAATGTTGGTATTGGTGGCGATGATACTTTATTTGCTAAAGTTGATGGTATCGTTCGTTTTGAAAGAAAAGGTAGAGATAAAAAACAAGTATCTGTCTATCCAGTAGCTCAATAATCTTAGCAAAATTAAGGCTAGAATCCTTTATTTATAGGGGTTTTAGCTTTTTTTATTTTATGCATTATTTTTTTGACCATACTTTTGACCATACTTTTAAAAATTAACATATTTTATAAATTGCTCGGTCGTAGCTTCTTTTCTATTATCTGTAAGATGGGTGTAAGCGTTCATTGTTGTTTGTATATTCGCATGTCCAAGTCTTTTTTGCACATCCTTAAAATTAGCACCTGACTCAAAGAGTAGAGAAGCGTGTGTATGTCTGAATCCATGTAACCATGTAAGCCTATATTTATGGGTAATTAGTAAGGTGAACCAATTGGAACAGATAAGTAAACCTGGGGAAAGAATAATGATAGATACAATTAAGAAAATTATCAAAGAAAAAATCTGTCAAAATAGCTGATATTATTTATAGTTGCACAGGTTAATTAAAAATCTATGTACCAGTATTAACGTAAGAAATTTTTATTGCTATGCAGTCAGTATAAGTATTTATCTGTATGTTTGTAATTATTTTGTTTATTAGGTAACTATCAACCTAGTGTTTTGTTGAGAAATGAGTAAAATTTGAATTTAAAAGATAAAGCAATATTGCAACGTCGGTGAAATTACCTATATTTTCAGCAGAAAATTACTATGTATTTCCATATAATTGTTATAGCAATTTCATTATATTTAGAGCATATATCAAGGAAAAAGGCTATATTTGTTTGTAGTTAACAATATTGAGGAATTAATAAGGTACTAGCTAAAGATAATTAATCATTATTACAGTAAAATTGGTATTTTTTACAATCGTTGGTTATTTGATGATTTAAGAGACTTGGAAAATCAGAAGTAAAACTTTAGCTAATCGAATGTTTAAATTAGTTAAAATTATCAATGAAATGTTATCTTATGAAGGCTTGAAAAAAGACACAAGATAGTTTGTATCCTTTCGAATGCTATAGGATACATTCATTTACTGAGATTGTACCTACAGCCTAAATGATAAATAATTATTTACATATTTTTCTTAATAAAAATGAATAAATGTGAAAAGAAGTGTAAAGATATCATTTATAAGATAAGAATTTTATAAGATATGAGAAAATAGTAAACACAAATTTCGGAAAAAATATCATAGAAAATATTTTGGAAAAAACCACTTAGAAATTCATGTGATTAATTTCTAATAATTTTATATTTTAAAAGAAGATAATAATTTATAAATTAAAACATATTAATATTAGTGGTGAAGGTATTCAATGAAATGTCTTCACCACTATTTTTTGTTTACTAGTATTTTTGTATATTCCCATAGGAAGATGTAATAAGAATCTTTAAATTAAATTTAAATTTTTGATTAATTTGATAATGACACTACTTGGGTTTCAGCTTTAATAGCAGATATTAATGTTTGGGATACTTATCAATTTAAAAAACTTTTGTCATCAATGATACGAAATTTCTCTATCAATCAATATTGTTCAATACAACTTTTTATTGAAAGGTAATGTCATAGCTATGCAATCATATAGGTATCGGTCTGTCTAGAACAAAGTTAAACGAAATATCTAGTAGTCAATAAAATTTTATATTAAAGATAACATATTGCAAGTAATAATACACATCATTTGGATAGATGAATATTTGGAGATTAATTTAATGCGTTAAAATAAAACTATTCAATGAAATAGACAGTATAATTTTTCATAATCCATTTACTATAACTGATAGATAGCTTTTGATAAATCAATATTGAATTTTTTATCTAATAATCATTTATAATTATTTCTATAAAAGAATAAAAGAAAGTTTAGCTGATTAAAAAATTTTCTATAGTTAAGTTGTTTATTTAAGCTGCCGAGAATTCATTAATGCAAAATTTAAAAAATCAGAAATTGACTAATTCCAAACTCTTCTATTATATAATTGATTGGAGTTAGGAATAGAAGGGCCTAAAGACTAATTTAAAATGTACCTAATTTGTTAGGGATGAAGAATTATGTTGTTGTTCGTTTATTTTTAAGATTGAATTTTATGTTTTTTTTAAAACCCATGATATTATTACAAATAGAAAAAATTTTGAATGATAGATGTGTATTTATTAATAGATAGAAGAAATGATAATGCAAAAAAATTTTATTGAAATTAAAAGATATATTCAACCCTTATTAGATATTATTCTTAGTCTGTTATTTGGTTTACTTTTAATTTTTATGTTACGTTTTTTAATCGATATTGCTTGCTATGTATTAAAACCAATGACTATTAGTAATTTTACAATGATTATGCAAAAAGTGACATCATTTTTTATGTTGTTTGAATTTATGTTAATGATTTTGCGTTATATTCAAGAAGGCCACCATATTCCTATTCGGTATTTAATTTATATTTGTATTACAGCTATATTGAGACAATTAATGATCATTCATGGAGAAGCGGTTCAAACTTTATTGTTGGCTTTGGCAATTTTATTATTGGTGATTGTTTTATATATTCTGAATCTAACAAGACATAAATTTTCCTCTAAAATTGAAATAAACAATAAGGAAAATGAACGATTTAGATAGAAAAGGATATTAATAGCCAATTAATTACTTATTTGCTAGAATATAATTGTTAGATAATAATTTTTGATTGATATTAATAGGATTATTGATTTTTAATGTATTTAGTATAAAAAGAAAAATAAGAGGTGATAAATTTATGTACGCTGTGAAGGTATTCCACGGCTATATTAGTAAAAATGGACGACGTACTAGAGATAAAAATATGATCAAGCAATTTGAAAATCCACGTGAAGCTGAACGGTTTGCCGATAAAATCGGTGGTATGGTAAAAAAATTAGAGAATATTGAGTAAAAATATTCTATTGAAAAAACAGGATAAATAGAATATTAATAATAGATTAAACGATAAAGAAGAGAAAAGGATCTATTAATGTAGATTTATTTCTCTTTTTTATTCATAACAAATATCTGTTATATGTTTAATCGCTACTGAGTTATTTTTATAGAAATGTACTTTTTATCTTACCAATATTAGCAGGTGGTTTTATATTATTTAGAAATTTAAAAATAAAATAAAAAAGTTTAAATACAAGTCATTATAATGAAATACCATATATTTTGAAGATTTATAGGAAGATGGTATGATAAAAATAACCATAAGTTTTGCTTAAAATCAAGCAGATTAGAGTGGAAAGTAAATAGGTTTAGAAATGAATAAACAAAGAATACATCTCATATTTCCAACAGATAGTATTTTAAAGAGCTTAATCATCATTGCTAATTTAATATTAAATAAGGTTAATGTTTTAAAAATATTAACCAATTAATTTTAATTTAGCATTAAATGAAGGGAATATTGGATGACAAAATATACGAATTTATTTTCTTTATAGAAATTCAAATAGAAATAAAATTATATAAAATTTGCTGAATATATGGATATTTATTAAATATGAAAAATAGTCTCATTGTATAAGATATTTAAGCAAAAAAGCAATGGTTTGTGACTGTATAGAAAAGGGTAACTGGTATTTATTTGATGAAATAAATAGCACAAAACTGTTTTATATTTACTGATAGGTTTAATGATGAATAAACAGAACATCGAAATGGCTGGTTTGATTCATTAAATAAAATCGCTAATTTAAAATTAACCAAGCTTATTCATAGACTATTTATCCATTCAGCTCTGCTGTATAATAAAAAATACATATTAATCTATAATTGGAAAGAAGGAATAAATAGGATGATAAGAATAAATAGACTACGTCAATTGATGAAAAAAAACAATTTAGCTGGCTATTTTATTACAGATCCATATAACCTTTATTATTTAACAAATTTTACTGGCACAACTGGTGCAGCAATAATTACTATGGATCAAGCATTTTTTATCACTGATTTTCGCTACACTACTCAAGCACAAAAACAAGCATATGAATATACCATTATTGAAAATAAAGGGCATCTATTTGATGCAGTTACAGATCTCGCTGAAAAAGAAAATTTAGCGAATTTAGCATTTGAAGAACTTCACGTTAGTTTTGCAGAATACAGTATCTTAGAAGAGATTATTCCATGTGATTTGATTCCTGTTTCAGGATTAATTGAAGAATTAAGAGAAGTCAAAGATGAAGATGAAGTTGCTATGATTGAAAAAGCTTGTGAAATTGCAGATGCCGGTTATAAAAATGTATTAGAATTTATTCAACCTGGTATGACAGAAATTGAAGTGGCAAACCGACTCGATTTCTTTATGCGTTCTATGGGTGCTGCTGGTGTTTCTTTTGATACGATTGTTGCGAGTGGTTGGCGTTCGGCAATGCCACATGGAGTAGCTAGTGAAAAGGTAATTGAAAAAGGAGATATGATTACCTTAGATTTTGGCTGTTACTATAAAGGGTATGCATCTGATATGACCAGAACCTTTGCCATTGGAACGCCAGATAGTAAATTAAAAGAAATTTATCAAATCGTTTTAGACGTCCAATTAAAAGTATTAAAGGCGGCACAACCAGGTGTAATTGGCATGCAGTTAGATGAAATTGCAAGGGATTATATTGCTTCATTAGGATATGGTGAAAATTTTGGTCATTCCACTGGTCATGGAGTTGGATTGGAAGTTCATGAGGCACCTGCAATTTCCATGCGATCAGAACAGCAGTTAGTTGTTGGTAATATCGTTACTGATGAACCGGGTATTTATATTGATGGATTAGGCGGTGTACGTATTGAGGATGATTTATTAATCACCAAAGAAGGAAATCGATTATTGACACATTCACCAAAGAAATTAATCATTCTATAAAACTAAAATTTTTTAATTAAAACTTACAGCTAAAGATGAAGTTAAAAAATAGAAGAATTCTATTATTAAGCATAATAAGAGTATAAATATAAGTCAGCAACTATTTTTTATTCATGATTACAAAAATACTAAGTAAGCTAGCCGATATAAAATAATTATATTTATTTAAAAATGAACGATTTTTTCTTAAAATTGTTTTCAGGAGAATTGTTTTGAAAAAGATAGTTTAAATTATTTAATTTTACTAAGTAAAAGTTTTTGAAAATTATTTATTTGTTCTAATTTTTCTGGTGGCAAAACGACTTATTTAATGATACACTAAGTGAGAGAAAATTAGAATTGAATCATTTTCTCAATTTAAAGAATGAACGGCTCATTTTATTAACTGATTATTTGATATAACAGATGATTCTTCTCTATTCAGCAAGGAGGACAAAAGATGATTGATGAAAAAAACCTAGTAATCAATAATAAAGATCTATTAGGTGAAATTGTTATTGCACCTGAAGTTATTGAAGTAATTATTGGAATTGCTGTGTCAAAAGTAGAGGGTGTTTATGGAATGCGTGGTACTTTTACTAGCAATATTACAGAGTTTTTAGGACGAGCTGCACATGGAAAAGGGATTTATCTACATACGGAAGCAGACAAGTTGAAAGTAGATATTTATTGTTACCTAAATTATGGCGTTTCTGTACCTAAAGTTGCTTTAGCAATGCAAGACCAAATAAAACAGCAAGTATTATACATGACTGATGTTGATTTAGCTGAAGTAAATATTCATGTAGCTGCTGTTGTACCAGAGAAAATGCCAAAGCCAAATTTGAATGAATTATTTCCAGAAGATGAGGAAAGAAATGAATAAGCAAAAATTAACACGACGAGAAATTAGGGAAAAAGCATTACAAGCTTTATTTCCTTTGGACTTTAATACAGAATTAACAAAACAAGATGCGATTGACTATGCATTAATGCTAGATAATTATGAAGTAATAAGTGAAGATCAAGAAAATTTGATTCCCACTTATCTTGATTTTTTGGTTGATGGTGTATGTAGTCATAAGAATGAATTGGACCAAGTGATCAAAAGACTTTTAGGGAAAAATTGGACATTTGAACGTTTGTCTAAGATAGATACGGTTATTTTGCGAATGGCTGTTTTTGAAATGATGTATTCATCTGATGTCCCTGCACCGGTTGCATTAAATGAAGCATTGGAATTAGCCAAAAAATATAGCGATGATAATGCAAGAAAATTCACCAATGGTATTTTGGCAAACGTATTAAAAGAAATAGAAAAACATTCTGATAAATTATCTTTATTTGAAGAGTAATTTAGCTATTGTTCATTTTATAGAAATAGTTTAAGGCGAGAAAGTAAGGTTCCTAGGAGTGAACTTGCTTTCTTTTTCGTTTTTTCAGGTGTATCAAGAACCATT
Organism: Melissococcus plutonius ATCC 35311; assembly: GCF_000270185.1. Classification (NCBI taxonomy): domain Bacteria; kingdom Bacillati; phylum Bacillota; class Bacilli; order Lactobacillales; family Enterococcaceae; genus Melissococcus; species Melissococcus plutonius. The sequence goes on from NC_015516.1 coordinate 785,930, forward strand.
ATTTTATGCTAAAATAAATGCATTATTATGTGGATACTTTAGTCATGAGAAATTAAAGGAGAAGTAACTGTGGGAATAAGAATGGATGGTAAAAAATTAGCAAAAGAGTTGCAATTAGAATTGACAACAGAAGTATCAGAGATAAAAAAACAAGGGATTCAGCCAGGCATTGTTGTCTTAATTGTTGGTGAAGACCCGGCTAGCAATATTTATGTTAAAAATAAACATATCACAGCTGAAAAAATCGGTATTTACTCTAAAATTGAAAGATTAGCAGAAACAATTACAGAAGAAGAGCTTTTAACATTGATTGATCATTATAATAAAAATCCTTTCTTTCATGGTATTCTAGTCCAACTTCCTTTGCCTAAACACATTAACCAAGAAAAAATTCTTCTTGCTATTGATCCTATTAAAGATATAGATGGCTTTCATCCTATGAATCTTGGAAAACTATTTATTGGAAAGCCAGTACAACTGCCTTGTACGCCTTATGGAATTATTAAATTACTAGAAGCTTATCAGATTGATTTAGTTGGAAAACAAGCAGTGGTTGTTGGTCGAAGTAACATTGTTGGGAAACCTATGATGCATTTATTAACGATGAAACATGCTACAGTTACTTTGGCACATTCGTATACTGAAAATTTAGCAGAAATAACAAAAAAAGCAGATATTCTTGTAGCTGCGATTGGAAAAGGTCATTTTATTACTAAAGAATTTGTCAAAAAAGGTGCCGTTGTGATTGACGTTGGCATGAATCGAACAGACACGGGAAAGTTAATTGGTGATGTCAAGTTTGATGAAGTTGAACCACTTGTTGATTATATTACGCCTGTTCCTGGTGGTGTTGGGCCAATGACAATTACAATGTTAATGAAGCAAACGATTGATGCAGCTAAAAATAGTGAAATAAGGTGAGAATTCATGACGCAACAATATTTAACGGTTACTGCTCTAACAAAGTATTTAAAACGTAAATTTGATGCTGATCCCTATTTAGGTCGTATTTATTTAACTGGTGAAATTTCTAATTTTCGTTTACGAGTAAACGCTCATCAGTATTTCAGCTTAAAAGATGATGGCGCTAAGATTTCAGCAATTATGTTTAAATCGGCCTTTCAAAAATTAAAATTTCAACCTAAAGAGGGAATGAAAGTCTTAGTCGTAGGCAGGATTTCTCTTTATGAAAATAATGGTGCCTACCAAATTTATATCGACCATATGGAACCTGATGGTATTGGAGCATTGTATCAAGCATTGGCAGAATTGAAAGAGAAATTAGCAAAAGAAGGATTATTCAATAAGGTAAAACGTAAACTCCCTTTATATCCTAAACGAATTGCTGTTATTACAAGTCCCAGTGGCGCAGTGATTCGGGATATTATCACAACGGTTCACAGACGTTATCCCATTGCCCAACTTGTTTTATTTCCTACATTGGTTCAAGGTGAACAAGCCGCTGATGATATTGTTAGGAACATTGAGCGAGCAGAAAAAATTGGAAATTTTGATACGATTATTTTGGGACGAGGTGGCGGTTCAATTGAAGATTTATGGCCGTTTAATGAGGAAAGTGTGGCACGTGCAATCTATCAATCAAAAATTCCCATTATATCTTCTGTTGGTCATGAAACCGATACAACGATTGCTGATTTGGTAGCAGATGTTAGAGCTGCTACACCAACAGCTGCTGCAGAAATGGCTGTTCCTGTTCTATCAGAGGAGTTACTAAAAATTAAAGAAAGACAAGAACGATTAGCTCAAGCATTTCTTTATCTAGTACAACAACAGGAGGAACACTTTAAACATTTGAAAAATTCCTATGTTTTTAAGCAACCTGAACGTCTTTATGAAGGGCAAACGTTGAAACTTGATCAAGTAACACAGCGTCTTCAACAACTAGCCGAGGCAATTTATCATCAAAAACAACTACAAACGCAATCTATACTTAACCAACTCTATCAACAAGCACCATTAAATCAAATAAAAGAGAAAAAACAATACACATCATTTTTAAATAAAAATTTAACAACAGCAACACAACAAATAGTGAAAGATAAACGCAAACAATTTATTTCACTGGTTCAGCAGTTAGATTTATTAAGCCCGTTAAAAATTATGGGACGTGGTTATAGTTATACAACAAAAAATGAAAAAGTTATTCGTTCGGCTCAGGAAGTAAAAGTAGCTGATCAGTTAACGATTCATTATACCGATGGTATGGTTAAAGCAGTTGTAGAAAGTAAGACATCTTTAGAAAAGGAGTTTTAATTTATGGCGAAAGAAGAAAAAACATTTGAAGAATCACTTAATATATTGGAAGAAATTGTCCAACAATTGGAACGTGGTGATGTGCCTCTAGAAGAAGCATTAACAGCTTTTCAAGAAGGAATGAAACTAAGTCGTCAATGTCAAGAAACTTTGGAAAAGGCAGAAAAAACCCTAACAAAAATGATGACAGAAACAAACGATGAAGTATTGTTTGAGGAAAGTGAAAAAGAACAATGAATGATTTTACAATTTTTAAACAAAAACATATAGATCGTATTGAAAAAGAGATGGCAAATTTTATTGAAAGTCATACATCTGATCAATCTTTAAAAAAAGCTATGTTGTATTCAATTCAAGCAGGTGGGAAACGATTACGACCACTACTTCTGCTGGCTACAATAAATTCTTTTAATTGTCCAATCGAACAAGGTGCCTATCAAACGGCAGCAGCACTTGAAATGCTTCATACCTATTCATTGATTCATGATGACTTGCCTGCAATGGATAATGATGATCTTAGAAGAGGAAAACCAACAAATCACAAGATTTTTGGTGAAGCTTTGGCTATTTTGGCTGGAGATGGTTTATTAACAGGAGCTTTCCAATTATTAGCACTAAGTACTATTGAAGCAGGTAAAAAAATTTTATTAACACAATTATTAGGACAAACTGCTGGAACTGAAGGAATGGTTGCAGGTCAATCTGGTGATTTACAAGGTGAAAAAAAGGCACTTAATTTGCAAGAATTAAGTGAAGTTCATAGGAAAAAGACCGGCGCATTAATTGAATTTTCTTTTATGGCTGGTGGAATTCTAGCCAATCAATCAGAAGAAATTATCTACCTTTTAAAGCAGTTAGCAAATGCTTTTGGACTTGCTTTTCAAATTCGTGATGATTTGTTAGATGTTATTGGTTCGGAAGAAAAACAAGGAAAAAAAATTGGTAGAGATCAATGTTTAAATAAAAGTACCTATCCAGCTCTTTTAGGAATTGAAAAAGCGAAAGAGGCATTAACACAACAAGTAGCAAATGCCAAAAATATTAGTGCTCAAATTGGGATAATCATTCCTGGTTTTCAACCAAAACTACTTGAACAAATGATTAGTCAACTGAAAATTACCTAGAAAGGTGTAACTATGAAAAAAGAACGGATAGATGTTTTGGCTTTAAATCAAGGCTTGTTTGATACAAGAGAACAAGCAAAACGAGGAATCATGGCCGGTTTGGTTTATAATGATAAAAATGAACGTTTAAACAAGCCAGGAGAAAAAATTTTAATTGAAACTAAATTGCATGTTAAGGGAACACTATCTCCCTACGTTTCCAGAGGTGGTTTAAAATTAAAAAAGGCATTGGCAGTCTTTAATTTACAAATAAAAGATCAAATCATGTTAGATATTGGGGCTTCAACTGGAGGTTTTACTGATGTTGGATTACAAAATGGTATCAAATTAAGTTATGCTCTAGATGTAGGCTACAATCAATTAGCATGGAAGATACGACAAGACAAACGTGTAATTGTAATGGAACGTACAAATTTTCGTTATAGTAAACCTGATGATTTTATATATGGACAACCTGATTTTGCTACGATTGATGTTTCTTTTATTTCTTTACAATTAATTTTACCTCCTTTACATGCCATTCTGAAATTAAATAGCTCTGTGGTTGCATTGATTAAGCCACAATTTGAGGCAGGAAAGTCACAAGTTGGAAAAAAAGGAATTATTAAAGATCCAAAAGTACATCAAGAAGTACTAGAAAAAATTGTTCATTTTGCCCAACAGCATGGTTATACTATCAAGCAATTAGACTTTTCACCAATTACAGGAGGAGAAGGAAATATTGAGTTTTTGATTCATCTAATTACTGTGGATCAATTAGGCACCTATGAAGCAGATAAAACAATAATAGAAGTAGTTCAATCCGCTCATGAACAGCTAGATAAATAAAAGAAAAAACAAGCAAAAATTTATAGTTTGTGTCTTAAGAAGTAGCGTTTTTATTTTTTATTAAATGGTGATCTTAAGAATCAATAAAGAGAAAAACCATAAGGAGAATGGTAAATTTGCGAAAAAAAGAAAGACATCAATTGATTAAACAATTGCTAATAGAAAAAGTAGTTCAAAAACAAGAAGACTTTGTAGTCTATCTTCAAGAGAAAGGCATTTCGGTTACGCAAGCAACAATTTCTAGAGATATTAAAGAGTTAAAATTAATTAAGGTGCCCGCTCAAACGGGTGGTTATCGTTATAGTATGCCTAATGAACAAGCTAAAAATACAGAAGCACGTTTAAAAAAATTGTTACAAGATGCATTAATTTCTGTAGATCAAATGGAAAAGTATGTTATTTTACATACAATACCAGGAAATGCTGCAGCCAGCTCAACATTGATTCAAAAAAACTTTAAACAAAAAATTTTTTCTGCTATTAATGATGATACTGGTGTCCTAATTATTGCACGTAGTGAGGTAGCTGCTGAATGGTTAAAACAAAAATTTATCCAGTATATATAAACATATAAATTTGAGGTGATCAGATATGTTGCAGGAACTTTCTATCAAGAATTTTGCAATTATTTCTTTTCTACAATTGGAATTTCAATCTGGCATGACCGTCTTGACTGGTGAAACGGGTGCAGGTAAGTCTATCATCATCGATGCTATGGCTTTATTGGTAGGTGGAAGAGGTTCTAGTGATTATATTAGGCAGGGAACGTCAAAATGTACGTTAGAAGGATTGTTCAAGATGCCTAAGAATTTGGAATTAATCCATTTATTAGAAGGATTAGGAATTGAAATTGAAGAAGATTCCCTACTCATTCAAAGAGATATTTCCAATACTGGCAAAAATGTTTGTCGTATCAATGGACGAATTGTTACTCTTTCTAATCTACGCAGAATTGGTGAATATTTGGTAGATATTCATGGCCAAAACGAGCACCAAGAATTAATGCAAAGTGATAAGCATATAGAAATGCTAGATGAATTTGGTGGTAAGGAATTAGAGCAAATTAAAAAGCAATATAAAGAATTATACAAAGAATATCGCTTGTTAGAAAAAAAGGTAAAAAATCATCAGAAAAATGAAAAAGAATTTGCACAACGAATGGACATGTTGCAATTTCAACAAAAAGAAATTGCCTCAGCAAAATTGGTTGTTAATGAAGAACAACAATTGTTGGAAGAAAAGAACAAATTAGCCAATTTTCAAAAAATAGCTGATACATTTTCTATTAGTTATGAAGCTATTAATGGTGAAGACAGTAGTTTAGATAAAATTGGATTAGCAATGAATGAATTAACAACAATTGAAACACTAGATCCAGCTTATAAAACAATCGCCGAAACAGTACAAAATAGTTATTATCTTCTCCAGGAAGCTAGTGGGGACATTGCTCATTTGATGGATAATTTAGAATTAAATGAAGAACGTTTAAATGAAGTAGAAAATAGACTTGAATTGATGCGACAATTAAAGCGAAAATATGGTGACTCTATTGAAGCAGTATTAGCTTATTATGAAGAGATTACTCATGAATTGGAAGAAGTAGGTCTACTAGAAGGTAGAGAAGATCAATTGGAAACTGCGTTAAATGAAAAACAGGCTAAGACAATCGAAAAAGGATTGGAACTACGTAAAATTCGCAAAGAAGTAGCTAAAAAATTAGGAAAAAGTATTTTAAAAGAGCTAAAAGAACTCTATATGGAACATTCAGAATTTAGTGTACATTTCACACCACTCTCACCAAATAAATTATCTGATGCTGGTTTAGATTTTATTGAATTTTATATTACAACAAATCCTGGTGAACCGTTGAAACCCCTAGTAAAGGTAGCTTCTGGAGGTGAATTATCTCGTGTCATGCTGGCATTAAAAACAATTTTTTCAAAATCACAAGGAATAACCAGTATTGTCTTTGATGAAGTGGATACAGGTGTGAGCGGACGTGTTGCACAAGCAATTGCAGATAAAATTTATCAAATTTCAAAAAATTCACAGGTCTTATGCATTACACATCTACCACAAGTCGCAGCTGTAGCAGACTATCAATATTTTATTGAAAAAAATATTATAGATGAAAGAACCGAAACGATAGTTAGGGTTTTGAAAAGTAATCAACGTGTGACTGAAATTGCCCGTATGCTTTCTGGTAGCGAAATTACTACCTTAACTTTAAAGCATGCACAAGAATTATTAAATATGGCTAACAAAAATTAAACAGTTAACCAAGAAAAAGAGAATTTTATTCAATAAAATCTATAATTAGTTAATTCATGGAATGAACAGAGATATTTAGCCAATTATTAATCAAATATAGTAATAATAAATGAATATTTTTTATCCACAAAAAAAGCAACGTTCTTAAAATAAGCAAAATTTTAATGTCTTATAAATGACTGCTTATTTTAAGTCGTTAACTCTTAAAATCATATATTTAGTATTGCCGTTAATAAAACAGAACCGACGGTCACAATTAGCATTAACCAGACAACAACTTTTGTTAGCTTAGAAAAAGTACTCTGCTGTTTTTTGTCCATAAAACACACGTCCTTTTTTATTGGTTATTTTATCTACAGTTTACCTCCTTTTTGAAAAATCATCAACCACAATTAAAGTAAATGTTTCTTTTTTAATCCTCGAATGGTTAAAATACATAGTACAACGGTAACTAGGAAGATCCACCAAAAGGTATTTTCACGATCAGCAAATGGAAGTTTAGCATTCATTCCAAAAACTCCACCAATAATTGTAGGAATTGTTAAGACAATAGTCAAGGAAGTTAAAATTTTCATAACGTTGTTAAGATTATTTGAAACAATGGCGGAGAAGGTATCACTAATTTTATCAACTAATTTTAATTGAATTCGAGTCGTTGTAAGTCCCTGTTTAATTTCTACGAGAATATCATGCAATTGTTGACTGTTGTTTTCAGGGTTACTAAATAATTGTTCGCCATATAGCATATTTATGACATGTAAGTTTGCAGATAAAGCTGATTCAAAATAAACGAGACTTTTTTGAATATCCATTATTTGATAAAGCTGTTTATTTTCGGTGGTTACTTTCAACTCACCTTCCAACTTGTCTGTTTGCTTAATCATTTCTTTTAAAAATGAATTATAAGTCAAAGAAATACGCCAAGCAATCTCTAGAAGAATTGCTTCAGCTAGAGGTAGCTGTGTGTTAAGGATTGGTTGACGCCAAATTTGTTTAAAAAAATCTGTTGAACTATTAATAACATTAATCAATTTGTTGTCTGCTGTTATTATTAAGGCAAAAGGATAGGTTTTTAATTGCATGTAACCACTAGGACTTTTTTTAGCATGTGGATATAGTAAAATCATTAGTTCAGTTTTTCTTAATTTTTCTTGTCGTTCTCCTTCGAAGCGAGGATCTTCTTCATTATCTAATATTCCTGTTACATAATCTTTAGGTAAATGATAATTATTGGTTATTTGTTGGATTTCTTCATCAGTAGGTGCTTCAACATAAAGCCATTTAGTTGTATCAGTGCTTACTGGCTCTGATATAAAACTACCGTTCTCAAATTTTAAATAATTAATCATAAAAACACCTCATTGCATTTTTAATCTGCTTAAATATATTATAATTGACTTAAAGCTAAAATGCTTATAATTTAGCCGCATGTTTAAGGAAATTGCCATATTCCTGTAATGAATTTAACAAGAAAATAAGCTATAGTAGATAGAATGTAAAATTAAATCAGGTAGATATGAAAGGATTTGTTGTGAATGAAAGCATTCTCGATTATTATGTTATTTTGGTATGTTTTTCCAGTTATTGTATTGTTTGCTGGAAAATTTATTGTTTCTTCTATTCCCTTATTGAAACGTTATAAAATTAAAGCACCTGATTTTTCTATTCCATTTTTATTTTTAGGGTTAAATGAATTATCAAAAGATACTTATGGGAAATCGATTCTTCCCTACTTAATTTTGTCTATTTTAATCTTGGGAATTATTACAGCTATTTTTCAAGCATTTTCTTATGGCGAACTTTTATACAGTAGATATTTTAAGACCTTTTGGCGACTAACTTTTCTATTTAGTTTATTGTTTTATAGTTTATTTGTTCTTTTAAATATTATTTATTACTTGAGTTGATCTTTTTTATTTTAGTCAGATAAAGCTAGAATGCAAATCACTATAAATATAATTTATTAAAAATATCATTTGCTAAGCTAAAATTATTTCGTGATATACAAATTTTTTCAATAAGTATTAATTTTTACTTATCCTTATACAAAAAAATTATAAAAGTTTACATTTTTTTTAAATCCTATTAAAAAAGAGAGAGATTTAGTTTTTTTAGTGGTAGAAAGTGGTGGATTATGGTAGACTAACTTTATTAAATGAAAAAGCGGGGAAACTATTTATGTTTATGGGTGAATTTCAGCATAACATAGATGTAAAAGGACGTCTCATTGTTCCATCAAAGTTTCGTGAGCGACTAGGTGGTCAGTTCGTTGTTACAAGGGGCATGGATGGTTGTTTATTTGGTTACCCGCAAAATGAATGGATTTTGCTAGAAGAAAAATTGCAAGAAATGCCACTTTCAAAGAAAGATGCTCGGACATTCATTCGCTTCTTTTATTCTGCTGCAACTGAATGTGAAATTGATAAACAAGGACGTATCAATATCCCAGCTAATTTACGTGAATATGCTTATTTGAAAAAAGAATGTGTGATTGTGGGCGTTTCAAATCGTGTAGAAATTTGGAATCAAGAACGTTGGCAAGAATTTTCAACTGAGGCAGCGGCTAATTTTGATGAATTAGCAGAAACAATGATTGATTTTGGTTTTTAATTTTTAGAGATGAGGAAAGAAATGACAGAAACATTTAACCATCAAACTGTTTTATTGAAAGAGACAATCAACGAATTAAATATAAATCCTAATGGTATTTATGTAGATTGTACATTAGGTGGCGGTGGTCATAGTCAGTATCTTCTTTCTAAGTTGTCTGAAAAAGGTCATCTTTATGTATTTGATCAAGATGAAATGGCGTTAACTGCTGCATCTAAACGCCTAGCGCCCTATGTTGAAAAACAAATGGTAACGTTTATTAAAGCAAATTTTCGTTTACTAAAAGAAAAACTTTTTGAGAAACATGTTTTTCAGGTGGACGGTATATTTTATGATTTGGGGGTTTCATCTCCACAATTAGATGAGGCAGAGCGTGGCTTTAGTTATCATCACGATGCGCCACTTGATATGCGTATGGATCAAACAAGTTCGCTGACAGCCTATGAAATTGTCAATCATTACAGCTATGAGAATTTGGTGAAAGTCTTTTTTCGTTATAGTGAAGAAAAATTTTCTAAACAAATTGCTCGTGAAATTGAACGTGTACGTTTAAACCAAACGATTCAAACGACAGGAGAATTGGTTGAAATTATAAAAAAGGTCATTCCTGCGCCAGCACGTCGAACAGGTGGACATCCAGCTAAACGAATATTTCAAGCCATTAGAATTGCTGTAAATGACGAACTAGGTGCCATTGAAGTTTCTTTAGAACAGGCTATTGAATTATTAAACAAAAATGGTAGGATAGGCGTTATTACCTTCCATTCTTTAGAAGATCGTATTGTAAAAAATATGTTTAAATCATATAGTACACCGAAAGATTTACCACCAGGACTACCAGTTGTACCAGAGGAGTATCAACCAATATTAAAAGTAATCACAAAAAAACCAATTATACCAAGTGAAGAAGAACAAAAACAAAATAATCGATCACGTAGTGCGAAATTACGAATTGCTGAAAAAATAATTTAAGTTAGAGGGGGAAAGCAAATGGCTGAGTTAAAGAAGATGAGACATAATCATTATGACGTTCCTGTAATGGACGAGCCAGTCATTGCATCACAAATTAAGAAAACAAATCAGAAAAAAGAATCTTTTCAACTTCCCCAAAAAAAATTAAATAAAATTTCAGTTTTTGAAAAGATCCTTTGTATTTTATTATTATGTTCTATTGTTGGTATTGTTGTTATAACGATTCAGATTAGAACGACTATTTCTGAAACAATGAATAATATTACTGAAGCACAGGTAAAAAATGAACGAAAAAAAGAAGAGATGTTAAAATTAGAGCAAGAAAAAAGTGAACTTTCTAAGGCAGATCGTATTAAATCAATTGGTAAAAAACAAGGCTTATCAGAAATTGATGGTAATTTGAGGAAAGTGAAATAATGAATGTAAAGAGTAAAATTAAGAAATATATTCAAAATAAAAATGTAAATCCGATGAACAATCGTAAAAAAGTAGGCATTATATTATTTGCTACGAGTATTGGATTGTTCTTTTTGTTTGCCTACCGATTGACCTATATCACTGTGACCGGTAAGGTTGCTGGAGAATCATTGGAGAAGAGAGCAAAAGAGTTATATCAGGGAAGCAATGTAATCAAAGCAAAAAGAGGAACAATTTTTGATCGTTATGGGAACCCAATCGCTGAGGATGCTACTTCTTATTCTGTTACGGCAATTTTATCTAAGAAATATTTGGGCGTAAATAAGAAAAAACTATATGTCGAAGAAAAAAATTTCCCAGAAATTGCTAAAATTTTAAATAAATATACCAAACTGACAGAAAGCGAAGTATTAGACTATTTAAATAACAATAAAAATACAGATGGAACAACTAAATATCAAGTGGAATTTGGTTCTCATGGTAAAAATTTAACTTTAGAAACAAAACAAGCAATTGAAAAAGAATTAAAACAAAAAAAGATTAATGGAATTTCTTTTATAGAATACCCGGCACGTCTTTATCCGAATGGTGTATTTTCTTCTCATTTTATCGGCTATACTACATTAACAAATCCAGATAAGGATAGTGAGGGTTTGGTTGGTAAAATGGGACTGGAAAAAATGTATAATGATATTTTAAGTGGCAAAGATGGTCGGCAATATTATCAAAAAGATTTATATGGGAATCCTCTCCCTGGAACTGTGGCCGAAGAAAAAAAAGCAAAAGATGGTCAAGATATTTATACAACTCTTGATAGCCGCTTACAAAGTCGTTTGGAATCTCTTTTAGATCCGATTATGAAAAAAATTGAACCAGAAGACATGACAGCAGTATTAGCAAAGGCAAAAACAGGTGAAATCCTAGCAATGGCCCAACGTCCGACTTTTAATCCAGAAACTAAAGAAGGATTAGATGGAAATACTACCTGGCGAAACATTGTCTCTGAAGATTCTTTTGAACCTGGTTCCACAATGAAAATATTTACAACGGCCGCTGCTATTCAAGAAGGAAAATTTGATCCAAATGCTACATATAGTCGGGATGGTGGTATAAAGGTAGGCGATGTAACGATTAATGATCATGATTATACAAGTCTAGGCAATAAGCATATACTTAACTACAGACAAGCACTCTCTTGGTCAAGCAATATTGGTATGGTACATTTAGAAGAAAGATTGGGTGGAAATAAGTGGAAAGAGTATATGCATAAATTTGGCTTTGGAAAAAGCACTAATTCTGGTTTAGAGAATGAAGGAATTGGTAGATTGCCAGGAAATAATTACGTTGATCAAGCAATGTCTTCCTTTGGACAGGCAACTTCAGTTACTTCACTTCAGATGATGCAAGCATATACAGCAATTGCTAATGACGGAACAATGTTAAAACCTCGTTTTATTAGTAAAATTGTTGATAAAAATACAAACCAAGAAAAAATAACACCTATAGAAAAAGTTGGAATGCCAATTGATGCTAAAACGGCAAGTACTGTTAGAGAATATATGGTTGATACAGTTGAAAATCCAGTTTACGGTATTGCTTATGATATTTTTAAAGTGCCAGGCTATCATATTTCTGCAAAAACAGGAACAGCTGAAATTACAGGTAGTAATGGTTATTTAGCCGGAAAAACAGATTATACTTATTCAGTAGTTGAAATGATGCCATCAGAAAATCCAGAATATATTTTTTATCTAACTATAAAACGACCTAAAACCTATGTTCAAAAAGATTTAGGTGATATTGCAAATCCACTCTTAAAACTAGCTACGGATATTCAAGAACCAAATAATAAATAAAATAATTAGAAATAAAAAACTCCTCTCTTATAATAAGAGAATTATAAGGGAGACAGTTGAATATAAAATTGAAGATGAACATTAACAATTGAAAATTAATTAGAATGAGTAGACTATATCGGAAAAAATTAGGAGAGATCGTATGGAATGGACACAAATTTTTATTCCCTTAGTGTGCAGTTTTGCATTAACAATTGTTATCATGCCATTATTTATTGGTTATTTTCTTATAAAAAAACAGGGACAGGTAACAAGAGAAGAAGGACCTACTTGGCATAATAGTAAAACAGGAACACCGACTATGGGAGGCGTTATTTTTCTGTTAGCTAGTATAATTACTGCACTAATGGTAGGAATTTGGCAAAAAGAAGTGACTCCTTCTCTTTTAATTCTATTATTTACTATAATACTTTACGGATTATTGGGTTTTTTAGATGATTTTATTAAAATTGTTAAAAAACGTAATCTTGGTTTAACTTCTACTCAGAAGATGATTGGACAAATTGCTGGTGCTATTATTTTTTATTTTGTCTTCTTAAAAGAGGGATATCCAAATACGTTAAATTTTTTGGTAGAATAGAAATTCCTTTTGGCTATTTTTATGGTTTATTTATTATTTTTTTATTAGTAGGTTTTTCCAATGCTATCAATTTAACAGATGGCATTGATGGGTTAGTCGCTGGTTTAGCAACAATTTCTTTTTCAGCTTATGCTATTATTGCTTGGAAACAAGCCCAATTTGATGTCTTCATCGTTTGTATTAGCATTATAGGTGGCTTAGTTGGTTTTATTCCTTATAACAAAAAACCAGCTAAAATTTTTATGGGTGATGTAGGTTCTCTGGCATTGGGGGGAGTTTTAGCGGCAATTGCTATTATGTTAAAACAAGAATGGACATTATTGTTAATTGGTTTTGTTTATATTTGTGAAACATTAAGTGTTATATTGCAAGTTAGCTCTTATAAATTAACAGGAAAACGTATTTTTAAAATGTCACCAATCCATCATCATTTTGAAATGTGTGGTTGGTCTGAATGGAAAATAGATATTATTTTTTGGTTGATCAATTTAATTGGCTCTGGCTTGGCCTTATGGATTCTTTTCTAATTTATTAAAGGAGAAATCAGCAATGAAAAAGATTACTGACTATAAAAATAAAAAAATTTTGGTGCTTGGCTTAGCTAAAAGTGGTAAGAGTGTAGCGAAATTGCTCCACAAACTTGGTGCACAAGTTATCGTAAATGATTTAAAACAATTTGATAATGATCAGGATACCCAAGAGTTGATACACTTGGATATTCATGTTGTTACAGGGAAACATCCAATTGAACTTTTAGATGGAATTACTTTAATGGTAAAAAATCCTGGTATTCCTTATACAAATCCCATGATTATAGCTGCACAGCTAAAAAACATACCGATTGTAACGGAAGTAGAATTAGCTTATCAAATTGCTGATTGTCCAATTATTGGGATTACAGGAACGAATGGAAAAACAACAACAACTATGATGATTCAGCAAATTTTAGATGCAGGTAGACAACAAGGAAAAGCACGTCTTGCTGGCAATATTGGTTATCCAGCAAGCGAAATCACCCAACATGCAACCAAAGATGATCTGTTGGTGATGGAACTTTCTAGCTTTCAACTATTAGGAGTTTCTTCTTTTTATCCAACAATGGCAGTAATTACAAATATTTATGAAGCACACCTAGATTACCATAAGACAAGAGAAAATTATGTTTCAGCAAAATGGCAAATTCAACAAAATATGGAGCAAGAAGATCAATTGATTATCAATTGGAATCAACCAGAACTTAGAGAAATGGTAAAAACTACCCGTGCAACTGTTGTACCTTTTTCTACCTATGAAGTAGTTAATGGTGCCTATCTTTTAAATGAAACATTATATTTTAAAGATGAAATTATTATGTCGGTAGATGAATTAGGTGTTCCTGGAAACCATAATATTGAAAATGCCTTAGCAGCAATTTGTGTAGCAAAGTTATATAATATAGCAAATGAATCTATTAGAGAAACACTCCATCGTTTTTCCGGCGTAGCTCATCGAACACAATATATTGATACGATTAAACAAAGAAAATTTTATAATGACTCAAAAGCTACAAATATTCTTGCAACAAAAATGGCGTTAAGTGGTTTTCCATCAAATCAATTAATTTTATTAGCTGGTGGTCTAGATAGAGGAAATGACTTTGACGAATTAATCCCTGTTTTAAAAGATCTTAAGGGAATTGTGTTATTTGGTGAAACTAAAGAGAAATTAAGAAAAATAGCAAAAAATGCAGGAGTCTTAATAATAAAAACTGCCGCAAATATGACAGATGCAGTGAGAGAAGCCTTTGAAATTTCTCAAAAAAATGATACTATTTTATTATCTCCTGCTTGTGCAAGCTGGGATCAATACCCAAACTTTGAAATACGTGGAGAAGCTTTTATTAAAGCAGTGGAACAATTAAAAGAAAATGAAAAGTGAGATAAAACAATGAAGGTATTAGTAACTGGTGGTGGAACTGGCGGACATATCTATCCAGCTTTAGCACTAATTGATCATTTAAAAAAAATTGAACCAGCAACTGAATTTTTGTACGTAGGTTCTACAAATGGATTAGAAAGTAATATTGTTCCAACTCGTGGAATCTCATTTGAACAGATACATACACAGGGATTTAAACGGTCTTTAAGTATACAAAATATAAAAACCGTTTATTTATTTTTTGAATGTATCAGAAAATCAAAAAAGATTTTACGTGAATTTCAACCGAATATTGTTATTGGCACTGGTGGCTATGTCTCTGGTGCAGTTATCTATGCAGCAAAACAATTAAAAATCCCAACAATTATTCATGAACAAAATAGTATTCCAGGAATGACAAATAAATTTTTAAGTAGATATGTTGATAAAGTAGCTACCTGTTTTTCCAATGTTGGTTCATTTTTTCCAGAGGATAAGGTAGTTCTTACAGGTAATCCACGTGCACAAGAAGTTGTTTCAATCAAAAAATCAAATATATTAATGACCTACCAATTAGATCCCTATATCAAAACCGTAGTTATTTTTGGAGGTAGCAGGGGAGCATTAAAAATCAATCAAGCATTTGTTGAAGCTTTACCATTATTTGAAAATAAACCTTATCAAGTCTTATATGCTTCTGGCGAAAGATATTATCAAGAAACAATTAAACTTGTAAAAAGCAAGTTGACAAATGTTAGTATTCAACCGTATATTGATAAGATGGCTGAGGTGATGGCAAATGTAGATTTGATAGTAGGAAGAGCAGGAGCTACTTCTATTGCTGAAATTACTGCTTTAGGATTACCAGCTATTTTAATCCCTAGTCCATATGTAACCAATGATCATCAAACAAAGAATGCACAAAGCTTGGTTGATGTAGGTGCAGCAACAATGATTACTGATCAGGAATTGTCAAAAACGACATTAATAAAAGCCATTGATGATATTTTATTAGATGATGATAAAAAACGACAAATGGCTCAAGCCTCAAAAAAGGAAGGAATTCCTGATGCTTGTAATCGTTTATATGCGGTGATTAAAGAACTTGTTTATTGAAAGGGGTAGAAAAGTTATTAGTAGAAGAAAAAAATCTAAACCAGTCAATAAAGAATATCCTAATTCATCAAAAAAAGTAGAAAAACAAAAGCTCACTCCTTGGCAGAAAGAAAATCTTGATTACTTAAAAAAACAAGGAAAAGAAGTGGCCTGGAAACAATCAATAATTGAAAACACTTCTATGAGTGAAAAATCGGATAAAGATGAATCCATTAGTATTGACGATAAATCTACTTCGCAAAGTTTGTTGCTTACAGAGAAAAAACAAAACACTTATGAATTATTTGTAAATCGTTTACCAAATGTTAAAAAAGAAAGACATAAACGATTATACAAACGGCTTTTAATGATTGTTTCTATTTTTTTATTCGCTATTCTGGTGATTACTTATTTCCTTTCTCCTTTAAGTAGACTAAGTAATATAAGTGTAAAAGGAAATAAGAATATTGAGACACAGCAAATTGTGTCACAATCTAAATTAAAAATAAACGATTCTCTCTGGAAACAATTTAATGATAGAAAAAATTATGAAAAAAATATTGTCCAACACTCTCTACGTGCAAAAAAAGCGACAATTTCTTTAAATGGTCTTAATTCTTTCCAAATAAAAATAGATGAGTACAAAATTATGGCCATAGAAGAACGAGATAATTATTATTATCCAATTCTAGAAAATGGAAAAATTTTGCCGGACAAAACAACGTTGTCTGGCAATGAGAAACCAATTCTAAAGAATTTTGATCATTCAGAAGAAACTATCAAAAAAGTAATAGGGGCATATAACCAACTGCCAATTGAATCCAAAAAGAAAATTGCTAATATTGAATATGCAAGATCAAAAGTCAATAAAGAGTTACTTAGATTGTTTATGAATGATGGTAATCAAGTATTGATTAATATTTCAGAACTAACTAAAAAATTAGCTTATTATTCACAGGTAGCTAGTCAAATGAACCAATCAGGTGTAATTGATATGGAAGTTGGAATATTTTCATATCCTTTTGAAAATAAAGTTCAAAATAATAGTAATAAGAATGCAATAGAAAATTCGCAACCTATTAATGAAAATTAATAAAAATAAAAGGATTAAATTCACAAAATCAGCTTCCTAAACCACTAGAGTTTATGGTAAAATTGGAAGAAGTGAGCAATCATAAAAATATATCTAAACGGGTGAATACCTACCCGCTTACATATTGGAATTAAAAGAGGAGGAGTCCCACTAATGGTAAAAACGGGAATGTATGTAGGTCTTGATATAGGTACAACTTCTGTTAAAGTTGTAGTGGCCGAATTTATTGAAGATCAAATGAATATTATCGGCGTAGGAAATGCAAAATCTGATGGCTTAAATAGGGGAATTATTGTTGATATTGATAAAACTGTCAATGCAATCCAGCGGGCGGTTAGACAGGCAGAAGAAAAAGCTGGAATAAAAATAAAAAATGTAAGTGTAGGATTACCAGCTAACTTATTAGAAGTAGAAAACTGTCAAGGAATGATTGCCGTAAATAGTGAGTCAAAAGAAATTACTGACGAAGACGTGAAAAACGTCGCTTCTGCAGCAATGGTTCGCTCAACTCCTCCTGAACGTCAAATTATAGCTATTTTACCTCAAGAATTTACAGTAGATGGTTTTGAAGGAATTAAAGACCCACGAGGAATGATTGGTGTTCGCTTAGAAATGTTTGGCGTTATTTATACAGGGCCAAAAACCATTATTCATAATACACGTAAATGCGTAGAGAAAGCCGGTTTGATTGTCAACGAATTAGCAATTACACCACTAGCTCTAACAGAAACTGTCTTATCAGATGGTGAAAAAGACTTTGGTACAATTGTTATCGATATGGGTGGTGGTCAGACAACAACATCTGTTATGCATGATAATCAGTTGAAATTTACCCATGTCAATCAAGAAGGCGGAGAATTTGTAACAAAAGATATCTCGATTGTGTTAAACACATCATTTAATAATGCAGAAGCCTTAAAGATAAATTATGGTGATGCGTATCCGGATCGAACATCTGCCAGTGAAGAATTCCCAGTAGATGTTATTGGTAAGTCTGAACCTGTGAAGGTGGATGAAAGATATTTATCCGAAATTATTGAGGCACGGATTGAACAAATCTTTAAAAAATCCAAAGAAGTTCTTGATGAGATAGATGCTTTAGAATTGCCTGGTGGTGTTATTTTAACTGGTGGTAATGCAAGCTTACCGGGTGTAGTCGACTTAGCTCAGGAAATTTTTGATGTCAATGTCAAACTGCATGTGCCAAATCAAATGGGATTACGTAATCCTATATTTACAAATGTAATTAGTGTTATTGAATACTCTACACAGTTAAATGATATCTATCAAATTGCAAAACAAGCAGTTCCAGGACAAACTAAAATGAGTACACAACCTGTTTCTGTACAGCAAGAAATCAAACAAGAAACATATATAGAACAACCACAAGATACCTATGAAGCTTATGAGGAACATAGTGGAAATGGTGAAAAGGTTACTGGAAAAATAAAAGATTTCTTTGCAAATATCTTTGACTAATCTAAATAAATAGGAGGATACATGGTTATGGAATTTTCTTTAGATAATAATATTAACAATGGCGCCATTATCAAAGTTATCGGTGTTGGTGGTGGTGGTGGTAATGCTGTAAATCGTATGATTGAAGAAAATGTTAAAGGCGTTGAATTTATTGTTGCAAACACAGATGTTCAAGCCTTGAAAAATTCAAAGGCAGAAACGGTGATTCAGTTAGGACCTAAATATACAAGAGGATTAGGTGCTGGTTCTCAACCAGAAGTTGGACAAAAAGCGGCAGAAGAAAGTGAACAAGTCATCTCTGATGCTCTGCAAGGTGCAGATATGATTTTTATTACTTCAGGAATGGGTGGCGGTACAGGTACAGGAGCTGCACCTGTTGTAGCTAGAATAGCAAAAGAAATTGGTGCATTAACAGTTGGCGTAGTTACTCGACCATTTAGTTTTGAGGGACCAAAACGTGGACGTTTTGCAGCAGAAGGAATTGCACAATTAAAAGAACATGTAGATACTTTGTTAATTATTTCTAATAATCGCTTATTAGAAGTCGTGGATAAAAAAACACCTATGTTAGAAGCATTTAGAGAAGCAGATAATGTATTAAGACAAGGTGTTCAAGGTATATCTGATTTGATTACAGCTCCTGGTTATGTAAATTTAGATTTTGCTGATGTGAAGACTGTAATGGAAAATCAAGGAACTGCTTTGATGGGAATTGGTGTTGCTAGTGGGGAAGACCGTGTAGTAGAAGCAACGAAAAAAGCTATTTCTTCTCCTCTTCTTGAGACTTCTATCGATGGAGCAGAACAAGTATTATTAAACATTACTGGTGGTTTAGATATGACTTTATTTGAAGCTCAAGATGCTTCAGATATTGTTACAAATGCAGCAAGTGGAGATGTCAATATTATTTTGGGTACATCTATTAATGAAGATTTAAATGATGAAATTCGTGTAACAGTGATTGCAACAGGTATTGATTCTTCGAAAAAAGAAAGAAAACCACACCGCCAACAAAGACAGCAATCACAAACACAATCAACATCACAAGCACCTATGCTAGATATGGAAAAAACAAAATCTCAAACAGACGAAAAAAATGCATTTGGTGATTGGGATCTTCGTCGTGAACAAAATACACGTACAAACAATGATAATGCATCTTTTGATAATGTTGAAAAGAAGGAATTTGAAACGTTCCATCCAGATGAATCATCTTCAAACCCAAATGATGATGAATTAAATACACCACCTTTCTTCCG
Organism: Melissococcus plutonius ATCC 35311; assembly: GCF_000270185.1. Classification (NCBI taxonomy): domain Bacteria; kingdom Bacillati; phylum Bacillota; class Bacilli; order Lactobacillales; family Enterococcaceae; genus Melissococcus; species Melissococcus plutonius. The sequence goes on from NC_015516.1 coordinate 805,684, forward strand.
TAGAAAACGATAGAGAAATTTGGAATACATGTTAATTGATAATTAAAGATAACAAATAAAATCGGTTAATATGAATTAGTATAGTGATGATGTCATATAAATATACTTAACAAGATCAACAGAAAAAACCAGAAAAGTAGTATGTTATCTTGATATAGATAATATAACTTGAAAATTAACGAAATAAATGGATTCATAACACATCAAAAAACTTTCTATATTATAAATTAGCATTTGATTGGTAATTTATAATATAGAAAGGTAAAATTAATAAGTAACCAGATGTATTTTTCAATCTATTAGTTAATTTGAAATTAGCTGAATAAATTGAAAGATAATTGTTAGCAGCAATTTCTTTGCTTTATTAACATAAATATTTAAACAGAAGAAATCTATTTAAATTGTTGATAATATTTTGATATTTATTTGGCTAATGGGTTTCTGTTTCATTCTGATAAGTAAGTCATGAAATAATTGCTGTAATAGGTGATTGATCATCGTTATTGCTGAATGTTGTATATGCATATGAAGTGGAAATGAATTTCTATTGTATTATGAGAAGTAGGTACAATAAAGTTATGCATATTGGAACAGCAATATTCAAAGGTGTACAAATGGAGGAAATTATCTATGTCAATTTTTAATAAAAATTTTCTATCAAACTTTTTTGGTCTTTCTAGTGATGAAGAAGATTATTATGAAGAAGATGGTCATAACGAATACAATCAGCAAGAGAAGATAAACACACAATTTAATTCGGTTGAAAACCATACTAGAAAAGAAGGACAGCCACCTTTAACTGAAAGACCTTCTGCTCGTTATCGTACGACTGAAAAAGAAGAACCGACAGACAGACCAACTAGTGAGAAAAAGGTTGTCTCAATGCATGCTACTCCTGGTTCATTAGGAAATAAACATTTAAGAGAGTCCTCAATGACAAGGTCGTCAAATAAAATTTCAATTATTGAACCAAGAATTTATTCTGAGGCAATGAATATTGCAAAGCATGTACTCGCTCAAGAAGCTGTATTAGTTAATTTTAATTTAATAGAAGAATATCAAGCACGTAGAGTTGTTGATTTTTTGACAGGGATTGTTTATGCAGTAGATGGAGATATTCAAAGAGTTGGTAATGAAATTTTTCTTTGTACGCCATCAACTGTTGAGATAGATAGTGCTACGGCTCAATCTTTAGCAAATAAACAATTGTTTGATTTTTAGAATTATGGAGGGAAATTTTATTTTAGCAATAATTATTACATTCTTGTATAAAGCTGTTCAAATTTATTCAGGTATTTTAGTTATTTATGCTCTATTATCCTGGTTTCCCGGTGCTTATGATTCAAAACTTGGGCAACTAATTGCACGAATTTGTGAAACTTACTTAAGTCTTTTTGATCGATTGAATCTTCATATTGGGATGATAGGGTTTAATGTTATAATTGGTATTATTGTACTTAACTTAGCTGCTGGTGGCTTAGGAATTATTCTTCAATCCATTGCATACTAGAATTACTTTATATAGAAAGGATGATTTATCATAGATGTAAATGTGTATCAACATTTTCGAAAAGATGAACATCCTTTTATTGATACCGTAAATTCATGGTTATCAAAAGTTGAATTATACTATTCACCTTATTTGACTAATTTTTTAGATCCTAGGCAAGCTTATATTTTAGAAACACTTGTTCACCAAAATAATGATCTTTTGTATAAATTTTATGGTGGATATGAAAATGCTGAACGACAACGTTGTATGATTTATCCAAGTTATTATCAGCCATCCGAAGAGGACTTTAAAATTTCGTTAGTTGAAATTACTTATCCGATAAAGTTTGCAACATTATCACATGGAAAAATTTTAGGTACATTGGTAAACATGGGCATTAAAAGAGAATATTTCGGCGATATTATATCAAATGGTACAAAATGGCAAATATTCATTGGAAACGAAATTGAAAGTTATATTATAAACCAATTAGACAGAATTGGAAAAACTTCTGTTTATTTATCTAAAAAAGAAGATACAGAGTTAATTGTTCCGAAAGATAATTGGATTCAGGAAATAGATACTGTGAGTTCCCTAAGACTTGATAATTTAATATCTGCTGTCTACAATATATCTAGGCAACATTCAAAAAAATTAATTGAATCAGGGAAAGTTAAGGTAAATTGGATGGAAAATGGACATCCTGATTTTATCATTGGTTTGCAAGATATTATTTCTATTAGGGGATATGGACGCATTCAATTACAAGCTATTGAAAATAAGACAAAAAAAGGTAAATATCGAATAAACTTAGGTGTCTTAAAAAAATAAGTATTTTATTGATTTAAGAAACTTCTTAGTAATAAACTATTTATCTAGACGCTAATTTGTGTTATTTTAAAAGAGAACATAAAAGATATGATTTGTTAGTGATTGATGTGGGAATAAGCTGAAGAGGTGAAGGAATATGGCATTAACTCCATTAGATATTCAAAATAAAAACTTTGCTACAAAAATGAGAGGTTACAATCAAGATGAAGTCGATGATTTTTTAGATCAGATCACAAAAGATTATGAAGAATTACAACAACGAAATAAAGAAATTGAAAAATCATTAAAACACTCAGAAGAAAAACTACAATATTTTAATGAATTGAAAGATGCCTTAAATCAATCAATTATTGTGGCCCAAGATACAGCGGATAAAGTTAAAGATAGTGCAACAAAAGAATCCGATATGATTGTTACTACGGCTGAAAATACAGCAAATGAATTAATTAGTTCAGCAGAAAGGAAATCAAATGATTTAATTTCTGCAGCTGAGAAAAAAGCTACTGAAATTTTAACGCATGCTACAGAAAATGCACGTCATTTAATTTTAGAAACAGATGAATTAAAGAAAAAAACACGTGTCTTTCATCAGCGATTGAGTCTTATGTTAGAAACACAACTAGAACAAGTGAAGAGTGATGAATGGGACGATATTTTAAAACCAATTTCTGGTTACATAAATGATGCTGATACAATTATTCAGGAAGTACTGGCTGGTGAATTGAATATTTCTGAGAATGATACAACATTCAATACTCCAAAAGAGACGCAAGAACACGAGGAAGAGGAAGTTGTTCAATCAGAAGCTTCAATTGATAATGCAGAAGAAACCTTGATCTCTGATGAAATCAAGGTTGAAAGTTAATCTATTCTAATTATTTTAATCAAGATAGACTAGAAAATTCAATAATCATTCTTTAGAGCGAGTCAATAATGGTGAGAGATTGATAGACCCTGATATTGAATAGATCCTCTATCTTTCATTGGATCTGAAATAAAATCAGTAAGATTCAACGCCTGATCTCGTTATCGGTTTAAAAGGAGACTTCATTGGTCTTAAATCTTGGGTGGTACCGCGAATACTTTCGTCCCTTTTGGACGAAGGTATTTTTTTATATAAAAATTATTTTTTTATAAAAGGAAGGAAGTGCTGATAATATGAAAATAAAAGATACATTACAACTTGGAAAAACAGCTTTTCCCATGCGTGGAAATTTGCCAACTCGTGAGGTTGAATGGCAAAAAGAATGGGAAGAAAAAAAACTATATGAAAAACGGCAACAATTAAATGAAGGAAAACCTTCTTTTGTTCTACATGATGGACCTCCTTTTGCAAATGGAAATATTCATTTAGGACATGCATTGAATAAGATTAGTAAAGATATCATCGTTCGTGCAAAAGCCATGTCTGGATTCCGTTCTCCCTATGTTCCAGGTTGGGATACTCATGGACTACCTATTGAACAAGTGTTAGCAAACAAGGGAGTAAAACGTAAAGAATTATCTTTGGCTGAATACCGAGAAAAATGTAAAGAATATGCATTATCTCAAGTTGATAAACAACGTGAAGACTTTAAACGTTTAGGAATTTCTGGTGATTGGCAAAATCCCTATTTAACATTGGATCCTGTTTATGAAGCGGCAGAAGTACGTGTATTTGGTAAAATGGCTGAATTAGGTTATATCTATAAGGGATTAAAACCGATTTATTGGTCACCTTCTAGTGAATCATCATTGGCAGAAGCAGAAATTGAATATAAAGACATCAAATCACCTTCTATTTATGTTGCTTTTAAAGTAGTTGATGGCAAAGGTCTTTTAGATACAGATACATCTTTTGTTATTTGGACAACTACACCTTGGACCTTGCCAGCAAATGAAGGTATCGCTGTAAATCCTGATTTTGATTATGTGGCCATTGATGTAAACGGCAAAAAATATGTAGTAGCAAAGGATTTATTATCAACCGTAGCAGATACAATTGGCTGGGAAAATCCAAGGATCATTAAAACATTTAAAGGTAAAGAACTAGAATGTATGACAGCACAACATCCTTTTTATGAAAGAACATCACTTGTTGTCTTGGGAGATCATGTCACTTTAGATGCTGGTACTGGACTTGTTCATACAGCACCTGGTCATGGAGAAGATGACTATCTTGTGGGGAAAAAATACAATTTAGAGATTCTCTCACCTATTGATAGTCGAGGCATGTTAACCAAAGAGGCACCAGGTTTTGAAGGTGTTTTTTATGATAAAGCCAATCCAATGGTTATTGAACTTTTAAAAGAGAAAGGAACCTTGTTAAAACTTGATTTCTTTACACATAGTTATCCACATGATTGGCGAACAAAGAAACCGGTTATTTATAGAGCAACGCCACAATGGTTTGCGTCAATTGATAAATTTCGCCAAGATATTTTAAATAATATTAAAACCGTTGATTGGATTATTCCTTGGGGAGAAACACGTTTGTATAATATGATTCGTGATCGAGGCGATTGGGTAATTTCTCGTCAACGTTCTTGGGGAGTACCACTACCCATTTTTTATGCTGAAAATGGTGAGGCAATTATCACTTCTGAAACGATCGATCATGTAGCTAATTTATTTGCAGAGTATGGTTCTAATATTTGGTTCCAAAAAGAAGCTAAGGAATTACTACCTAAGGGTTTTACACATCCAGGTTCTCCTAATGGTGAATTTACAAAGGAAAATGATATCATGGATGTTTGGTTTGATTCTGGCTCCTCTTATGCAGCAGTCTTACAACAACGGCCAGAATTAAGTTTTCCAGCGGACATGTATTTAGAAGGTTCTGATCAATATCGAGGATGGTTTAATTCAAGTTTAACAACAAGTGTTGCCGTTAATAAGCAAGCACCTTATAAATCAGTTATTTCCCAAGGATTTGTTTTAGATGGTGAAGGAAGAAAAATGAGTAAATCGCTAGGAAATACCATTCTGCCAGAAAAAGTCATTAAACAATTAGGTGCAGATATTTTAAGACTTTGGGTAATAAGTGTAGATTATGAAGCAGACGTAAGAGTATCAATGGATATTTTAAAACAAGTGGCTGAAATCTATCGTAAGATTCGTAATACAATGCGTTTCTTATTAGCAAATACAGATGATTTTGATCCAAATAAAAATAAGGTTCATTATAATGAACTACGTTCTGTCGATAAATATATGATGATTCGTTTAAATCAGGTCATCAAAGAGATCCGAGAAGAAGGATATGAAAAATATAATTTTCTAAGAATTTATCGTCAAATCACGAACTTTTTGACTGTTGATTTATCTTCTTTCTATTTAGATTTTGCAAAAGATGTTGTTTATATTGAAGCTGAGAATAATTATCAACGTCGTTGTATGCAAACTGTTTTTTATCAAATTGCTGTTACTATCACTAAATTGTTATCACCAATTTTTCCATTTACATCTGAAGAAATTTGGCAATATGTAAAAGAACCAGAAGAATATGTTCAATTATCTGAATTTCCCGGATTTGAAGAGTTTACTAATCAAGATGAATTGATGGATACTTGGACTGCATTTTTATCATTTAGGGATAAAGTATTAAAAGCATTAGAAGAAGCAAGAAATAGCAAATTAATTGGAAAATCTTTAGAAGCAAAAGTTACTATTTATCCTAATGAACAGGTACGTTTATTATTAGAAGCTGTTGATTCCAATGTTGCTCAATTATTAATTGTTTCTGAATTTGTTGTTAGTGAGAATGAAGTAGATACCTCTAAAAATATTATTGAATTTGATGATATGAAAGTATTGATTGAAAAGGCTGAGGGTGAAACTTGTGAAAGATGTCGCTGTGTTCGTAAAGATTTAGGAATAGATGCTAAATTGCCTCGACTCTGTGGACGCTGTGCAAAAATTGTTGAAGAAAATTATCCAGAAGCAATTAAAGAAGGATTAGAATAATTCAATACTGCTTAATCTATGAATGCCTATATTAAATAAAAAAGATGAGTAGTTATTTTTAGTATGTGTCGTTTTTTACAATGATATAAAAGGTTATTGTATTTATATTTAACTGCCAATGAAAAAGAGAGCAAAATGACTAGTCATTTTGCTCTCTTTTTTAATAAAATTTGTTTATTAAAGTTGTCCTCTTTCTCGATACCACATATCTGGCTGCCATTGCCAAAGAAAGCCATCTTTATTAAGTAGTTCAAAAGCAGAAGAAGGGCCCATTGTTCCTGCTGCATAATTTGGGAATTTTACTTCCGTTTTATCCCATACTTGTCGAATAAGATCAACGATTTTCCATGATTGAGCAACTTCATCCCAATGAGAAAAGTTTGTTCTGTCACCCTTTAAGCAATCTAACAAAAGGCGTTCATAAGCTTCTGGACTATTACCAGCCATTTTTGCAGGTTGACGATAGTCTAATTTAATGGGTTCTGTATCAAAATTCTGTCCAATTTTTTTTCCATTTAAAGTTAGAGAGAAACCTTCTGTAGGTTGAATATAAATCGTTAAAATATTTGAAGGTAGATTGGTTTTATGTTCATCTGTTCTATTTCGAAACATATCAATTGGAACTTGTTTAAAGACAATATTAATACGAGTTCCTTTTTCAGTCATCCGTTTGCCAGTTCGAATATAAAAAGGTACGCCAGACCAACGGAAATTATCAATTAAAAATTTTCCTGCTACAAAGGTTTCGGTGTTAGAATCTTTTGCTACGTTTGATTCATCACGATAACTTGTGAATGTTTTATCGGCTAGCTGTCCTTCTGCATATTGTCCACGAACAAAGTTTTTCAGAACTTCATCTTCTGAATATAGTCGGATAGCTTTTAAAGCCTTAACTTTTTCAGAACGAATTTCTGTTTCTGAAAAGGTAACTGGCCATTCCATTGCAAGTAATGAAACTACCTGTAAAATATGGTTTTGTACCATATCTTTTAAAGCACCACTATGATCATAATATCCACCTCGATCTTCAACACCTATACTCTCTGCAAAGGTAATCTGGATATTATCAATATAACGATTGTTCCATTGAGATTCAAAAATATTATTGGCGAAACGAATAGCAGAAATATTTTGAATCATTTCTTTGCCTAGATAATGGTCAATTCGAAAAATAGCTTCTTCTGGAAAAACAGCTCGAATTTTTTTATTTAAATCATAGGCGGATGAATAATCAAAACCGAATGGCTTTTCAATAATTAAACGATCAAATCCATTATCTGTTAAAATATTTTGCGATTTTAAATGTCTAACAATAGTATCAAAAAATTGAGGAGACATAGCTAAATAATAAATACGGTTTCCTTGTAGTTGATATTTTACATCTAATTGATCAGAAAGCTTTTTTAATGTATTGTAGTGTCCTGAGTCATTTACATTATGTGATTGGTAATAAAAATGATCAGTGAAAGAATTTGCCTCATCTGTTGTTGGATGTAATTCTTTAATCGTTTCTTTAACAATTTCTCGATAATGGTCATTTGTCCATTCTCGACGAGCTGTTCCAATGACAGCAAAATGGTCTCTCAGCAATCCTTTTCGGTAGAGACGAAAAAGTGAGGGATATAATTTTCTTTTTGCTAGGTCACCTGTACCACCAAAAATAGTAAATAAAGCAATACTTTCATTCATATGACAATACTTCCTTTCTTTTTTGATTACAATGGATCAACAAAAATCATATTAGCTGCTTTGTGACTGACAGATAATTCTTTATTGTTATTTTGAATAATGATTGGTCCTTCAAAAGGAATAATAGTTTTAATTGTGTAATCTTCATTAATATTTAAATTGATTGATACGAGATAATCCAAAAGTTCCTTTTCATCTAACACTCTTGCAATTCGTATATGTGTTTTTACTGGAAAGTCAGCTAATGTTCTCCATTTTTTTTCATGAAATAATTGATTTTTTTTAGGAATCATTCCACCATGTGGACAGAACTCTGGCTGCTTTAAAAAATCAGATAAACGATCAGCAAGTGTTTCAGAGGTAACATGTTCTAATACTTCTGCCTCTTCATTGACATCTTTCCATGAATAATTTAGATGTTCAACAAGTAAAACTTCCCACAACCGATGTTTTCGAACAAGATCACCTGCTTTTTGTAAACCAGTTTCAGTAAGCTGGACGCCTTGATAAGGAGAATGTTCTACTAAGTGCTCTTTTACCAATTTAGAGATCATTTCACTGACAGAAGCAGCAGAGACATTCAAGCCTGAAACAATTTGTTTGTTATTTATTTTATCTTTGTCGCCACCTAGTTCAAGAATTAATTTTAGGTAATCTTCACGGTTTGGTGTCATATATTTTTCACCCTTTCAATGAAACCATCATCTCTAGTTTATCAGAAAAAATGTTTTTTGACTATTTAATAATAAACGTGTGATTAATTAAAATAGATTTCAACCTACTTTTTATAAAGGGTGCCAATTATATTAGTAGAGATTTACAATCTGTAGGACAAACGATTATAAAATAAATAGTTGGTATTCAGGAATTGATAATTTGATCATAATAAAAAAGCATTAGTTATTCAACAAATAAAAATGTATCGTTTGTAATATTTATTCGGTAGTTATGGAAAGATAAAAAATAAGTTAACAATAGATAATCGATTAAGATAAATTCTTATTAAAGAAATAGATAGAATAATAAGTTATTTTTCTATCTATTATTTTCTATCTATTGCTATAATAGATAAGAGGACTTTTTTCCTTTTAGAAAATCAAAAATTTTGATAAAGAAAGGTGAAACATATGATTCATTTAGGCGTAATTGGTACAAATTGGATTACTCGTCAATTTGTTGAAGCAGCATTGGCAACGAATAAGTATGATCTAACAGCAATTTACTCAAGAAAATTAGAAACCGCACAAAAATTTGGTGAAAATTATGATAATGTAGAATATGCAATTGAATTAAGTGTATTTCTAAAGATAGATCACATGGATACTGTCTATATTGCTTCACCTAACTCATTACATTCCGAACAAGCAAAACAAGCAATTTTAGCGAAAAAGAATGTTATTGTAGAAAAACCAGCTTTCTCAACACCTAGTGAAATGAAAGAAATTATTGAATTAGCAAAAGAAAATCATGTATACTTTTTTGAAGCTGCTCGTAATATTCATGAAAAAGGATTCAAAAAAATTACCGAATTATTGCCGTTAAAGGATCGTATATATGGAGCATCCTTTACACTTATGCAATACTCATCTAGATATGATAAAGTAATAGACGGAGAAGAACCAAATGTTTTCTCGCCACATTTTTCTGGTGGAGCGTTGATGGATTTAGGTGTATATTTAGTATATGCTGCATTAAGTTGGTTTGGTATGCCCAAAACATGTAAGTACACTGCTTATAAAATTAGAACAGGAGTTGATGGCATGGGAACAGCCATCTTATGTTATGACCATTTTAATGTCACCTTACAATTAGGCAAAATTGTCGATTCATTTATTGGTTCTGAGATCTATTTTGATAATGGGACTTTATCCTTAGATGGTATAGCTTCAATTGGTGTAGCGGAATACTGTGATCGTGAACGTCAAGAACGCGACCAAATTTCGATTGAGCCAGAAGTAAATCCAATGACAGAAGAAGCAGAGGATTTTGCAGCTGTCATTGGAAATGTCGATGACTCAAATTGGCAAGTATACTATGAAGAATGGTTAATGCTTGCACGTAATGTCAATCAAGTACTTACAGATTTAAGAAAAGATGCGGGTATCGTTTTTGATGCAGACAAAAATAACGAAGTTTAGCAATAGAAAGGAATAATATGTCATATATGAACCAACTTCCAGAAGTTTGGCAACAACATTGGCAGACTTCTGGTTTTAAAGAACCAACAAAAATTCAAGAAAAAAGTTTTTTACCTTTAAAAGAGAATAAAAGTGTTTTGGGTGTTTCACCAACTGGAACTGGAAAGACTCTAGCTTACCTTCTACCTTTATTATTAAATGTTAAAAAAGATAGTGGCAATCAGCTTTTAATCATTGCACCTTCACAAGAATTAGCTATGCAAATAACAAGGGTGGCTCAAGAATGGGGAAAGCTTCTTCAATTAAAAACACAAGTTTTGATCGGTGGAGCGAATATTCATCGGCAGGTTGAAAAGTTGAAACAAAAACCAGAAATTGTAGTAGGAACACCAGGAAGAATTTTTGAACTTATGAAAATGAAAAAAATTAAAAGCAACTCCTTACGAACAATTGTTATCGATGAAGTTGATCAATTATTACAGCAAGATGAATTAACGATTACCAAACAACTTTTAAATTACAGTGCTTTTAATTATCAGATCGTTTTCTTCTCGGCAACGGCTAAAAATGTATTAACAGAAGCTGAAAATTTAGTGAATTCTTTGCAGGTGGTTGAAATAAAAGAAGATATGCAACATGCCGGAACACTTAGGCATTACTATCTAGAAGTTTCGCAAAGAAAAAAATTAGAGACATTAAAAAAATTAACATTTATTCCAAACTTCTCTAGTATTGTGTTCTTTAATCAAGTTTCCAATTTAGGAACAGCAGAGGAAAAATTATTATTTGAACAAATACCAGTCATTGGACTGGCATCAGATCAAAATAAACAATTGCGACGTTTAGCCATTGATCAATTTACAAATAAACGAGTTTCATTATTATTGACAACAGAGTTGGCTGCTCGTGGACTAGATTTTCAACAAGTTCCCTATGTTGTGAATATGGAAGTTCCTCTTACCAAAGAAAGTTATTTACATCGTGCTGGTCGGGTAGGTAGAATGGGAGAAGACGGAAAAATCATCACATTCATTGATGATCGAACAAAAAGAGATTACAAGCGTTTGCTTCAATCATTAGGATATACAACCCAGGAACTATTTCTTTATAATGGAGAATTACAAACCACGCCTAAGCTAAATAAAAAAGTAGATAAACCAAAAAAACAAAAACCAAAGAAAAAAGGATAAAATGCTTCATTTATTGCTTATTTGACCATCTGATTTATTAGCCACTATTTTGTTAAATTATAAAAATAAGCAAAATATGTACTAAGGAGGACACATGCAAAAAAAGCAAAAAGAAATAATAAATTTACTCAAAGAAAGTAAGCAAGGCTTAATTGCCAAAGAAGTAGCAGAAAAATTGGCGATTGGTCGAAGTAGCTCTAGTCGTTATTTAAATGAATTATACAAAGAACAACAGATTTCTAAAAAGAATGGTCGTCCGGTTATTTATTTTCTTCCAGAAAATAGAAAAAAAATATAGAAGAATTCTCAGAAAAGAAGATTACTTTTGACAGTCTTGTCGGTGTAGATGAATCGTTAAAAGTAAGTATACAGCAAGCAAAGGCAGCTGTTTTATATCCACCAAGGGGACTACATACAATTATTTTTGGAGAAACAGGAACTGGGAAGTCATTATTTGCAGAGTGTATGTATCATTTTGCTGTAAACACAAAGATATTATCCGAACAGTCACCGTTTGTTTCTTTTAATTGTGCAGATTATGCACAAAATTCACATCTGCTATTTGCCCACATCTTTGGTGTAAAAAAAGGTGCCTATATAGGTGCTACAGCCGACAGCAAAGGATTAATTACGAAGGCAGATGGAGGAATATTATTTTTAGATGAAATTCATCGACTACCACCTGAGGGACAGGAAATGCTTTTCATGGTGATAGACAAAGGAAGCTATCGTCCATTAGGTGAGAGTGAGCGTTCTTATCAAGCAAATGTACAACTTATTTGCGCAACGACTGAGACATCTGAAGTACTACTTCAGACATTCAATCGTCGTATCCCAATGGTTATTACACTACCACCTCTTGCAACACGTTCTTTGGATGAACGGTATGAAATTATTTCTCTGTTTATTAAGCAGGAAGCTAATCGGTTAAATTTGCCAATTGATTTGGAGAGAGAAGTTGTTTTAGCTTTTATGCTTTATAATGCAGAAGGAAATATTGGACAGGTAAAGCGTGATCTAAAGTTAGTTTGTGCCAAAGCATTTCTTCATTATAAGACACATGGAGAAAAAAAATTAACCATACATAAATATGATTTGCCTCTACAAGTTCAAAAAGGATTACTTAAGGTCAAAGAATTGCCAAATCATTTAGTGCGTTTTGTTGATAGTAAAATGAATTATTTGACCTTTAAACCTGGAAATAAAGATATCGTTTGGGCTCAGGATCCAACTAAAAATATGCAAATTTATCAAGAAATTGAAGAAAAAATTGCTAACTTGTCAACAAAAGAAATGAAAAAAGTCGATTTAGAACAGTTAATTACCAAGGATGTTGAAGCTTATTTTCAGACTTATGTAAATGAACTGACACAATATTCTATACATAAGGAATTAATACCGGAATCATTTTGGAATCTAACCAATCAGTTATACGATATAGCAGAGAAAAAATTGGATAGAAAATATGAGGAAAATGCACGCTTTGCTTTTGCGCTTCATCTACAGAGTACTATGGAGCGGATCAAAAAAAATCATCGTGTTATTCATCCTGATTTAAATAGTATAAGAAAAAACATGAAAAAAGAATTTCAAGTAGCGATAGATTTAGCATCAATCATTGAGGAAAAACAAGCCATTGAAATTCCCTTTGATGAAATTGGGTTTATTTGTATGTTTTTAGCAATTAATGTAAATAAGGAAGAAGAAATACCTAAAACAAAGGTGACTGTTATTGTTTTAATGCATGGGGGGCAACAGCAACCAGCATGCTGAAAACGGCACAAGAAATTTTAGAGATTAAATATGGTATTGCGATGAATCTCCCTTTAACAATGGACGTTCAATTAATCTATGAGCAATTAAGAAATTATGTTTTATCTAATCGTAAAAATTTTACCAAAGGTATCCTGTTGCTAACAGATATGGGTTCGTTAAATTCTTTTGGTACGATGATTTATGAGGAAACAAAAATACCAACAAAAGTGGTTACGTTGACAAGTACAATGGTTGTACTTGAAGCCATTCGTATGGCAAATATTGGAAAAAGTTTATCAGATATTTATCAAAGCATTCAATTGATATTTGAAAATAATTTGTTAGAACAATTTGATCATTGTGAAAAAACAACTAAAAAAAAGAAAATAGCTATTATTGTCACTTGTTTTACTGGTGAAGGAGTAGCAGCTAAACTTCATAAAAAGATTTTATCTGTTATTGATGGAAATAAGGTTGAAATTATTCAGATGCAATTTATAGAGAAAGACGTGTTTAAAAAACGAATAAAGCACTTAACTGAATCTTATGATATTAGAGCAATTGTGGGAACCGTAGATATTGGGTATCAAAAAATACCGTTTTTCTCTGCTCTTGATATTTTTAACCATAAAAAATTAGACTATTTAAAATGCTTGGTCAATGATGAATGGTCGGTAGAAAAAATCGTTGCTTCTTTACAGCAAACAATTACTTCTGTCACTTCTTTAGAACAACTAATCCTTTTACTTCAGAAAATTGTTTGTCAAATTCAAAAAGATATGCACTGTATCATTAGATCAGATGTTGAAATGGGTATCATTATTCATTTAGCTTTTTTGGTTGATTCACTATTAACAAAGAAAAAATTAAGAGTATTTTCACACCTAACTGAATTTATAGAGAAATATCATTTAGAAGTAGATATTATCCAAGCAAATATCATGATACTAGAAAAAAATTATCAGATTATTTTTCCAATAGATGAAATTGCTTATTTAATTGAAATATTTCATGAGAATAAATTAAAAGAAACTAAATAGAACTAAAATAATAGTGTGTACATATTTTTTTAGTGTGTGTGCAAGGAAAAAGCAGCCTAAACATGATCGATCAAAGATTTAGGCTGCTTATTTTGGCATGCTTTTTGCATATAAAAGAGTATACAAAAAATTTAGGAGTGATTATTATGGTAAAGAAAACAATTATGCTAGCTTGTTCAGCAGGAATGAGCACAAGTTTATTAGTAACTAAAATGGAAAAAGCAGCAGAGGCAAAAGGAATAGACGTGGATATTTTTGCTGTTTCTGCCTCCGATGTGGATACAAATTTGGAAAATAAATCAGTCGATGTTTTATTGTTGGGACAACAGGTACGTTTTATGAAAGATCAATTTGAATCTAAATTAAGCGACAAAAATATTCCCGTAGATGTTATCAATATGTCAGATTATGGCATGATGAATGGTGAAAATGTACTAAATCAAGCACTTTTCTTAATTGGAGAAAATAAAGGATAAGAAAGGGGAAAAATAATGGAAGAGAAAACAAATAATCTAGAAGTAGCGATGCATCTAATCGTTTATGGTGGTAATGCTAAAAGTGATGCTATGGAAGCAATAACAGCTGCTAAAAAAGGAGACTTCGAATTAGCTGATCAAAAAATTAAGGATGCAGAAAACTCTTTGGTGCAAGCCCATCATTCACAAACAGCGATGTTAACACAAGAAGCTAAAGGCGAATCAGTTCCAATTAGTTTATTAACAGTACATAGTCAGGATCATTTAATGACAGCCATTGCTTTTACAGATTTAGCCAAAGAATTTATTGAGGTTTATCGTCAGCTTAATGAAGTTCATCGTTAGTCAATAATATGTGTATAATGCTATATAAAAGTTAATTTGTATAAAAAAGGAGAAATAAAAAATGAATGGGTTTGTTCAGTGGATGGAAAAATATTTTATGCCAAAAGCCTCAATGATTGCAGGACAAAGGCATTTAACTGCTATTCGTGATTCTTTTGTTGTCACCATGACTTTAATGATTTTAGGTGCTTTAGGCACCTTACTTAACAATTTATCCATTCCCGGCTATGCTGAATTTATGAATAAGGTTTTTTCAAAAGTTGTTAAGGATACACCAATTTGGAAAAGTTTTGTCATGAATATTTGGAATGGAACATTTGCAATTTTTTCTATTTTAATTGCATTTTTAGTTGCGTATAATCTAGTGAGATCTTATGGTAAGGATGGAATTGCTGCTGGTACAGTTTCTGTTGCTTCATTTTTTGCCATTGGTGGATTAAAGGGGATAGATTCCACTGGACTTTTCATGGCTTTACTTGTTGGTATTATTTCTGGTGAACTTTTTCAACGATTAATGACAAATAAGAAATTAATCATTAAAATGCCTGAAGGTGTTCCTCCTGCTATTGCAAAATCTTTTACAGCCTTGTTACCAGCAATGATTACAATCAGTATTTTTAGTTTGATTACTTCTATCTTGCTTGGCTTTGGCATAGAAAATATGGTTATTGCCTTTTATAAAGCTGTTCAAAGACCTTTTATGGGGTTAACCAATAGCTATCCATCGGCTTTATTACTTGCATTTATTGCTCCATTTTTATGGTTTTTCGGGTTGCATGGTGCAAATATGATTGATCCTTTAATGCAAACAATCAATATGCCAGCGATTGAAGAAAATATGAGAGCGTTACAATCTGGAAAAGAATTACCCTATATTGTCAATAAACCTTTTTTCGATTCATTTGTAAACTTAGGCGAAACCGGAGCAACCTTGGGGCTTTTAATTGCTGTATTTTTAGTAGGTCGTAAGAATAAACCGTATAAGGTAGTGACAGATTTAAGTGTGGCACCTGGTATTTTTAACATTAATGAGCCCGTTATGTTTGGACTTCCGATTGTTATGAATCCCGTCCTTTTTATCCCCTTTATTTTAACGCCAATGCTTCTTACAACAACTGCTTATCTAGCAACTATTACTGGTCTGGTTCCTGGTGCTACCTTTATGCCTCCATGGGTTATGCCACCAATTATTGGAGGTATCATGGCAACACAAAGTATTGCCGGTGGGATTTTAGCAGCAATTAATTTAGCTATTTCTGTTGTTGTCTATTTGCCATTTGTTAAAGTAGCTACACTTCAATTGTTAAATGATGAAATGAAATCTTCAAAAAATAAATAAAAACAATAGGGAGAAAAAATAAATGAATTATGAGTTTCCAAAAGGCTTTTGGTGGGGATCAGCTGCCAGTGCGACACAAACGGAAGGGAATTTTGCGCAAGATGGCAAGGCACAAAATATTTGGGATTTCTGGTATGCACAACATCCAGAAAAATTTTTTAATCAGGTAGGTCCTGATACGACATCTGCCTTTTATGAAAAGTATCAAGAAGATATACAGTTAATGAAAAAAACGGGTCATACTTCTTTTCGAACCTCAATACAATGGAGTCGTTTAATACCTGATAATCAGACCAGAAAAGTCAATCCTAGGGCAGTAGATTTTTATAATCATGTGATCGATGGGTTGATTGCTAATGACATTGAACCATTTTTAAATTTGTATCATTTTGATATGCCGATGGAATTACAAAAAAAAGGTGGCTGGTTAAATAGAGAAGTTGTCGATGCTTATGTGCATTATGCAAAAACTTGTTTTGAGCTATTTGGTGATCGGGTGAATAAATGGTTTACACATAATGAACCTATTGTACCTGTTGAGGGAGGGTATCTTTATGGTTGGCATTACCCAGATGAGAGGAACTTAAAACATGGCATTCAGGTAGCTTACCACGAAATTTTGTCTAGTGCTAAGGCTATAGAAGTTTATCATAATATGAAATTACCGGGAGAAATTGGGATCATATTAAATCTAACGCCTACTTATCCACGTAATCCAAAAGATCAAGAAGATGTTAAAGCAGCTAAATTGGTTGATGGCCTTTTTAATCGTTCATTCTTAGATGCTTCTGTCAAAGGCTCATTTCCTACTATTATATGCAATTGGTTAGCTGAAAATGATTTAATGCCACAAACGATGACAGAGGATATACAAGCAATCTCGAACAATACGGTTGATTTATTAGGTATAAACTATTATCAACCAAGACGAGTGAAGAAAAAAGAGTCAGTGATTGAAAAGCATCAAGAAGGAATTTTACCGGAAGATTTTTATGATGATTATGACCTGCCGGGGAAAAAGATTAACCCATATAGTGGTTGGGAAATTTATGAAAAAGGAATTTATGATATTTTATCTGACTTAAGGGAAAATTATAAAAATATTCGTTGTTATATATCTGAAAACGGTATGGGCTTCGAAGATGAAATACGATTTAAAAACGATGAAGGAATCATCGAAGACGATTACCGGATTGAATTTATTACCAATCATCTAAAATGGGTTCATCAGGCTATCCAGGAAGGAAGCAATGTACAAGGTTATCATATGTGGACATGTATGGATAATTGGTCATGGCTTAATGCATATAAAAATCGATATGGTTTTATTTCAGTTGATTTAAAAAATGCTCAAAAGCGAACAATAAAAAAAAGCGGCTATTGGTTTAAAAAGACAGCAGATAATAATGGATTTGATTAATATAGCTAATAAAAAAGTCTAGCTCTAATCTAACAATTGACCGATTTATAATTTTAATAGTAAATTTACTAAACATTCTTTCGCGTAACAAACATTTATTTAATGGTTTTAAAAAAGAAAAATATAACTAACAAATTTCAAAATAACATCATTTGCTAGCATAGAACAACAGACCAATTTTTTTTAAAATCTTAAAAGACTAAAATAAATTATATCTTTTCTTAGTCTTGGCTTATTTGACTACAAAAAGTCAGTTTATTTTCGAATAATCTTACTAAAAAATTAAGTTAAAAGATTATTATTTAAAATAATCTTTTAACTTTTATATCAGTAAATGATAACTAACAAATTGAAAAATAGATAGATTGTTGTTTGTTTAAGGCAATCCATTAGACACTATCCTTTTATATAAATTATATTTAACTAACTATTGACAGAAAGAAAGAAGACGACTAAAATTATTAAAGATATCTGTCTAGTTATAAAAAAATTTTATGAATGAAGGAATGATAATTTAAATTATTCATAAAATAAATTATTGTTAACTTGTTAAATCTTTCTGTCTTCGTAGCTCAGCTGGATAGAGCACTTGCCTCCTAAGCAAGGTGTCGCACGTTCAAATCGTGTCGGAGACGTTTTATATACTTATGTATATAGACAAACATGTTTGTCTATATATTGATTATTCATTTTTACTCAATGAAAACTATATCTTCTGATTCAATTTTTATATTAGAATTTAGATATCATAATGTGAGAGTAACTCATTTTTAACTTAACAAGAGACAAAAATTAGATACGAGCTTCCATTATATATGATAGGTTGTTCGATCTATTTTTTTGTTTCATTGATTTTATTTTTCTTAATGACTTCGATACAAATGAAATCTAATAATAGAAGTTATTTTTAATTACCATTTATGAATAAATATGAATTAAAAAATAGTAAAATTGTTTGATTTTTAATAATAGATAGCTGAGAATTTTATGATTATTTATCAGAATTGATTGTTATTTATTTAGGATATATTCTATTTTGTTCACTGTAGCTCAACTACTTGTTAGCGCTTTATATGTTTGGTTTTTATTATTCTCTCATGAAAAAAATCGATCATTTACTGTTATATAATTGAATCGAAAAAGTTGATATTATTATTAGAAAAAGAAATATATTATTTTCACAATGATTAAAAAATGTTACAATGATCTTAAGATCGCCTCTAAAAAGTGTTATATAGCAAAAAGATAAAGGAGACTTAGAATATGGCGCGTAGAAAAACGATTACTAAAGAACAGATTTTAAACGCTGCTTATGAAATAATAGCTAATGAGGGCTTTTCTAAATTTACTGCACGGAATATTGCAGCAAAAATGAAATGCTCTACTCAACCTATCTATTTAGAGTTTAAGAACATGAATGATTTAAAAGAAGAACTTTTTAAGAAGATTAATAAATATTTGATAAAAGATGTCTTTTCGGTAGTACACACAGGGGATAAAGTTGTTGATTTATCATTGAGTTATATTCATTTTGCTAAAAATGAAAGTAAATTTTATCATGCACTTTATTTAGAAGAATATGGTGAAGGAAAAAGAATGCAAGTTTTCTCTTATACGCATTTTTTTGATACTTTAAAAACAGATAGTAGATATAAAAACCTAACAGATGAACAAATTAATGCTTTGTATACAGGAATATGGATTGTTTCAACAGGATTGGCTGCATTGATGGGTACAGATGTTATCCATACAACAGAAGAACAAATTAAACATCTGATGAAAGAAAGTATTGATGCCATTTTAGGATGGGAACATCCTATTGAAATAATAACGGA
The DNA here is from genome assembly GCF_000270185.1 of Melissococcus plutonius ATCC 35311. Taxonomy (NCBI): domain Bacteria; kingdom Bacillati; phylum Bacillota; class Bacilli; order Lactobacillales; family Enterococcaceae; genus Melissococcus; species Melissococcus plutonius. The sequence goes on from NC_015516.1 coordinate 825,179, forward strand.
ATAACGTTTTAAAAATTTTGAGATAAGTATCTTTTTCGCCTAAAAGAAAAAGATACTTATCAACTCATGTTGTTTATTTTAAGGATTTTACTAATGATTTTGCAAAGACTTCTAAATTTTGAACATCTTCTTCCTCAGGTGCCAGATCAACCTTGACATTTTCAGCGCCCTTCATTGCACCTGTTTTTGCAAATACAGCATCAAAATCATTCACCGATTTACAAAATTCATCATAAAATGTATCACCTGAACCACAGACACCATAAATCTTTCCATTTAAATCTAATTCAGATAAATCTTCATAAAAATCAACGATTTCATCTGGTAGTTCACCATCTCCATAAGTATAAGTGGCAACCACACAAATATCAGCATCTAAAAAATCTTCTGCTTCAGCCTGAGTACATTCATTCATTTCTACATCAATATCTAAATTTTCAAATGTTTCGGTAACAATATCGGCTATCTCTTCAGTATTACCAGTCATACTCGCATAAACAATTTTTGCTAGAGTCATTTTTGTTCCTCCTCTACGTCATTCATTTTTATTATATCAGAATCCCTTTCGATAGAAAATATAAAGTTAAAAGAGTTGAACTGACTCTTCGGTTAACTAGTCTAAAATATCAACATTTCAATTTTATAAAATCACCATAAGACAACCATTTTACATTTTTCTAAGTATAAATACTATTTAAAATAAAAAATATAGTGTTCGATAAATATCTATATAAGTATCATTCAAATAGAAGATGATGCTTAATATCAATAATTTCAATCAACTTTTCTATATTTAAGTCATTGATTAATCTAGTAATTTTAAAATCAGTTGAAGTAGGTTAAAAAGTGAAAAAATGAATTTTTAGTTCTATTGGACTGGAAATCCTAGTTTTTAGAATAACTCTATTGTTCTTTTCTTTTAACTCATATTTTTGGTTTTTTACCAAAAATAACAAAATGAAAGATAAAGGCAAGAATTTGAAAAGTGATCCCAGCAAGCGTAACACCAACCCAACATGCTTGTTGCCACATAATTGTACCAATTAATGAACCAAATGATCCACCAATAAAATAACAAAACATAAAGACTGTATTATTACGATTGCTAGCTGCTTCTCCTAAATTTTGTACACGTGTTTGATTGGCAACCTGCCCAAATTGCATACCAATATCTAAAAAAATAATCGCTAATAATAAAGCCGATAAATGACTGCCAAAAAAGAATAAAAGTACAAAACTGAACAGCTGCATAAATAAGCCCATTAATACAATATTACGTTGTGTGTAAGCATCAGAAAGGCGACCAACAATGGGGGCAGAAGCAGCTCCTGATAAACCTAAAACTGCTAAAATACCTGCTTCACGAGGTCCCCAATGATAAGCTGGGCTACTAATATAAAAAATGAGTGTTGACCAAAAAATAGAAAATGTGCCAAACATAAAAAAGCCATTAATAGCAGCTTCTCGTAAAATAATTTGCGATTTAACCAAATATGGGGTACTTTTTAAGGAGTATAGATAAGAAAGATCACTTGATTTTTGAATTTCAGTTTTAGGCATTTTAAATTTTAATAAAATTGTCAATATAGCAATTGCAACTAAGGCAACAAGATAGATACTTTTCCAAGGGAGTATACTAGCCAATATACCAGAAATAGTTCGGGAAAATAAAACACCAATTAGCAATCCACTAAGAAGTTTTCCCATAATCTTCCCACGATTTTTTGGACCTGCCAAGATAGCACCGTAAGGAATAATAATTTGTGGAACAATGGACAATAATCCAATTAAAAATGTAGAGAAAGCAAAAAAACTATAAGTAGGTGCTAGGAAAGCGAACAATAAAGAAATAGATGAAAGAGCAGTCATACGTATAATCAATTTTCGCTGATCCATTCTATCTCCTAAGGGAACTAGAAATAATAGTCCAAAAGCATAACCAAGTTGTGTTAGCATTGTAACTAAACCAATAGAACCAGTAGTTACATGAAAACTTTTAGCAATCTGAGTTCCAATAGGTTGAATATAATACATATTTGCTACAACGACACCACAAGTTAAGGTTAATAAGGAAATTAACGTTTTTGTTAATAGGGGTTGTTTATTTTTCAAGAAATCGCCTCATATCTATTTATTATCCTTTACATTATACATAAAAATAATAAGAGTGAAAGAAAAAATTGTCCGCATTAAATAACAAATATAACAATAAATGTAGTTTTTGTTGAATGAGACCAATAATGAGATACTAAAAATAAATTTGTATAATCAGTTTTACCTGCAGAATAATAGAGGAGACTGAACTTAGTATAAAAATTAAATAAATTAAAGACTTACCCAGCTCATTTTACTATAATTATTATAAGCTTTTTTCTCTAATTGTTAAATTTGTATCTTTCTATCAAACCTTTTATAAAAAGGATTGACCATTGTTTTTATATTTTATCTTCAATTATTAAATTATAAATACAAAATAAAGACTAAAAATAATTTATAATTTTTTGTTTTTTTTAGAAAAATAGCGAGAAGGTAAAGCTGAATAAAGATAGATAAAAGCTATTTTTGTTAAGTATGGCTTTTTCTAAAAAAAATATGTTAAAATAAGCTAGATTACATAATTTACTTTTAAATATTTAGGAGACGATCAATAGATGATTACATTAAAATCCAAAAGGGAAATAGAAGAAATGAGAAAGTCTGGCGAATTACTTGCAGACGTTCATCGTCACTTACGTTCTTTCATCAAACCTGGCGTTACAAGTTGGGATATTGAAGTATTTGTTCGAAACTTCATCGAAGAACATGGCGGTATTGCAGCTCAAATCGGTTATGATGGCTATAAATATGCAACTTGTTGTAGTATTAATGATGAAATTTGCCATGGATTTCCCAGAAAAAAAGAATTAAAAAATGGTGATTTAATCAATGTAGATATGTGTATAGATTTGAAAGGTGCATTATCTGATTCTGGTTGGAGCTATGTTGTTGGTGAGTCTACATCAGAGATTGATCATTTAATGAATGTAACTAGAAAAGCTTTATATATAGGAATTGAACAAGCAAAAGTTGGCAATCGAATTGGTGATATTGGTCATGCTATTCAGACTTATGTAGAAGGAGAAGGTTTATCTGTTGTTCGTGATTTCATCGGTCACGGTATTGGTCCAACGATTCATGAAGATCCTGCAGTTCCCCATTATGGTATAGCAGGCAAAGGTTTACGTTTAAAAGAGGGAATGATCATTACAATCGAACCTATGGTCAATACAGGAACATGGAAAATGAAGATGGATCCAAATGGGTGGACAGCATATACCCGTGATGGCGGCTTAAGTTGTCAATTTGAACATACATTAGCTATCCAAAAAGAAGGACCTCAAATTTTAACTTCTCAAGGTGAAGAACTGACTTATTGAGCACATTTACTAGCAGAAACAAGATATGAGAGAGGTTGTATAATGAATCTGTTGAAAAAAATTACCGACAACAAAAACTTACTACGTTTCATTAGAACGACTCAACGACGGATGATTGATTCAGAAATTGGAAATACCTCAGTAATTGTGGCTTATTATTTATTATTATCATTATTTCCATTGTTAATAGCGATTGGAAATTTACTTCCTTATCTAAATATTAATCCAAATCATGTGTTACCCTATCTAGCTGAGATTGTTCCTGAATCAATCTATCATGATCTTGAACCTGCCTTTTTATCACTACTGACTAGACGCTCAGGTGGATTGCTGTCTGTTTCTGCATTGACAGCTTTATGGAGTGCCAGTCAAAGCATTAATGCTTTGCAAATTGCTATGAATAAAGCTTATGGTGTTAAATCAAGGAAAAATTTTATTATTGTACGGATTGTTTCCTTAACGGTGATTTTGCTATTATTACTAGCATTAGTTGGGGTAGTAATTATTTTGGGATTAGGTAAAAATATTTTAGACTTTTTGCAGCCAATCCTTAAAGTTCCAACTTCATTCATTGTAACGTTTCAAACATTAAAATGGCCAGTTACCTTATTTGTTTTATTAATAATTATGTGCCTAATTTTTTTAGTTGTTCCAAACGCAAAATTAACGATCCGTTCAGTCATTCCAGGAGCTGTTTTTTCAACAATTGGCTGGATGTTATTGTCACAAGTCTTTGGAATATACATTAAGTATTTTAATTCTAAAGTTGCTGGTTATCAAATCATTGGGAGTTTTATTGTTTTGATACTCTGGTTAAATTTTGCGGCAACAATTATTATTTTTGGTGGAATTATAAATGCAGTTGTAGAGGAATATTCATCGGAGAAAAGAATTGAGAAAAGATCTGGTATGTTAAATAGTACAATTGATCAGATAAAAGAAAAATTTAAGCATTAAGAATGAAAGGATAAAAATAATATCAAAATATATGAATTTAAATATAACCTTAAAATTTATAAATATATGACTGATCTATTATAAATAAAGAGAAGTATATGTTAGTATATTTTGAATATCAGAAAGCAGGTCTCCTTATGTCTATTTTTATTTATAAGGTGTTTATTCGCCTTTTTATTACCTTTATTTTATCTTTAATACTTACACCACTCATTAAATTGTTAGCCTTTCGAATAGGTGCCTATGATGAACCTGGTGAACGACGAGTGAATACTAAAATCATGCCAACGGCTGGAGGCCTAGCTATTTTTTTTGCTTTTACATTCTCATGTTTATTTTTATTTCATTCAATTATTCCACTTAGGTATATTACACCTATTCTCTCAGCAGGGGGAATTGTTATTGTGACTGGTTTGATTGATGATATTAAAGAATTAGAGCCACTTCCAAAAACAGTCGGTATCTTGTTAGCAGCCTTAGTTATTTATTTTCTTCTCCCTGATATTCGGATTGAATTCATTACTCTACCTATTTTTCATTATGTTGATTTGCATTTATTTAGCTTACCATTAACAGTTTTATGGATTTTTGCAATTACAAACGCCATTAACTTAATTGATGGATTAGATGGTTTAGCTTCTGGTGTTTCAATAATTGGATTAACAACAATTGGATTAATCGGGTATTTTTTTCTCAACGCTAAAACAAGTTATGTTCCAATTGTGATATTTATTTTGGTTGCAAGTATCGCTGGCTTTTTTCCTTATAACTTCTATCCAGCTAAACTTTTTTTAGGAGATACAGGAGCATTATTCCTAGGATTTATGATTGCAGTTATGTCGCTTCAAGGATTGAAAAATGCTACCTTTATTACACTAATTACCCCTTTGATTATTCTTGGTGTACCAATGACTGATACAATTTATGCTATTATTCGTAGACTGTTAAATAAACAGCCAATTGCTTCTGCAGATCGAATGCATCTGCATCATCGTTTATTGTCTTTAGGCTTCACACATAAAGGTGCTGTGATGACGATCTATGGCCTAGCATTAGTTTTTTCTTTTGTTGCTTTATTATTCAGCTATGCTAGTCATATTGCTTCAGTTTTATTAATTATTGCTTGCTTATTTGGTTTGGAGTTGTTTATCGAGTTAATTGGTTTGGTTGGAGAAAATCATCAGCCATTAATGTATATATTAAAATTATTTGGCAATCGAGACTTTAGACATCAACAATTAGAATTACATTCAGGCAAACATACAGAAAAAAAACAAAATAAGAAAAGATAATTTATTGAATAGTTAAATATATGAATTAAAAAATCAAATAGATGATTAAAATTCTAACTTTGTATAGTTTTAAATAGTAATCTACCTATATTTAAAACTATATAGGTATAATAGCTAGTTTAATTTATTAAGAAACTTAATGATTAAAAATGAATAGGTAGATAACATGAAATATTGCCGAATATATTTTCAGGTAAATCATTTTAATAGTCAAGTTTTTTATAGATTAAAATAGGTATAGGATGTGAATGAATGCAAGAGAAAATTATTATTTCAATTGTTACTTATAATAGTAGCTATATTTTTGAGGTGCTTGATCAATTAAAAGAAGAATTAGGCATGGATTCTAGTTATGCTGTTCATATTTTTGATAATCATTCAGATCCTGTCTATGTCAAACAATTAGAAAGCTATCTTCCATTTATCACATTACATAAAGAAAAAGAAAATATTGGTTTTGGCAAGGGACATAACTGGGTATTCAATCATACAGAAGCAAAAACAGGTATTATTTTTAATCCGGATGTTTTGGTAAACAAAAAAACGTTAAATCAACTTGTTACTCGCCTCAAAGCAGAAGAAGATTTAGCAGCAGTTTGTCCTAAGGTATTAAATGAAGATGGAACTACACAATATTTAGTACGTCAAAAATTAGATGTATTTGATTATATTCTACGTTTTATCCCTTTTCATTTGACAAAAAAAATTTTTGATAAACGACTAAACTTTTATGAATGTCGTGATCTATCAGATACAAAGACAACTTATATTAAAATGGGATCTGGTTGTTTTATGGTCATTGATATTGAAAAATATAAACAAATTGGTGGTTTTGATGATCGTTTTTTCATGTATTTTGAAGATAATGATCTATGTCTACGATTTGGTAAGGCTGGTTATCGTATTTTATATTCACCACTTGAAACTGTTACCCATATGTATGAAAAGGGTGCACATAAAAATAAAAAATTATTTAGAATTTTTATTCAATCAATGATCAAATTCTTTAATAAATGGGGTTGGAGGTTTTTTTAGTTGGCGCATTCTTTAGTCATTATTTTGGTTTTATATAAGAAAAAAATTTCACAAACTCCTAATTATAAATGGTTGGCACGAATGCTTGAAACTTGTTCCACCTTACATCTGTTTGTTTATGATAACAGTCCTATGCAACAAGAAGATGCTGTTTTTTTTAAAAGAAATGTTCACTATAAGCATAACGCAAAAAATCCCGGATTAGCTGAAGCCTATAATGAGGGAATTGTTTATGGAACAAAAGAAAAAGCTGAACTTTTTCTTTTGTTGGATCAGGATACAACAATGACACCTGAGTATGTTCAAAGATTGTTATTTCTTTCTTTAGATGATAAAATTGCTGTGTATGTACCAATTGTTAAAGCGAATAACAAGCAAATTTCACCTTTATATGCCACCAGTTATGTAGGAAGGTATTCTGAATTTCCTCCTACCGGACTTGCAAAGAAACAAATTACAGCAATTAATTCTGGCACGGTATTAACGAAACAGGCCGTTGCTGCTATAGGTGGTAGGTTTAACCAAGAATTTCCATTGGATTTTTTAGATCACTGGTTCTTCTGGTTTTTATCACAAAAGCAAATGACCATCATGGTTTTAAAAGAAGAATTAATTCAGCAATTATCCGTATTGGATTATCAAGCAATGACAAAAGAACGGTATCAATCTATTGTTTCTAGTGAAACACGTTTTTATCAAAACTACGATAGGACAAAATTAAATCAACATAAGAAACATCTTTTTTTAAGAGCCATTAAACAATTTTTCTTGGTCAAAAATCGCATCATTTGGCAACTAACAATTTTAGAATTATTTAAACTATTGAAAGGAAAATAAATGATTTCAGTTTGTTTAACAACATATAATGGGGAAAGATACTTAGGAGAACAATTAGATAGTATTTTAATACAACTTGAACCACAAGATGAATTGCTTATTTCTGATGATGGTTCAACAGATCAAACATTAAAAATTATTGAGGAATACCAAGCAAACTATACAAATATTAAATTTTTTAATGGTCCTCATCAGGGCATTGTTGCGAATTATGATTTTGTTATCTCAAAGGCAGTTGGAGAATTTGTTTTTCTATCTGATCAAGATGATGTTTGGCTGCCAAATAAGGTAGAAGTGATGCGTGACTTTTTTCAGGAACATCCAGATATGGATGTAGTCATTAGTGATTTAGTGATTGTTGATGGTACGCTTGAAACTGTGCATAATTCTTACTTTGGTTATCGCAAAATTAAAAATGGTTGGTGGCATAATATAATGAAAAATGGTTATATTGGTGCTGGCATGTGTTTTCGTAGAAAAATAATAAAAAAAATCTTACCTATTCCTACCAATATACCAATGCATGACATGTGGATTGGCTTAATTGGCGCTACATTTAAACGTACAGCATTTTTACCTGAAACACTTACCTTGTATCGAAGACATGGAAAAAACAGTAGTGAAATTAAAACAAAAACATCTTTCCAACAAAAATTATATTGGCGAATAATTTTGCTTAACGAACTATTTAAACGAATTATTTTAGGAAAATAGTTCGTTATTCATTTTATGAGAATAGGTATAAAATTAATCTTTTTATTGGTTGAATTATAAAAAAGATCAACGAATGAATTAGAATTGAAGGAGTTTATATATGAAAGGAATTATTTTAGCAGGTGGAAGCGGAACAAGACTTTATCCACTTACAAAAGCAACATCAAAACAGCTAATGCCAATTTATGACAAACCAATGATTTATTACCCTATGTCTACATTGATGCTAGCTGGTATTAATGAATTTTTAATTATTTCTACACCAGAAGATACACCTCGTTTTGAAAGTTTATTTGGTGATGGTAGTGATTTAGGAATTCATATTGAATATGCTGTTCAGGAACATCCAGATGGATTAGCACAGGCATTTATTATTGGTGAACATTTTATTGGTAAAGATAGTGTCTGCTTAATATTAGGAGATAATATCTATTATGGTGATGGATTATCAAAAATGTTACAACGTGCAGCTGAAAAGAAAACAGGAGCTACAGTTTTTGGTTATCATGTAAATGATCCAGAACGTTTTGGTGTAGTTGAATTTGATGATAACATGCAGGCTCTTTCAATAGAAGAAAAACCTAAAAATCCAAAATCAAACTATGCAGTGACCGGTTTGTATTTTTATGATAATGATGTGATTGAAATAGCTAAATCTATTAAACCCTCTAAGCGAGGTGAACTTGAAATTACCGATGTGAATAAAGTTTATTTGCAAAATAACAAATTATCTGTTGAAATTATGAGTCGTGGATTTGCTTGGTTAGATACAGGCACCCATCGTTCATTGCTTGAAGCTTCGACTTTTATTGAAACAATCGAAAAACGTCAAAATTTAAAGGTAGCTTGTTTAGAGGAAATTGCTTACAGAATGGATTATATTTCAAAAGAACGATTAATTGATTTAGCACAACCGTTAAAAAAGAATGGTTATGGACACTATTTATTAAGATTAGCAGATACAGAATAGTTAACTTGGTGTTTAATTAAAGTTTATACACAGCATACAATGCAAGGAGAGAACATAGATGAAAGTTAAAAATACTAAATTGCAAGATGTAAAAATCATTGAAATGGATGTATTTGGAGATTCTCGTGGCTTTTTTACAGAAAGTTACTCAAGGCAAAAATTTGAAACGTTTGGATTAAACTTTGATTTTGTACAAGACAATCATTCACTTTCTAGTGAGGCAGGTGTTTTGAGAGGATTACACTTTCAAAAAGGTAAAGCAGCACAGACAAAACTAGTAAGAGTAATCACTGGAGCACTTCTAGATGTAATTGTTGATATTCGTAAAAATAGTCCAACCTATGGAAAGTGGGAAAGTTATATTCTGTCTGAATATAATCATCGTCAACTGCTAGTCCCTAAAGGCTATGCTCATGGGTTTGTGACTTTAACGCCTAATGTGAATTTTGCATATAAATGTGATAATTACTACAATGATGAAGCGGATGGTGGTATTGCCTTTGACGATCCAGATTTAGGCATAGCGTGGCCGATGGATCTAAACAAAGCGATTACTTCTGAAAAAGATAAAAAACATCCAACTTTTAAAGAATTTGAACAAGAAAATCTATTTGTTTATGGTAAAATTTAACTAAAGGAGCTATATTTATGAAAAATATAATTGTTACTGGTGGCGCAGGTTTCATTGGTTCAAATTTTGTTCATTATATCGTAAACAATCATCCAGAAGTACACGTAACTGTATTAGATAAATTAACCTATGCAGGGAATAAGAAAAATATTGAAAATTTGCCAACAGATCGTGTGGAGTTAGTTGTTGGCGATATTGCTGATTCTGGGTTGGTCGATCGTTTAGTAAAAAAAACGGATGCTGTTGTTCATTATGCAGCAGAATCACATAATGATAATTCGTTAAATGATCCTTTTCCATTTATACAGACGAATATCATAGGTACCTATACATTAATTGAAGCTTGTCGTAAGTATGATGTCCGTTATCATCATGTATCAACAGACGAAGTTTATGGAGATTTACCTTTACGTGAAGATCTACCGGAACATGGAGAAGGAATGGGCGAAAAATTCACTGCTAGGACGCCATATAATCCTTCCAGTCCGTATTCTTCAACGAAAGCAAGTTCAGATTTATTGGTTCGAGCTTGGGTTCGTTCATTCGGATTGAAAGCAACGATTTCTAATTGTTCAAATAACTATGGTCCCTATCAGCATATTGAAAAATTTATTCCTCGACAAATTACTAATATACTAAGTGGTATTCAGCCAAAACTTTATGGAACTGGTAAAAATGTTCGTGATTGGATTCATACAAATGATCATTCTTCAGCAGTTTGGATGATTTTAACAAAAGGACAGATAGGCGAGACTTATTTGATTGGTGCTGATGGCGAAGAGGACAATAAAACAGTAATAGAGTTGATTTTAGAGTTGATGGGACAACCAAGTAATGCTTATGAACACGTAAATGACCGGGTGGGACATGATTTACGTTATGCGATTGATTCTACTAAATTGCGTGAAGAATTAGGCTGGCAACCAAAATTTACTGATTTTCGCCAAGGAATGAGTGACACGATTCAATGGTATGTTGAGAATGAAGACTGGTGGCGAGCAGATAAAAATAAAATTGAAGCTATTTATGCGAAAAAGGGTCAATAAAAATAATGATAGATTGAAAAATAGCTTTTTTGTAGCTTTTTAAAGGAGAATAAGTGATGATTCTTATTACAGGTGGTAATGGACAATTAGGGACTGAATTACGTTATTTATTGGATGAATTAGCAATTGATTATATCTCAACTGATTCAAAAGAATTAGATATTACAAATAAAGAGCAAACCTATTCATTTGTCCAAAAGATTAAACCAACAATTATTTTTCACTGTGCAGCTTATACGTCTGTAGATAAGGCGGAAGAAGAAGGCAAAGAATTAGATGAAGATATTAATGTAAATGGAACGGTAAATGTAGTGGAAGCTGCGAAATCCGTTGATGCAACACTCGTTTATATTAGTACGGACTATGTATTTGATGGCACCAAAAAAGAGGACTTTTATAAAACGACAGATCAAACAAATCCACAAAACGAGTATGGTCGCACAAAATTATTGGGTGAACAAGCTGTTCAAAAAGATTTAAGTCGTTACTATATTATTCGAACTTCCTGGGTTTTTGGTCAATATGGGCATAATTTTGTCTTTACCATGCAAAAATTGGCTGAGACACATCAACAACTGACAGTTGTAAATGATCAGTTTGGGCGACCTACCTGGACACGGACGTTGGCTGAATTCATCGTATTTATTATAAAAAAACAAGAGCCTTATGGTATCTATCATCTTTCAAATGAAAATAGTTGCAGTTGGTATGAATTCGCTCAAGAAATTTTAAAAAATAATGAAGTTAAAGTTTTACCGATAGACTCTACACAATTTCCACAAAAAGCGAAAAGACCGCAATACTCTGTAATGGATTTAAGTAAAGCTGAGAATTTAGGATTTAATATCCCAACTTGGCAGGAAGCATTAGAGAAGATGTTAAGTTCTAAAAACAAGTAAAATAGCAAGCTGTTTCTTATTTATAACATAGTTTTTTTGTTTAGAGTTATTTTGATTTTTAAAATAAATTTTTTATAGTGAAGGATAAGTTAGTTATCGAATGGATAGATAATCTAACTTATCACTCACTATTTTTAAATTTATCGTCTATTATCTATAAAAATTATTTATCCATTTTCTCCTTATTGCTAATAACGGTTGTAGTTTATCCTTATTCTGATAAAATAAAAGTAAATAAGTAAGATTATTCAATAAAAGCTCTTTATAAAAAATTTTACATATGTTTGCTAATATCCTATATTATTTTTCTATAATGAATTGTTTTACAATAAAGAAATATTTTTATTATTGAACGATTGAGTAAGATTGGTAGGATGTAGCAGCTAGAATTATTTTAGGAATAATGAATGGCAAGGAATTATTTGTTTTAATAATGAAAAGCGACTTACTTCATCTGCTAGCTTTTTAAATAAATGATTATGAATAATCTAAAGAAACAGGTAGGAAGGTGCTTCAATCAATGAAAATAATTCTTATTATTCCTGCATACAATGAAGAAGAAAATATTTTGCGAACGATTGAATCAATTGAACGATTTAAACGATTACAAAAGCTTCAATATGAATTAGATTATGTAGTAATTAACGATGGATCTACTGATAGGACAAAAGAAATTTTGGATACTCATGACATAAATGCTATTCATTTAATTATGAATTTAGGAATTGGTGGGGCGGTTCAAACAGGTTATAAATATGCTTTGGCAAATAATTACGATATTGCTGTTCAGTTTGATGGAGATGGGCAGCATGATATTAATAGTTTACCTGATTTGATTCAGCCAATTATCAATGAAAACTATGATTTCACGATCGGATCACGCTTTATGCCAGGAAATGAAGCAAAATTTCAAAGTACTCGAATGCGTCGTCGTGGTATCAGTCTGCTTTCTCTTTTTATTAAACTAGCTTCTAGAACTACGATTTATGATGTAACTTCTGGTTATCGAGCAGGGAATAAAAATGTCATCGCATTTTTTGCTAAACGTTACCCAACACATTATCCAGAGCCTGAGTCCATTGTTCATCTAATCAAAAAGAAATTTACGATTGCTGAATGTCCTGTAAATATGATGGAAAGAGTGGGTGGGATTTCTTCAATTCGTTCTCTTAGTTCAATCAAATATATGATAGAAGTCAGCTCAGCAATCATTATTGCTAGTTTTATGAAGGAGAGAGATTAATGCTTTCAACTATGTTACGAATTGTGATGTTGCTTTTTGCTACTGGTTTTTTTCTATATATTACACGGGCAATTAATAAAAATGTTTTTCTTTTAAAGAATGCTATTGTTTGGTTAATAATTGCAATTGGACTGATTATTTTTGCTATTTTTCCACAAATACCCCGGTGGGTTGCCACTTATTTAGGATTTGAAACGGCATCTAACTTTTTGTTATTTATTGCTATCATTTTTTTGTTGGTAATGGAAATAAAAAATACAATTATTATTTCTAAATATGAAAATAAATTAAAAACCTTGATTCAAGAACTTTCTATTTTAAAATCTAAAAAAAAATAAGAAAAACGATATACATAAAATGATAGTCTTAAAAGATATCTTTTAAGACTATCATTAAAATAAATGCGCTATTTTAGATTCATAATTACAATGCCAATAATAATAATAATTGCACCAATGAGCACATGTGTGGTTATAACTTCTTGTAATATAAAGTAGGAAGCAAATAAAATGGTGATATTAGTACAAGCTACCCCAAGAGGGACAATATAGGAAATCTCTGATCGACTAATAATTAACATCCACAAAACAAAGCTGACTAAATAACATAAAAGACCGGCAACTGCCAGAAGAGAAATATTCATTGAAAAGTAAGAATGCTGTAAATGAAGACTGAGATTGCCAGAACCAAGTTTAAATAAAACCAATCCAGCTGATGAAAGGAATACATAGATAATAAATAAGAACATGGTTTCACTTCTTTCTAACAAATTAGTATAATAAAATCAATCTTGGGAAACATCTTAATTATTTTAGCATATAAATCATAAAAATTAGATTTTTTTTATGATTTCCAACAAATTATTTAGCCAACTCTTTGTTCATTTGTTATATCTATCAATTTTATTGAAATTTAGGAAGAATAGTTGAATGAATAAATACTTTATGCTAAATAGTCCTTAATTTTTTTTATAAACAATGGACTTCTATTGAAAAGATAGATATTTATAGATAGAATAAAAATGTTATTTAAAATCGTTAAGAAGAATAGATGGACTAGAGAAAAAAAGAAAATATGTGATTTATTACGGAAGGAATTATTGAATGTTTAAAGGAATGTTATCAATTTTTAAAAATATTTTCAAAAATAGAAAATTATTAGTTCAATTTTCTATTAATGATTTTAAAGCAAAATATGCTGGTTCTGCCTTGGGGATTGTATGGGCTTTTCTTACTCCATTAATGACAGTATTAACTTATTGGTTTGTTTTTTCAGTCGGATTACGTTCTAAATCAGGCAATTATCCATTTATTGTTTATTTGATTACAGGGTTGGTTCCTTGGTTTTTCTTTTCAGACTCCTTGTTATCTGCAACAAATGTTTTTAGAGAATATAGTTACTTGGTAAAAAAGGTCGTCTTTAATATTCAAATCTTACCAACATCGAAGATATTATCAAATCTTTACACTCACCTATTCTTTATTTTAATTGGATTTGTCATTGCTGGTATGAATGGGTTTATGCCGAGTGTCTATAGCTTGCAACTAATCTATTATTTATTCTGTTTATTTGTATTTCTAACAGCAGTCACTTGGATTACTGCATCAATACAGCCATTTTTACCAGATGTTATGCAATTTATCAATATTATGATGCAAACGATCATGTGGACATTGCCAATTTTGTGGCAACCACATGGTATTTATGAAAAAATATTAAAAATTAATCCACTCTATTACATTGTTCAAGGATACCGTGAATCATATTTAAGTAGTGGTTGGTTTTTTGAACATGGGCAATATAGTCTTTATTTTTGGTGTTTTACATTCATATTACTAATGATAGGTTCTACTTTATTTAGGCGCTTAAAACCTCATTTTTCAGATGTATTATAAGGAGAGTATCAAATGTCAGAATATGCAATTGATTTACAAAACATTACAAAAACATATAATATGTATAAAAAACCTTCTGACCGTTTTAAAGAAGCGCTAAATCCAACAAAAAAATCTTACCATGATCTTTTTTATGCTTTAAAAAAGATCAATATACAAATCAAAAAAGGTGAAATGATTGGATTTGTTGGGGAGAATGGGTCAGGTAAATCAACCTTACTTAAAATTATCACCGGTGTTTTAACACCATCTGCTGGTACAATGGATATTGATGGGAAGATATCCGCACTATTAGAATTGGGTTCTGGCTTTAATCCTGAATATTCAGGCTATGAGAATATTTTTTTGAATGGTATGGTACTTGGCTTTTCAAGAGAGGAAATGGCTGAACGTGTAGATTCAGTCATTGAATTTGCTAATATTGGTGACCATTTGTATCAACCAGTAAAAACTTACTCAAGTGGAATGTTTGTTCGATTGGCATTTGCTGTAGCTATTAATGTTGATCCAGATATTTTAATTGTAGATGAAGCATTAGCGGTTGGCGATCTTGAATTTCAACTAAAATGTATGGAGAAATTTACGGAAATTAAAAACTCTGGTAAAACTATTCTATTTGTTTCACATGACATTAATTCTATAAGGCGTTTTTGTGATCGCGCATTTTGGTTACAAAATGGTAAGGTTGTAGAGTTTGGTGACACAATGGATGTTACAACAAACTATGAAAATTATCTAAAGAAAAAATCAATTAAAACAATTGATCGTGAAAAAAACAGCAAAGACGAAAACAAAGCTCCAGATATTATTGATGTAACAAGCGCAAAATTACTAAATGCTTCGTTAGAACCATTAGAGATGGTGACCCAAAACGAAAAAGTTATTTTGAAAATAGAATACACTGTTAAAAATGATCAAATCAAATCACCAGTATGTGGCGTAGCTATTCGAACAGTAGATAATAACTATGTTTGTGGGTTAAATACCTTACTGGACAAAGAGATGATTCCTTGGAAGAAAGGTAAAAATGTTTTTTATTTAGAATATGGTAAAATGTCTTTATTAACCGGTGAATATTATTTTGATATTGCTTTTTATGAAGAACATGCAACCGTACCATTGGTTTATAAAACAAAATATGTAAATATGTTTATTACTGGCCGTTATGCGGGTGAGGGAATTGTTATATTGGACCATAAATGGAAGGATATGGTAAATAATGAAATATGATTTTAAAATGGAAACAGATGAAAGTACTAGCGTAGGGAAAATTGTTAGTCAGATAAAAGAGGCTAGTGACATTTTAGAATTCGGCCCAGGAAATGGTCGCATGACAAGTTATTTAATGGAACAAAAAAAATGCAATGTGTCAATTGTTGAATTTGATAAAGAATTATACGACCATGTCAGACAATTTTCAACAGATGCTTTCTATGGCAATATTGATGATGGTAATTGGATGGAATATTTTTCCGGTAAAACGTTTGATTATATTATTTTTGCTGATGTTTTAGAACATCTAATGAATCCTAAAAAAACGTTAAAGGAAGTTAAACCATTTTTAAAAGAAAATGGTCAAATCTTAATTACATTTCCTAATCTTGCTCATAATTCTGTACTAATTGACTTATTTAATAATCGATTACATTGGAATGAGACAGGGTTATTAGATGAAACACACAAATCATTTTATTTACAAGATGGATTTGAAAAACTATTTTCTGAATTAGGTCTTTTTATCAGTAGAGAAGATTTTACAATCAATCAAGTCGGTCATAATGAAATTAATACAACTTATGAAAACCTACCAATTGAGATTAGAGAAGCTTTCAAAGCTAGACCTTATGGTGAA
Organism: Melissococcus plutonius ATCC 35311; assembly: GCF_000270185.1. Classification (NCBI taxonomy): domain Bacteria; kingdom Bacillati; phylum Bacillota; class Bacilli; order Lactobacillales; family Enterococcaceae; genus Melissococcus; species Melissococcus plutonius. The sequence continues at coordinate 841,966 of NC_015516.1, forward strand.
GTTTATCAGTATTTTTTTGCTTTATCTTCAAAGCCAGTTGAAAATCCCATCATTGCTATTCCTGAAAATTCTAATGATCATAAAAATATTCATTTTCTTTTTGATTGTGGTGAAGAAAATCAAAAAGAATTTGATATTGCAATCAATAATAGAAAACCAGAAACAAAAACCTTTACTATTGAGGTTCCTAAAGAAATTAAACTGGTAAAAATTTTTCCTAGTTTAATAGGGACAATTATCGATCTATCTCTAGCTGTTAATGGTAAACTTGTTCCTATTTCTGCCACGAATGCTCTAATAATAAAAGATCAACACTACTTTTTTACTGATAAACAGGTACCAGTAATTGAAATAAAGGGAAAAAAGATTGCCGGCAAAACAATGACAATTACTATTAATTATCTTTTCGAAGGTAATTATTCACCAATTGAACAAGAATTAATAGATTGTATCTTTAGTGAAAGACAAGCAAAATTAAAAAAAAAATCAAAAAAAACAATGGCTTGGTATCTAAAAAAACTAAAAATTATAAACGATTAACAATTAATAAATTAGACCGCCTAATCAACCTAGTGATTGATGATATTACAAGAGATGAAGAAGAAAAAGTTTCGATTATTCAGGGTTGGGCTTATGATAGAGAAGAAAAAATGCCGTTAAAATTCAGTATGGCATCTAATTCTGGCAATACATCTTTTCCATATTCTGTGGAAACTGAATATAGAAGAGATGTCATTGATATGTTTGAATTAGTGGGCGATCAAAATTATGGATTTAGTATAAGAATTAAAGATACAGTCGAACAACCTAACTACCTATTAAATATTGATATAGCTACCGGTCAAAAAATTCAATATGTTTTAGAAAAATCAATGATGGTTCAACAGAAAACCAAACTTCAACGGGCGATTTATTCTATTCAATCTCGTGGTTTATTGGGATCTATTAAATGGTACTTCAGACGCCAAGAACAGGTAGAAGCACCGGTTGATGCTGAAAAAGTCTTAATGGAGATTAAGACATTTAAATTTCAACCAAAGATTTCCATTGCTGTTCCTGTATATAACGTAGAAGAGAAATGGTTAGCAGCGTGTGTCTCTTCACTGAAAAATCAATATTATGAAAATTGGGAGCTTTGCTTAGCTGATGATGCTTCACCGAGTAAACATATCAAACCTTTGCTTGAAAAATATGTAGAATCTGATGATCGAATTAAAGTTATCTATAGAGAAAAGAATGGCCATATTTCTGAGGCAACGAATTCAGCGCTTGAAATTACAACAGGGGATTATATTGGATTTATGGATAATGATGACGAATTAGCTTCACAAGCATTGTATGAAGTAGTAAAGGCTTTAAATGAAGATCAAGCTATTGACTTTATTTATACAGACGAAGATAAAATTACAGAAAATAATAAGCGATTTAATGCTTTTTATAAATCTAGTTGGAATCCTGAGTTAATTTTAAATCATAATTATATTACCCATTTTGTTGTAGTAAAACGTGAATTATTAAATAAGGTTGGTGGGTTAAGAACAGAATTTAATGGCAGTCAAGATTATGATTTTGTTCTAAGAGCAACTGAAAAAAGCAAAAAAAATTCAACATATTTCTGGAATCATGTACCATTGGCGTGCGATTGAATCTTCTACAGCCTTAAATCCTGAGAGTAAAAGCTATGCTTATATCGCTGGTCAGCATGCAGTACAAGCTGCTATGGATCGAAGAGATATTAAAGCAGAAGTGAAAATTGCTGAATTTTATGGCTCCTATAAAATTAATTATATTTATGAAACTTCACCACTCGTTTCAATTATTATAACAAACCAGACAGCTAACCTAACTAGTTATTTAAATAATTTGATTGAAAAAACAATCTATTCTGCTTATGAAATTTTGTTACCTGAATCATTACAAGATAGTGTCACAATCAACAATAAGCTAATCCGTTTTATAGCTGGAACGACTAGAGATAAATGGATTCACTCAGCGAAGGGAGAGTATATTGTTTTACTAGATGCTGGCTTAGTACCTACAAAAAGTAATTGGTTAAAAGAAATGATGAACATAGGTCAACAAGAGACAGTTGGACTTGTTACAGGTAAAGTTGTTGATCATCGTTACCGAATTGAAACTGTTGGTGTTTCTATTGATAAAAAAAAGAATCGGTTGCTTTATCCAGAAAAAGGAACACCAGGAAATAGTTTAGGCTATTATTATCGAATTGCTTTACCACGCAACATCCAAGCAGCAACGGAACATTGTTTACTTTTTAAAATTACTGATTATTTAGAAGTAAGAGGAATAGATGAACAATTAGGACAAGAGTGGATGGGTGTAGATCTTTCCCTACAATTTACTTCGCAGTTGGACAAAAGAAATGTCTATTGTTCGTATGCTGTATTTAAAGCAGAAGAACAACGGAAGGTGATGGATAAAAAGGGAACGATTAAAAAATTTGCAGAGAATTGGACAGAAATGAATTTAATTGATCCATATAAAAATCCAAACCACTTATAAGGAGAAAACCATGAATGATGATATTAAGGTAATTTTTGATAGTATCTATCGAGAGAAACAAACAGGAAACCTAACAATTACAGGTTGGGCTTTAGATACAAAGACTATTGAAAGTCCCAATATCATAATAAACAATGACCAAAACCAAGTCTTCGCTTATACAATTAAACATGTTTTAAGAGAAGACGTAAATAAAATTTATCAGTTAGATAAAATGATTCAAACAGGATTTGTAATTGTATTAGAAGGTATTCAAAAGAAAAACACCTTAGAAATTATTTTTCAATCTTCCACTGCAGCGGTGAGTCAAATAATTTCTTTAAAAAAGAAATATCCAGTAATACCTGGAACAGAAGATAAAATGACAAAAATGCTGTTAAAAGTTCGTAAAGGATTCCAATACTTAGCTAAAAATGGTATCGCGCCTACTATTCAGCGAGTAAAAATTGAAAAATTACGAAATAAAACTTCCTATACGCATTGGCTTAAATTAAATGACAATACAGATCATTCACAAATAGAACAAAATATAGACACATTTACCTATAAACCAATCATATCTATTGTTATGCCTGTTTACAATGTAGAAGAAAAATGGTTGCGTCAATGCATTGATTCTGTATTAAATCAAATTTATCCCTATTGGGAATTATGTATAGCAGATGATGCTTCTACAGATATGAATACAAAAAAAGTTTTGGTTGATTATCAAAAGCTAGATAACCGAATTAAAGTGATTTTTCGTGAGAAAAATGGGCATATCAGTGAAGCTACGAATACTGCTTTAACTTTGGCACAGGGTGAGTTTGTTGCCTTGTTAGACAATGATGATGAATTACCTCCACATGCTCTCTATGAAATTGTAAAAGTTTTAAACGAGAATTCAGAATTAGATTTAATTTATAGTGACGAAGATAAAATTGATGAAAATGGAAATAGATCAGATCCAGCATTCAAACCAGATTGGGCACCTGATTTACTTTTGGGCACAAACTACATTTCACATCTTGGCGTCTACCGGAAAAGTATTTTAGATGAAATTGGAGGCTTTCGTAAAGGCTATGAAGGTTCTCAAGATTATGACTTAGTTTTACGATTTACAGAAAAAACAATTGCTAATCGAATAAAACATATTCCTAAAATTCTATATCATTGGCGAATGTTACCAACATCAACAGCCGTTGATCAGTCTTCTAAAAATTATGCCTTTGAAGCCGGATTAAAAGCTCTTCAAGAGACAATCATTCGTCGGAAAATCAATGGTCATGCTACACATGGATTAGCCAATGGGCTATATGATCTTTATTATGATATCGATAAGGAAGGACTTGTTTCAATTATTATCCCAACGAAAAATGGGTATAAAGATGTTAAACGTTGTATTTCTTCTATTATAGAAAAAACAACTTACCAAAATTACGAAATCATTTTAGCAGATAATGGTAGTAATGATCCAAGGATGAAAGAACTTTATAAGCAATTCAAAGTGCAATTACAAGAGAAGTTTATAGTAGAATTTATTGATATTCCATTTAACTTCTCACGAATTAATAATATTGCCGCCAAAAAAGCCAAAGGTAAATATTTACTTTTTTTAAATAATGATACTGAAGTAATTGCTGAAAGCTGGTTAACTTTAATGGTTTCTTTTGCACAGCAAACACGGATTGGATGTGTAGGTGCAAAATTATTATATCCAAATAATACCATTCAACATGCTGGGGTTATTTTAGGACTTGGCGGTATTGCTGGACATAGCCATTATGGTTACCCACATGGCGATCTAGGTTATTTTGGTCGACTAGCTATTAATGTAAATTATTCAGCTGTTACAGCAGCTTGCTTGCTAGTAAAAAAGGTAGATTTTGACATTGTAAATGGCTTTGAAGAAACATTTACCGTTGCATTTAATGATGTAGATTTGTGCTTAAAAATTCAATCGTTAGGTAAAAATAACGTTTGGCTTCATGAAGCAGAGCTTTATCATTTTGAATCGCAAACACGTGGCTATGATGATAAAGGAAAGAAAAAAAAGCGATTTGAACAGGAAAAAATGATGATGGAAGAAAAATGGCACATTTTGATTGAGAATGATCCATTTTATAATCCAAATTTAACAAGAGACATTCCAAATTTTTCGTTACGAATTTGATCTTTGAAAATTAATTAAGATGAAATGGAGTTTATTTGTTCATGAAAAATAAAAGTACAGCTACCCAATTAGAAAAAAAAGCAGGTACTTCTGATTATATTGTTGATAAGGTACTGCATTTTCGGTACTTTACTGCTATTATAGTATTTATCTTATTAGTTGTATTTAAAATCCATGGCAGCTCAATTAATATGTGGGATAATTATGTATCGGATTATACCAAGGAGAGTAAATCTGGATTAATTATAGGGACACCTAGAAGTGTCCGCTCAGATGAGTGGCTTGTTCAAACACCTTATAGTTTATCACAGACACAAACTGGTTTTAAAACGCATAATCCAGTCATGACAATGGATGGTCAAAATATGATTGTTGGTTACAATTCTCCAGCTTGGAATCTGGCAACCATTGGTAAGCCATTCTCATGGGGATATTTATTGTTAGGTAAAGAATATGGCTTGTCTTGGTATTGGAATTTAAAGTTAATTGGATTAATTTTACTTGCATTTGAGATGGGACTTATCTTAATAAAAAAAATAAATATCTGGCGATGTTATCAGGGATCTGGATTCCATTTTCATCTGCTTTACAATGGTGGTTTGTTTCACCGGTAGGTGATTTGGTCTTTTTTACTTTAGGTTTTTTAGTCGGTCTTTATTATTATTTTGCTGAACATGAGAATTATTTAGAACGTACCGGTTTTGCTTTGATCACTGTTATTATGTCTTCGGGTTTTATCCTAGTTCTTTATCCAGCTTTACAAATTCCACTTGGTTATCTGATTCTTCTGTTTTTAATTGCCTTTTTTTTGGAATTCAGGAAAAAAATTCGATTAGATAAGATGGATGGACTAATTATTGGAGGTGCCTTATTATTAACTGGGTTGATTGTTGGCCTTTCATTATATAATTCGTTAGATGCATTAAAGGCGGTCACAAATACAGCCTATCCAGGAAAAAGAATTAGTTTAGGTGGAGATATTCCTAAGCGAGATATCTTCTTCTTTTTAATGAATTGGAAATTACCTTTTCAAGATGTACCCTATACAAACAACTCAGAAATTAGTAGTTTTTACCACCTATTTTTTATTATTTTACCACTTAGTCCCTTTATTTTTTACAGAAAAATAAGAGAGAATATTTATGGCTTTATTTTATTTATTTATTGTATTTTTAATCTTCTTTGGATGGCTTTTGCTTATCCAGAAATTCTAGCTAAATTAACGCTTTGGTCTTATGTACCTGCTCAGCGAGCATTACTCTCTTTCGGTTTTGCTGCAACTCTTTTAAGTATATGGTTCATTGGCTATATTTGGCAGAAAAAAAGTCTTCCATTTTTAGTAATGATCAGTATAGCGACTATTAATTTGGTTGTTTATTATTTTTCATTACATACAGGTAATCTACGTTTTTATGTAACACGAGTCGAAATGATAGGAATTTTGATTGTTACCACAATTCTTATTGTTGCCTTGTTTAAAAAATGGAAACTTTTATTTACAATAACTTTATTAAGTATTGTCTTGATATCTGGTTGCTTTGTAAATCCCATTGTACAAGGTGTTTCAGCTGTTTATGAAAAGAAAATAGCATTAAAAATAAAAGAAATAGAAAGGTGTGACCCTAACCAACTTTGGGCAGGTGAACGACTAATGTATGGTTATTTACCTATGCTGGGCGTTCATACTTATAATGGTGTTGCTTTTACACCAAATTTTAATGCTTTTAAACCCTTAGATCCTAAATCGAAGAAACAGTTTATTTATAATCGCTATGCACATATTAATGTTGAGGTTGGCGATCAATTACCAACATTGAAATTACTGCAAAAAGATGCTTTTGTTGCAAGATTATCACCAAAAGCTTTAAAGACATATGGAATAAAATATGTAGTCGTGTATAAACGTTTAGAAAATTTATCTTCTAAAAATATTCAATTTAAACGGTTATATGGTCCAGACTCAAATGGTGCTTATATTTATAGAATCATTGATTGATCATTATTGTTAGGAATTAAGGAAAGAGGATAGAAATGGAAAAAATAACAAATAGAATAGGACGTCTTCTATTATTAATGAGTATTGCTAGTTCCTATGTAATGTGGGTATTTGGTATTAGCACTAAGGTTACTTCCTTTATGTATGCTCAGAGTATGCACTTATTATTGGGTGTTTTGGTTATAATACTGATCTTGAATGTTAGTCAATTGAAAGTTGAAGATTGGCTAATGATCGGCTTAGCAGTGGGAACATGGGAATTATATACCTTAACTTCAGAAATGAGGCACAGTACACCACAAATTAATGGTATGATTCCTATTATTATTTTATTAGTAATCTGTTTTAAAGTTTGTCCTTTTGATAAAATTGATAGAACTATAATGCTTCTAATTGTTTTGCTTGCTCTAGTAGCTACATTATCCCGTATGTATATTGAATTACCCAAGATTATACCAGTTAATCAAATCTTTAGGGGATCCACTAAAGTTGAAAATATCTGGATTAACACGAATACAATTGGAGCTAGCTTATTATTTTCTGCTTTAATGGGGAGTATCTTAATAAAAATGTATAACAATATTTTCATAAAAAGTCTTATTATTCCGATCTATGCAGCTGGTCTAATCGGAATATGGGCCTGTAAAGCTAAAACGGCCTTCGTTATTTTAATTGCCTTTATTATTTTAGATAATTTAGTGCCAAAGAGCTTTTTGCAAAAAACAAAATTTTGGCTTTTTAGTTTTGTTGGAATAGTTATTGGAGGTCCCTTTCTGTTTTATTATTGTTCACAAGCAAGGGAAATGGACTTATTTACTGGAAGACAGCGTATTTGGAAAGAATTTTTTGCTAAATGGCTATTAGGTAAGAAAAACATGCTTTTTGGGATGACACCTTTTCAAGCTTCATGGAAACCATTAAGTACACATAATGCATTTTTATATACCTTATCTAATTTTGGTATTATTGGATATTTCATCCTATTTGGGCTTCTACTCTATATAATTTTACGTATTGGATTTCAAACAAAGAAATTAGGGAACTTGCAAATTGGTTTGTTTATTGCTTTTTTAGTTGTTTGGTGTCATTCTTTCATGGAAGATATCCTACTCGCTTATCATTGGATGCCGATTGTTTACAGTTTCCTTGGTTTAGCATTTATCAAACAAAATAAAGAACCAATGAAAACTTCTTTTGATGTAAAAAAGAAGTGAGTAGAATGAAAAACATCATTCCTAGTTTTGTTGAGTAGTACTGTGCTGTTGCTTTATAGTATGATAAAATATAGAGTATGAAGAAAAAGCACATAGCTTGACTAGATGCTGGGCATATATGCTAAAAGCGAAGAGAGGAAGTTTTTAATGACGTCACAAAATGAATGGAATAATGCAAAACGACTCATCATTATATTGGCCGATGTTTTGTTATTTAATTTATCCATTATTGTAGGATTTATGATTAAGTTTGGTAAAGAAATACCTAAATATAATTTTGTAGCTTATGAAAAATCAGCTATCTATGTTTCTGTATTTTTTATTTTTTTAAACTTACTCCTAGGTACATATATTTTCTACAATAGAAAAATTAATGATATTGTTTTTGTTACGGTTATTGGCCAAATTTTAATGACTTTGACAATTATGATTGTCACCTTTTTAGGTAGATGGTTTACTTTTCCACGCTCTGTTTTAGGTTATTCATTTTTTACTAGTGTGATTATTTTGAGCGTCTGGAGAATTATTGTTTATTATCTGTATATAAAGGTAAGTAATGAGAAAAGACTAGTGTTATTAGGTCAAGCTGATCAAGTAATGAAGTCTGTCCAAAATTTTATGTCTCATAAAAATAATAAGCATAAAGTAACAGATGTAATTATTGATAACTATTATGACAATTTAGAAAGGGTTATTGATAATATTGATATTGTTTATTTATCTAGTGATATAGATGAAAATGAAAAAATAAAACTTTATCAATTAATCGTAAAAAAAGATAAAAAAATCTTTTTAGATACAAGTTTTAAAAATTTAATTATGTTAAAACCAAATATGATGAATTTTGAGGATGAAAGTATTATTGAAGTATCAAACTTTGAAATCAAACCAGAGGAAAACTTTATTAAACGATTATTTGATATTGTTATTTCGGTAGTTTTGTTTATATGTACTTCTCCTATTATGCTCATTACAGCAATTTTAATAAAAATTACTTCTCCTGGTCCGATTATTTATAAACAAACAAGAGTTACTTTAAGACAAAGAGAATTTAATATTTTAAAATTTAGAACTATGTCAGCTGCTGCTGAAGCAAAATCAGGGCCCGTTTTATCGACAAGCAATGATAGTCGTGTGACGACTGTTGGTAAATATTTAAGAACATTAAGAATTGATGAATTACCTCAACTAATCAATGTTATTCGTGGAGATATGTCTATTGTTGGTCCAAGACCAGAACGACCATTTTTTGTTGATCAATTTAATTCAGAAAATCCTAACTATTATTTACGGCATAATGTGCGGGCTGGTATCACTGGTTATGCACAAGTATATGGAAAATATGCCTCTGATTATAATAGTAAATTGAACTTTGATTTATTATATATTAAAAATTACTCTAGCTTATTAGATATGAAAATTTTACTCCAAACGATTAAAATTTTATTTGATAAAGTTTCTTCTAGAGGATTAGATGAATCAGAAGAGAGAGAAATCATTCAACTGAATTACTTAGAAAATAATCATATAAACGTCTATCGTTAATAACTCTTTGAAAAAGATCCAGTTAAATAGAATTAATTCAAAAATTAGATTTTCGATTCTATTTTGAATTAATTTATTTAATTGGATCTTTTTGCCTATTAATTTATCAATAATAATTGAAACTGGCTAAAATTTATGAGATAATTTTTTAGATTGACAGTATGATTTGTAGATTGCTTAAAAATACTTCATTATTTTTATAATAAAGTTATGAACACTTACTAGTTGATTCAATTTTTTCTTGTGATTAAGAAATTTATGAATAAAATAATTATTAATAATAAATATTGACATAGATACTAATAAGAATTTATTTTTTGTATTTATCTTGATAAAATTATATGAATATGATCAACTAAACATTAATTTATTATAAAAAATTAATAAGGTATATTTAATATATCATAAAATTCACATTAATTTTGAATAAAATAGTAGTATAAACTTCGAAATGAGGATAAAACGTTTTGAAAAAAGCACCTATCAGTATATTGATGTCTGTTTACCAAAAAGAAAAAACTAAATATTTTACTGAAGCAATAGAAAGTATTCTTGCTCAAACTATCCAACCAGAAGAGATATTTTTAGTCATCGATGGGCCATTAACTACAGAATTAGATACTATAATTGCTAATTACAAACGATGTTTGGGACATCAATTGACAATTTGTAAGTTAAAACAGAATCAGGGACTTGGTGTAGCGCTCGCAAAAGGCGTTAGTTTATGCAGAAATGAATTAATTGCTAGGATGGATGCTGATGATATCATGGTTAATAATCGCTTGGAAATTCAGTTGAAAGAATTTCAAGAAGAACCAAATTTAGTAATTATTGGAACAGACATAATAGAATTTAGTCATAATATAGAAAATGTTACTGGAAAAAGAATTGTACCAAAAACAAATGAAGAAATACGCGCATTTTCTAAAAAAAGAAACCCATTTAATCATATGACAGTAATGTATAAAAAGTCAGCTATTTTAGCAGTAGGTAACTATTTACCTCTAAAAGGATTTGAAGATTATTATTTATGGGTACGTTTACTTAAAAAAGGATATGAAGGTAAGAATATTGCAAATATTTTAGTTTATGCTAGAGCAGGAGATAAAATGTATATGCGGCGTGGTGGAGTAAGTTATTTATTTCCTGGATTGAGAGGACGATGGTATATTTATAAGGATGGAATTGGTAATTTCATAGATTATATGTTGTCCAGTACGGTCCATGTGGTGATTAGCTTAATGCCTAACAGATTTCGCGGCTTATTCTATAAAAAAATACTAAGAAAATAAATTTTAAAAATGGCTGAAATTAGTAGGAGTTTATAATGGTAAAACAAGTTTATTCTGATTGTTCTTTGTCAATAATTGTCCCAGTTTATAATGTTGAAAAAACTATAGAAAGAGCAGTAAAAAGTATTATTAATCAATCATATAAAAATCTAGAAATTATTTTGGTAAATGATGGTTCCACTGATAAAAGTGGTCAAATTATTGAAAAATTAGCAGAAGATTATAATATTATTTCTGCCTATCATAAAGAAAATGGTGGATTATCATCAGCAAGAAATTATGGTATTGCTCGAGCAAGTGGTGAAATAATTGGATTATTAGATAGTGATGATTATTATATGCCTGATTTTTTTGAAGATGTTATTCCTTATTTTAATCAAGAAGAATTAGATATAGTTGCTTTTGGTTTTGTAAAAGGAAATGATAAATTGAAAAAATATTATTTACCTGAACAAAAAACATTATCAAATACACAGGCAATAATAAAAGAATTGTTTATTAATCAAAGTGTAGACTTTTATGCTTGGAATAAATTTTATCGTAGAAAACTTTTTAAAAATATAAAATATCCAGAAGGAAGATTATATGAAGATGTAATTCCCACTTATGAATTGATGAAAAAAACTAGAAAAGTGCAATATCTTTCAATCGCTGGCCTTTTTTATTATCAGAATCCAGAAAGCATTATTTATCAACAGTTTAATCCTAGACAATATGATAATATTGATCAAAGAATAGTTTTATTAAAAAAAATTAGGCAAGAATTTCCTGAATTAACAAATCTAGCCTATAAAAAATTAATAGACGGATATTTGTCAACTGGATTTAAATTAACAACAAAGACGAAAGATAGTAGGGACCAAAAAAAATATTTAAAAAAATTAAGGAATGAAATTAAACAACAATATTTTAAACTAATGACAACATCTTCTCCTCTAACAAAAAAATTAGCACTCAATTTGCTATATATTAATGCTCCCTTGTATAATAAATTATATAAATTGATTCTTAAAAAATAGCAAGAATTATCGAGTATTGCTATTAGAGCGTTGATGTCTCTTTTGTTACTAATAGAAAAATAAATATATTGAATGGAGTGTGTGTAATGATTACTGCAATTATCATTGCTGGTGGTGTTGGAAAGAGAATGGGACAAGAAATCCCAAAACAATTTATTATTATTGATGGAAAGCCTATTATTATTTATACATTAATATCCTTTCAAAATCATCCACAGATTGACAAAATTTTAGTTGTTTGTAAGTCTGGTTGGGAAGGAACGATGTGGGCATATATTAAGGAATATAATATTTCTAAAGTAGAATGGGTAATTGCAGGAGGAAAAACTGGACAAGAATCTATTAATGCTGGTGTGCAATTTTTGAAACAATTTGCCAATAATGAAGATATCATTGTAATTCATGATGGAATTAGGCCATTGGTAGAGGAAATTGTCCTTTCTGATGTTATTGTAAAATGTAGAAAATTTGGTAATGCTGTTAGTTCACTTCCCTATAATGAACAGATTTTTATAAAAAAAACAGATGAGACAACACAAAAATATATAGATAGAGAAACTTTAAGAAGAGTCGCTACACCACAGGCTTATAATTATGGAAAATTAATTCAATCATACGATCGAGCTTTTAAAGAAGGAATCGGAATTTCTGAATCTTCTTATACAAATACCATGATGGTTGATTTAGGAGAAACACTACATTTTGCTCTTGGATCCGATAAAAATATTAAATTAACTACTTTAGATGACCTAGAATTATTTAAGGGTTATTTAAGAATGAAAACTGAATAATAAAAAGGTAGGTAATTTAGCATGTATATAAAAGATATTCTCTATGAACAAGATGTAGAAAGAGTACTTCAAACAGTGATGAATTGGCAACAATTAAATGGAAAAACCTTTTTAATCATTGGTGCTTCTGGTATGATAGGTACATTTGTAATTGATGTTCTTATGAGATATAATGAGCAAAATGATGCTGGGTTAAAAATTTTAGCATTAGGAAGAAATAGAAAAAGATTAGAAAAACGATTTTCCTCTTATTGTTTGTTATCTAATTTTTATGTTCTTGAAGAAGATATTACAAATGAACTGCATTTACCTATTAATTGTGATTACATATTTCATGGTGCAAGTAATACTCATCCCTTAGCCTATGCCGAAGATCCAATTGGGACGATCATGACAAATTTACTAGGAACGCAAAGAGTACTTAAATATGCTAGTTCACATGATTGTGCACGTGTTTTATTTATGTCTACTGTTGAAATTTATGGAGAAAATAGAGATAATGTTGAATCTTTTAAAGAAGATTATTGTGGATATATTGATTGCAATACGCTTCGATCAGGATATCCAGAAGGAAAAAGAGCCAGTGAGTCATTATGTCAGGCATATATTGCCAAATATGGTATCGATATTGTTATTCCAAGAATTTGTAGAACGTTTGGGCCAACAATGCAGATAAATGATTCAAAAGCTTCCTCACAGTTTATTAAGAATGCTGTAAATAATGAAGATATTATTTTAAAAAGTAAAGGGGAACAGTTTTTTTCTTATGGCTATGTTGGAGATGTTGTTTCTGCGCTTTTATTCATATTAATTCATGGGAAAAATGGTGAAGCATACAATATTGCCAGTGAAAAATTTAATGTTCATTTGAATGAACTAGCTGAAAGTCTAGCAAGTATTTCTGGAAAAAAAGTCATTTATCAATTGCCAGATGAAAAAGAACAATTAGGTTTCTCAAAAGTCAAAAATGCTATTCTTTCTTCCGAAAAACTAAATGATTTAGGATGGACACCAAAATTTTCCTTGATTGAAGCACTAGAACATACGGTAAGAATTTTAAAAGATATCAAAAAATGAAAGGATAATAGAATTTGGAGAAAAGCAAAGCTGTTTTTTCACATATTAGAAGTTGGTATATAATTTATTTTGGTATTATTTTAATTGCTAAAGAGATAGGACCTTATGATTTTTTACCGGCAATAATAAATAACCTATTTGTCTGGCCTGCTGCCTTAATAGGATTGATTTTTATTGCTTATGATCTTATTCAACCTGTTCGATATAAAAAGAAGATAGATTATAATATTTTTTTATTACTGTTTATTGGAGTGATGTGTGTAACAACTATTATTAATAGACAGTACGGTTTATTTGCCAATATAAAATTAATCATGAATGAGGCAATTTATTTTTTTGTTATTTATAGATTTGGACAGACACAAACAAATGCAATGCTAACCATTCAACGTTTTGTTAAAATACTGATTGGTTTATGGCTTATATTTGTTACAATATCTTTAGGGATGTTTTTGACACAAACAAAATATAGTTTTACTTTGAAAAATAGATTCCATCCTCTAAGATTAGGTTTCTTGGAAAATCGTTTATTTGGTGTATTTTCAGATCCAAATTTTGCGAGTACAATATCCTTAATAGTTATTATTATGTCTTTATACTATTTATTTGCTATTAAAATAAAAATAAGCATTAAGGTTTTTTTAGCAATTAATGTATTCTTTCAATTATTATTTATTCTTCTATCTGGTTCAAGAACTGGAATGATTGAGCTAACAATTGGCTTAGCATTTTTCCTATTTATTTACTGCTATACAACAAACTTGATGCATATAAAAAATTCTAAAGCTAATTTCTTTAGTTCTTTATTGCTGTCATTATTCATAAGTGTAACTGTTTATTTCTTATTGGAAATATTGAAAGATTTTATTGCAATGATGTATACTCATCTTATTCAAATAACTCATAAGCAGGGTGGTAAAGCGAAGAATGTTACATTAATTAGAAATGATGTTTCGGATGATTCAGCAAATGAGCTGTCTAATGGTCGTATAGAAATGTGGAAAAATGCGATAGAAATTTTTAGACAAAATTGGTTAATAGGTGTAGGACCTTCAAGGGAAGGTATAGTTGCCTATTCTAAAAAATTTTTCCCAACGAATGTTCTTGCTAGAACAGGTATGACAATTCATAGTTGCTTTTTTCATGCATTGGCAGGTACCGGTTTATTAGGTACACTTTCATTTTTTATATTTATAATTCAAAAAGCATTTTCTACTATCAAGTATAGCCTAGTCATTAAAAATCCGATAAATAATATATATTTTTATTTTATATTGTGTATTTTAGCAGTGAGTATAAATGCTTTCTTGGCACCTGAAATTATCTTAGTCAATAAAATTGGTGCTTTTATTTTTTGGTTATTTTTAGGAAGTCTAACTACTAAATTTAAAAAGAAGATTTAAATAGTTGGAAGATTTAAAAGGAGAAATAGGTGTTCAATTTGATAAATAAATTTTTCCAAAATTATAGAAATATTATTGATCGGATATGTGCATATAGTATATTTTATGTACTTTATCCGATATTATTCTTTATACCAATTAAACGCAATAAGGTGGTTGTTTCAAATTTTTGGGGAAGGAGCTATGGAGATAATCCTAAGTACATCTGTAATTATTTATTGTCAACAAACTGGGATATAGATATTGTTTGGTTATGTAATAAAGATATTATAAATTTAAATAAAGATGATTTCCCAAAAGGAATTCGTTTAGTCAAGAATCGTTCCTTTCAGGCTCTCTTAGAATTACATACTGCTAAAATTTGGATTGATGACTGTAGAAAAAGTTTTTATCCTAAAAAACGAAAACAACAATTTTATTTACAAACTTGGCATGCTGGTTTTGGTTTAAAACGAATTGAACATGATACAGAACAGAATCTTACTCCTCGATATATAAAAATGGCAAAAAAAGATTCAAAAATGTGTGATCTATTAATTTTTGAGCATTCAAAGTTATTTAAAAATATAGGAAAAACATTTTGGTATGATGGTGAAATCTTTAGAGATGGTATTCCTAAAAATGATATTATTGTTAAACCAACGACAGATATAATAGAAAAGGTACACAATTTTTATAATATTGCTAAAGATAAAAAGATTATTTTATATGCGCCCACCTTCAGAGTAGATTATGATTTAAAAATCAATCCTTTATTTTTAGAAAGAATTATTGAAACTGCTAATCTGTATTTTCATGAAAAATACGTTCTGATTTTAAGATTGCATCCAAATGATAAATATTTAAAAGATAAAATATTAAATTCAATTAATAATTCTGATATTTTAGATGGTTCAGTCTATAATGATATGCAAGAGCTGTTAAGTACTTGTAATATGTTAATCACAGATTACTCTTCTACAATTGGAGAGATGCTTGTAGCAAATAAAAAATGTTTTATTTATGCTTATGATTATGAAGAATATATGGAAGATCAAGGCTTAGTAATGGAATTAACAGAATTACCATTTCCAGTAACAAAAACAGAAAACGAATTATTAGAGAGCATAAAAAATTTTAATTCAATTAAATATGAAAATAGATTAAGTAATTTTAAGAAAAAATGGGATATTTATGAATCTGGTCAAGCGAGTAAAGAATTAGGTGATCGCTTATTGCAAGAAATGCAACAATACAAGGAGAATTAAGTAAACATGAATCTTTTAAATAGACTAAAAGAAGGCATCTCAAAAAAGAATCTGTTAGAGATGATCTATTTTTGTATAATTGTTCTAAAACCAGTAAATAGGAAATTTCAGTTAAAACTTGGATCAGAAAAGAGAGCAGAAAATACATTTAATTACCTGTATAAACACTATTATCCTCTAATCAAGAACAGACCAAAATATTTGGGGGAATTGCATGAAAAAACGAATATTATATGGATATGTTGGTTACAAGGAGAAGAAAATGCTCCTGAATTGATAAAAGTGTGCATTCGTTCTATTCGAAAATATAATCCAAATAAAAAATTATTATTTTAGATGAGAAAACACTTTCTAAATATGCAACTTTTCCTAATTATATTTTAGAAAAAAGAGCTAAAGGCATTATTTCTAATACGCATTTTTCAGATTTATTACGTGCTCAAATATTGGTCACATATGGCGGTACCTGGATGGATGCAACATTGCTATGTACAGATGTACCACAAGATTACCTAACAAATTCTGCTTTATTTGTATATCGAACTTTTTATGATGATCATTCACAAAATCCAATTGTTGCTTCAAGTTGGTTTCTTTCAGCTGAAAAAAATAATGATATTTTAACGGCAACCAGAGATATGTTATTTTCCTATTGGGAAAAACACAATACCTTAATGAATTATTATTTATTTCATATTTTTTTCACTATAGCAACAAAAAAATACAGTGAACAATGGGAAGCTGTACCAAAACTAAGTAATGCTAATCCACATTTTCTCCAATTTGAATTAAAAAAACAATTTAATCAGGAATTATTCGATCAAGTTAGAAAAATTAGTCCAATTCATAAACTAACATATAAAGGATTAGAACAGACAGATAAAAATTCCTTTTATAGGAGACTACTTAAAGAAAGGATCTGACGACTATGAAAAATTTAGCTAAAAACTTTCTTTCTAATGCTTTATATCAAATTTTTACTATTATTTTTCCTTTATTAACTATGCCTTATATTGCAAGAGTATTAGGGGCCGAACAATTAGGAATATATAATTATACTTATGCAATTGCTATTTACTTTGCAATGTTTGTTAAATTAGGTGCAGATCATTATGGAAATCGTTCCATTGCTAAGGTAGGAACAGATTTAAATAAGCGTAGTGAGGTATTTTGGGAAATATTTGGTGTACAATTTTTGAATGGAATTTTCTGTACATTGACTTATTTGCTATTTATATTTTTATTTATAAAAAACAATCAAAAGATTGCTTATTTACAAGTATTTTTAATTATCAGCTATTCATTAGATATTAATTGGTTTTTCTATGGAGTTGAACAGTTTAATATTGTTATACTAAGAAATACCATGGTAAAAATCTTTACAATTATTTGTGTTTTTTTATTTGTAAAAAATATTGGTGATGTTTGGGTTTATACAGTTATCATAAATGCTGGATCAATCATTGGTTTTTTGGTTACTTGGGTTCAGTTAAAGAGTTATGTAAGGTTTAATTATATATTTAAATGTATGAGCTTAAAAAAAATATTCTCACACTTACGTCCAACATTTGTATTGTTTATTCCTATTATATCTGCGAGTATTTTTACAAGTTTTACAACCATTCTTTTAGGTCAGATAACGAATATGAAAAATGTTGGTTTCTATGATGCAGGTAGTAAAGTTTTATCTATGCCTAAAAGTGTCATTGCCGCTTTGGGGACAGTAATGTTACCAAAAATGGCTGCAGCATATGAGAATGAAAAATCAAAAAAATTGGCAAATGAATATTTGGATATTTCGATTGTATTTGTTTCCTTTTTATCAATTGTATTCACTTTTGGATTACTAAGTATTTCGAATGAATTTATTTTATTATTTTATGGAAATGGCTATCTAAAAAGTATTAGTGTATTGAATTTTTTAGTGATTTATCTTCCATTTTATGCGTTAGGTAATGTAATTAGAACTCAATATCTAATTCCTCAATCTAAAGATAGACCGTTTGTTATTTCTGTTTTATTGGGTGCCATTGCAAGTGTAATTGTAAACTTAATTCTTATTAGACCACTGGGTATTGTTGGAGCGTCTTTAGGAACTGTTGCTTCTGAGGTCGTATTAGCACTCTATCAAATCTTTGCAGCAAGAAAAGAAATTGATTTGAAAAAGTTTATAGGACCTTTAATTTTATTTTTTGCTGCTGGACTAACTATGTGGGGTCTTTTGAATGTTATTCCTTTGGCAATACATTCTGCTATGATTAAAATTATTCTTAGAATAATAATCGGTGCTGTAATTTATTTAGCAATATGTGGTTTTTATTTTATGTATTCTAAGAATTCAACGATTAAATTGATCAGGCACGCACTTTTAAAGAATTCTACGAAAAAAATCAGTAACTTGGGCAAGTAATTTGTATGTTTTTACATAGAATAGATAAATTAATAACTGAATAGGTAGTTTTGTTAATGGCTAATTGTCATCTTATTGATAAAAGAGTAAACTATTTATAAATACTATATGTAAAAAAGTGATTTTATATTCATGGTAATTGATTGATCAATAAAGAGTCAGGAGGGATTTAATTGAAAACAATTCTAGTTACTGGTGGAGCTGGATTTATCGGATCAACATTAGCTAATAAACTATCTAAAAAAAATAAAGTAACCATCATAGATGATTTATCTATGGGAAAAATAGACAATATTCAATTACATGAAAATATAACCTTCATTAAGGGAACAGTAACAGATGGTCATTTAATGAAAACTATTTTTCTCGAAACTAAATTTGATTATATCTTTCATTTAGCTGCGATTGCTAGTGTAGCAGATTCTGTTGAGCATCCAATTGAAACGCATAAAGTAAATTTTGAAAGTGTCTTACAATTACTTGAATTAATTAAAAATTATCAACCAGATTTAAAACGCCTTGTTTTTACTTCCTCTGCTGCTGTTTATGGAGATGAAAAGTCATTGCCCAAACGAGAAGAATCGGTGATTCGTCCGCTAACTCCCTATGCTGTAGATAAATTTGCTGCTGAAAGATATGTTTTAAATTATTGTAATTTGTATAAAATACCAACTAGTGCAGTGCGTTTTTTTAATGTTTATGGACCAAATCAAAATCCAAATTCTCCTTATTCTGGTGTTATTTCAATTATGATGGATTGCTATAAAAAAATTCTGGCTGGTGAAACTGTTACTTTTAAGATGTATGGAGATGGTCAACAATCTAGAGATTTTGTTTTTGTTGATGACGTTGTTCAAGCTTTAGATTTAGTAGCAAATGCTACAGAATCATTGGGTGAAGTCTATAATGTTGCTACTGGTTGTAAGACAAGTTTGTTAGATCTTATTGCTATTTTTGATAATTTATTATCTGTAAAATTACCTATTAAATTTGAATCATCAAGAATAGGGGATATTAAAGATTCCTATGCTGATATTACTAAAATAAAAAATCTTAATTATCAACCCCAATTTTGTTTATATGAAGGCATAAAAAAATATGTGACCTATGAATTACAAAGGGAGGAATAAATTTGCAAAAAAACGTTAACAATAAAGTTAATAATAGAAATATCTTTTTGGTTACTATTTTATTCGCACTTTTTATTATGTTTTTATTAAACTGCTTAACACCATTACTAGCAGATGACTATGAATATTTCTTTAAAACGACTAACTTTTCTACAATACTGTTGGATGAATATCATCAATATTTATCATGGACTGGAAGGTCTATTGTTCACATTATAGCAAGAATATTTTTACTAATGCCCAAGTGGGTATTTAACATTGCAAATTCACTAGCATATGTAGGAGTTTCCTATTTAATTTACAAATTGTCCTTATCTAATGGCGAAAAATATAAGACTGTACGTTTTTTATTAATTCAATTTCTTATATGGTTGTTTGTCCCAGCTTTTGGACAAGTTTTTCTATGGGAAACAGGATCAGCAAACTATCTATGGGGAAGTTTGATAATTCTTTCCTATCTTTTTTTCTTTCATAAAGCCACTATCAATAATTGGATACCTAAGAGGCCAACTTCCTTAGTACCTTTAGTTTTTATTATGGGTGTATTGGCTGGATGGTGTAATGAGAATACTTCAGGTGGCGCTTTACTATTGGCTATATTTTATATAGGTGTTTATATGATTTCAAATAAACAAAAGGTTCCTTTGTGGATGATAGGAGGCATTATAGGGAACTTTATTGGATTAGTGATAATGATTTTAGCACCTGGAAACAAAATAAGAGCTACATATTTTGCAAGAAGTACTTGGTCTATCCATAAAAAATTAAGTATAGGTTTGGTAACTGTTTTTAATGAAATAAAGGAGCACTTATTCTTATTAATTTGTCTTTTGCTTGTTTTATATATATTAAATCTATACAATAAAAAAATGGAAACTAAATTTTATTTAAGCGTAGCCTATGCTGTTTTCGGTATAGTAACATTACTCGCTTTATCTCTATCTCCAGCTGGTCTTAATTGGGGAAGGTCCTACTATGGTGGTGTAATATTTATGATTATTGCAATCTCACTTATTTGGCCAGATAGAATAAGCAATTTGAAAAGCGATAATTCTAATATTTTTTATACTATTATATATGGTTTGCTTGCTTTATCATTTATGATGAATTTTATAATGGGATCTGCTGATATTTGTAAATCATATATAAAAATTGATAGTCAATATAATTATTTAACTGTTCAAAGAGAAAAAGGAAATTTAAATCCTGTATTTCCTACTATGTCATTTCCAGATATTACCAAATACACGGCATACTCTAAAGAACTTACTCAAGTTAATAGTAATATAAAACATAATCATCCTGTTGCAAAATATTACAAGTTAAATACTATTAGAAGTGTTTCTGAAAATGATTGGCAACAAGTTTATAAAAATGGAAATCCTACATTAATGGGTTGTTATTCATTCGATGACTATTTGAAATTATTAACTAAAGGAAATTATACTATTTTGATTTCAGGACATGGCAGTCATTCCTATTTGAATAGCGAACAAAAAAAATTATTAAACCAATTGGGTATACAGAAAATGCCAAGCTCTTCTGGAAATTGGGTAAGTATTGCACTCTTAGATAAAGGAAATAAAAAAGCATCTATAGCAAAGTCATTTACTAAAATGAATGGTAAATTATCTAAGATGAACTATGAGTTAAAATCTAGTCTAACAAATTATGATGATCAAATTTTTTCTACAATTCAAATAAATGGACGACAATATTCAAAAAATAAAGCTGGATTAAATTTTGTTACTATTGACAGATATTCTAATCGAGTTGTTGATTCTGTAAATTTTGACATCACTAACAAAAATATAATTGGAAATAGATAAATTTTAAATTAATAAATATAACTACTAGAATAGAAATCGAGCTTTGAAAATTAAGATAAAAAGTTCGATTTTTTTATTCTAATAATCTAACCATTGTTGTAGGGTATTACTTTTATGTAGTATCTATTTATAAGAAATTAATTAAATCGAGAAAATTTTTTCAGCTAGATATCATAAAACAGTCTATTGATTATCTTAATAATAGCATGATAAAAATTAAATTATTTAATACAATGAATACTATTATTGTTAAATATAAAATAATATTTAGTATTTTTCTTTAATAATTTTATTATAAATAAAAATTTAAAATAGATGGTTGTTTTATTAATTTTAAATCTAAAAATCTAGATAAATTATTTTAGGGTTTGATTTTAGGTATCAATACCTTTTAACTCTGGCTATTAAAAAGTATGTAAAATATTGTTTTCGTGATACCTATTGATTTTTTTGCGGTTGGGAATACTGTTTACTTTGAAGATATATAATTATAAAATAGAATATTCAAAAATTATTTTTATTTGTTTTCATTTTCACTGCCATATAGTAAATAAAATTTAAATAGATCTTACGCTGACATTTTTTTCTATAATAAGGGAAATAAAAATAAAGGTAGAGTTATTTAGCAAATAATTTGTGAATAAAAGAATTGGTATTATATTAACAGTTAGTTTATAAATTTAATGAACAAGAAGACTCTTATTAAATAGAATGTTCTACCTAAATAAAGATATGAAAATCTTTTCTAACTCTTTTGATGGAAAATTTTATCCAATTTAATTTATCAGTTGAAATTGATTAAAATTTTTAAGTGATCTAGATTATTCTATTTATTTGGTTTTATTGTATAATAAAGCCAAATAAATAGAATTTAAAAACCAAACAAAGGAGGGAAAAATTGAAAAAAGTATTAGTTATTGTTGGTCCAACAGCTGTTGGAAAAACAGCTTTAAGTATAGAAATTGCTAAGCAATTTAATGGTGAGATTATCAGTGGTGATTCTATGCAGGTATATAAGGAATTAGATATAGGAACAGCTAAGATAACGGTTGAAGAACAGGCAAATATTAAGCATCATTTAATTAATTGTAGAGAAATAAATGAACGGTATTCAGTTGCTGATTTTCAAAAAGAAGGAAGACAGGCAATAGATGAAATTATAATAAAAGGTAAATTACCTATTATTGTAGGTGGAACAGGTCTTTATATTCAATCTTTATTATATGACTTTCAATTAGGTAGTAGTGAAGAAATTAGTTCATCAAAATTTCGACAAAAGTATACTGCTTTTGCTAAAAAAAATGGGAATAAAGCTTTATGGCAAGAATTACAAAAAAAAGATCCACAGGCGGCTGAGCATATTCATTTTAATAATAAAAAGCGAGTGATCCGTGCACTAGAAGTTTTTGAAGAAACGGGAGAGAGTATACTTGCACCAAAGCAAACACCGAAACCTTTATATGATTATTTGCTGATTGGATTGGAAACGGAAAGAAATTTATTATATAGTCGAATTAATCAGCGTGTAGATTTGATGATGGCAGCAGGTTTAATGGTTGAAGCAAAAAGAATGTATAATTTAAAAACCGTACAAGCAGTGCAGGGAATTGGTTATAAGGAATTTTTCCCTTATTTTATGGGCGAAATTTCTCTAGAGAAAGCCGTAGAAAAAGTAAAACAGCATTCTAGACAATATGCTAAAAGACAACTTACTTGGTTTAAAAATCGTATGCAGGTACAGTGGTGGGATCTTATCAAAAAACCATACGATTTAATAAATTTAAAGATAGAAATTGAACAATGGTTGAATAGGTAACTATGAATTGCATGGTTACTAAGATAGGAGAAAAAATATGATTACAAAAGAAAGAGTAATTTTAATAGGTGTTGAGACAGCTGAGAATTATCAGATATTTGATGAATCAATGGAAGAATTAGGAAATTTAGTAGAAACAGCTGGCGGTGAAGTTATTTCTGTATTAACACAAAAATTACTTAGAATTGATCGTAAAACAATTGTAGGAAAAGGTAAAATGGAAGAGCTTCAAGAATTGGTCGATAATGAACAAGCTGATCTAGTTATTTTTAATCATGAATTAACACCAGGGCAAATTCACACAATTTCTTTATTGATTGCAGTTCCTATTATTGATCGAGTACAACTGATTATGGATATTTTTGCTTTACGTGCCCGTTCTAAAGAAGGAAAATTACAGGTAGAATTAGCACAATTAAATTATTTATTACCAAGACTTGGCGGACAAGGAAAGCAGTTATCTAGACTGGGAGGTGGAATTGGAACCCGTGGTCCTGGAGAAACCAAATTAGAAACCGACCGTCGCCATGTACGTGATAAGATTACAAAAGTAAAACAAGACATAAAAAAAATAACAGCACATAGAGAAAGAAATCGAAAAAATCGACAACAAACCGAACTCTTTCAAATTGGATTGATTGGATACACAAATGCCGGAAAATCAACAATCTTGAATTTACTCACCAATGCTAACACGTATGCAGAGAATCAGCTTTTTGCTACATTGGATCCTCTAACTAAAAAATGGCAATTACCTCAAGGAATGGTTGTTACATTAACTGACACAGTAGGTTTTATTCAAGAACTTCCTACACAATTAATTGAAGCTTTTCAATCGACATTAGAGGAAAGTAATGAGATGGATTTGCTATTACATGTAGTAAATGCTAGTAGTGAAAATCGATTAGAACAAGAAAAAACCGTCAATCACTTGTTACATGAATTACATTTAGATAAACTACCTATTTTGACTATCTATAATAAAATGGATCAGGTCAATCAACAAACATTTCAACCTATACATTTTCCAAATGTACAACTTTCAGCTATTCAAGTAAATAGTAAGGCAATACTTACTGAGGCAATTGTTGGACAAATAAAAAAAGAACTATCGCCCTATTGCTATAGGATACCAGCTGAACAAGGAAAATTATTAAACAAGTTAAAACAACAAACACTTGTAGTTTCTGAAGAATACAATGAAATCGAAAATTGTTATTATCTAAATGGTTTTGCTAAGAAAACTTTTAATTTAAATGGATAGATAACTAGGAATTTATTTTTTATACAATTTTTTACCTCTATAGATTAAAAATAAATTGGATCAGATAAAAAGAGCTACCCTAAAATAATTTAATTATTTTAGGGTAGCTCTTTTTACTCAGATGATAGCTTATTGAACTTATTACATTTAAAAGCAAATAAGTTAATTTATAAATATATACTGTTATTTGGTATAGGCTAATCATTCATTGAAAGTTATGTGATGAAATATAACATGTATGTTGACTTTAAATGGCAGACTTGCTATTCTTAATATATAGGAAGGGAGATGGTGGCTATTAGGGAGAAGGAACTTAGAAGGTCTATGTCTGTGTTTCCAATTGGTACAGTCATGAAACTGACAGACCTATCTGCTAGGCAAATACGTTACTATGAAGAACAAGACTTAATTCATCCAGAAAGAAGTGAAGGAAATCGTCGGATTTATTCATTAAACGATATTGATACCTTACTAGAGATAAAAGATTATTTGTCTGAAGGATTAAATATGGCAGGGATTAAACATATTTATGAAATGAAATTAGATGAAAGAATGAAAAAACAAGAGATCGAAAGACCTTTAACGGATGAGGATGTTAGGAAAATTTTTTATGATGAAATTATTTCCCAAAGTGGTCTTACTCAACAAAATCCATTTCAATCAAATATACCTAAATTATAATTAGTATGAGGTAGAGCATAAAATAAGAAAATGAGGTAAAGTGATGATAACAACTGAAAAGACAATAATTGACATTAAACAAAGCATAAAAGCAGAAAATGTACGTTTTTTAAGACTAATGTTTACCGATATCTTGGGTACAATTAAAAATGTTGAAGTACCTGTTAGCCAGCTTGATAAAGTTTTGAATAATAAAATGATGTTTGATGGTTCATCAATTGAAGGCTTCGTTCGTATTGAAGAAAGTGATATGTATTTATATCCTGATTTATCGACATGGCTTATTTTTCCTTGGGAAAGTCAACATGGAAAAATTGCTCGACTGATTTGTGATATCTATAATCCAGACGGGCAACCTTTCTTAGGCGATCCACGTGGAAACTTAAAGCGCGTAGTAAAAAATATGCAACAATTAGGGTTTACCTCATTTAACCTTGGACCTGAGCCAGAATTTTTTCTTCTTAAGCTAGATGAAGAAGGAGAAATTACAACGGATTTAAATGATAAAGGTGGTTATTTTGATTTTGCTCCAACAGATTTAGGTGAGAATTGCCGAAGGGATATTGTTTTAGAGTTGGAGAGTTTGGGCTTTGAAGTAGAAGCTTCTCATCATGAAGTAGCACCTGGCCAGCATGAGATTGATTTTAAATATGCTAATGTTGTTAAGGCCTGTGATAATATTCAAACTTTCAAATTGGTTGTTAAAACAATTGCACGTAAACATGGCTTACATGCAACGTTTATGCCAAAACCCTTATTTGGGATTAACGGTTCTGGTATGCATTGCAACATGTCTTTATTTAATGAAAATGGGAATGCATTTTTTGATGAAACAGGCGAAATGCGTTTAAGTAAAACTGCTTATTACTTTTTAGGTGGACTTTTAAAGCATGCACGTGCCTATACGGCAGTTTGTAATCCAACAGTTAACTCTTATAAGCGCTTGGTGCCCGGATATGAAGCTCCTGTATATGTGGCTTGGAGTGGTAAAAACCGTTCGCCATTAGTCCGTGTCCCAGAATCACGTGAGGACTCAACACGGTTAGAATTGCGATCTGTTGATCCATCTGCTAATCCTTATCTTGCAATGGCGGCATTACTTGAAGCAGGCTTGGATGGTATTAAAAATGAAATAATGCCACCTTTATCTGTTGATCGAAATATTTATGCAATGAATGAAGAGGAGCGGGCAGAAGCTCATATCTATGATCTACCTTCTACTCTACATAATGCAATTAAAGAATTACGCAAAGACCAAGTAATAAAAGAAGCATTAGGAAATCATATCTTTTCAAATTTTGTTGAGGCAAAAAAAATGGAATGGGCTGCTTTTCGTCAAACTATATCTGAATGGGAAAGAGAACAATATTTAGAACTTTATTGATTTTATTCTGATAAATATTCATTGGTCAAATCTTGATTGTATATTTTGAACAGAAATATTTCTTTACCAAAAATTATTTCAACGGTTGATGAATTGGATAAAAATTAATAAATTAAACGATCAATTCATTTGTTTGTTACTAAAAATTACTATTAATGATAATTCTATTTTTATTTATTAATAGGCAGATTAATAAATAATTGTTTATCCTGTATAGAAATTATTAAATAATGAAATAGAATAAACAAATAAGATTCAATACTTTTATAAAGGACGAATCTTATTTTTAATGTTTTACATTTCATTAATATAAATTATAATTATATTTAAAAATTATTTTGCTTCCTTTATAATGAAAAAAAAAGAGTACCTAATGAATATATATTTATAGATAAAATTAAGGGATGACTAATGCAATGCGAAAAATGAAAACAATGGATGGTAATACGGCTGCAGCATATATTTCATATGCGTTTACTGAACTAGCAGCAATATATCCCATAACACCCAGTTCAACTATGGCTGAATTGGTAGATCAGTGGTCGGCAGAAGGTAAAAAAAATATTTTTAATCAACCAGTCAAAATTATTGAGATGCAATCAGAAGCAGGTGCTGCAGGGTTTGTTCATGGTTCTTTAAAAACAGGTGCTTTAACAACAACCTACACTGCTTCACAAGGTTTGTTATTAATGTTGCCGAATATGTATAAGATTGCTGGAGAACTTTTACCGACAGTTTTCCATGTGGCTAGTCGTGCAGTCACTACAAATGCTCTAAGTATCTTTGGTGATCACAGTGATGTTATGTCGGCTCGTCAAACAGGTTTTGCTATGTTAGTAGAGAGCAGTGTACAAGAAGTCATGGATTTGGCAGCAGTCGCCCATTTAGCTTCAATTGAAGCTAGTGTACCATTTATTAATTTTTTTGATGGATTTAGAACAAGCCATGAAATTCAAAAAATTGAAATATTGGAATATGATGAATTGGCGAATTTAATGAATCAAAAAAAGTTAGATGAATTTAAAAATAAAGGGATGAATCCAAATCATCCTACTGTTAGTGGCACAAATCAAAATCCAGATATTCACTTTCAACAAAGAGAAACAATTAATCAATATTATGATAAATTGCCAGTTATTGTGAAAAAATATATGGATAAAATAAACCAACTTCGAGGAACGACCTATGATTTGGTAGATTATTATGGAGCAACTGATGCTGAGGAGATTATTGTTGCAATGGGATCTGTGGCACAAACTATGCGACAAACGGTTGATTATTTGAATAACAAAGGCCAGAAGGTTGGCTGTTTAACGATTCATTTATATCGTCCGTTTCCAGTCGAGAATTTTCTTGAGAAGCTACCTTCAACTGTTAAAGCAGTCGCAGTTTTAGATCGAACAAAAGAACCCGGCTCTGGTGGTGAACCTCTTTTATTAGATGTACAAAGTGCGATTTACGATTCTGACTTACATCCTATTATTATTGGTGGACGGTATGGTTTGGGTTCAAAAGAAACATTGCCAAATCATCTGATTGCTATCTACAATGAATTACGTAAAGAAAAAGTCAAAAGAAAAGCACGTTTTACAATTGGTATTAATGACGATGTTACAAACCTATCTCTTGAAAGTGGACAAACGCTTGATTTGACAGAAAGTAATACATATCAAGCAAAATTTTGGGGATTTGGTTCAGATGGAACAGTTAGTGCAAATAAATCAGCCATTAAAATAATTGGAAACCATACTGATAAGTATGCACAGGGTTTTTTTTATTATGATTCTAAAAAATCAGGTGGATTGACAGTCTCGCATCTACGCTTTGGTGATACACCTATTCAATCTGCTTATTTGATTGAATCCGCTGATTTTATTGCTTGCCATACGGCTGCCTATTTACGTACATATGACTTATTAAAGGGATTAAAAAAAGACGGTATTTTTTTATTAAATACTACTTGGAAAGACAGTCAATTAGAAAAACATCTGCCTATAGAATTGAAAAATTATTTAGTTGAAAATAATATTCAATTTTATACTATTGATGCGTTGAGTTTAGCAAATAAGGTAGGATTAGGAAATAGAATTAACACAATAATGGAGACAGCCTTTTTTAAACTAACGACCATTATGCCCTTTGATGAATTAATACCACTTCTAAGAGAAGAAGTAAAAAAAAGTTATGCAAAAAAATCAATGGAAATTGTTAGAAAGAACATTTTGGCCATTGAACAAACAATTGAATTACTCCATAAGGTAGAAATAACAAATGAATGGAAATCTATTAAGCATGAATCTAAACACATAAAATCAGTAAATAAAGGCTATATTCATGAAATTGTTGAACCGGTGAATCGATTAGAAGGAAATCAACTTCCTGTTGGTACATTAATTAAGAATCAAATGACAGATGGCCATATGCCCCTTGGAACATCGGCAATTGAAAAAAGACATGTTGCTACCGAAGTACCCATATGGAATAGTGAATTCTGTACAATGTGCAATGCCTGTTCGTTTGTTTGTCCTCATGCAGCAATTCGTCCTATCCTAGCTGATCAGGAAGAAATGGAAAATGCACCTGATGGATTTATTGTTAAAAATATGCGTGGACAAGATGGTTTAATGTACCGTATACAAGTTTCAATTGAAGATTGCACAGGTTGTGGCTTATGTGTTGAAGCTTGTCCGGTAAAAGACAAAGCCTTAAAAATGGAACCAATTGAGGAACAAAAAGAACAAATGATTCATTGGGCTTTTGCTATGACACTAAAACAAAAAGAATTGCCAGAAAAGGTACCTAGTGTATTAAGTACGCAATTCAAACAACCACTTTTAGAATTTTCAGGTGCCTGCTCTGGTTGTGGTGAGACACCTTATGTCAAATTATTGACACAGATGTTTGGTGATCGTATGATGATTGCCAATGCAACTGGTTGTTCTTCTATTTGGGGAGGTTCGGCACCTGTTTCTCCTTATACGACCAATAAAGAAGGAAAAGGGCCAGCTTGGTCAAATTCATTGTTGGAAGATAATGCAGAATTTGGTTATGGTATGTTTCTAGCAAATCAAACCCAAAGAGAACATCTAGTGACAAAAATGCAAGCAATCATGGAAGATGTATCCATTGAACTTAAAATGTTGATGGCAGATTGGATTGAGCATAAGGATGAAAGAGAAGGAACCAAACAGCGAGCAGCGAAACTAACAGCTCAGATCGAAAGAGAAATGCAAGAGAATCCAAAACTAATAGCTATTTATAAAGAAAAAGATTTATTTGTTAAAATTAGTCAATGGATGATTGGTGGTGACGGCTGGGCTTATGATATTGGCTATGGTGGTATTGATCATGTTTTGGCTAGTGGCTCAGATATCAATATTCTTGTATTGGACAATGAAGTATACTCCAATACAGGAGGACAAACTTCAAAAGCTACTCCGGCTTCAGCAATTGCTAAATTTTCATCTAATGGAAAATATGCGACTAAAAAAGATTTGGGTAGGATGGCAATGACATACGAAAATGTCTATGTTGCACAAATTGCTTCTGGAGCCAATCAAATGCAAACTATAAAAGCCTTTGATGAAGCTGAAAAATTCCCAGGCCCCTCCTTAATTATTGCATACACACCATGTATTACTCATGGTTTAGCCGGAGGCATGCGGCAATCTATCAATGAAGCCAAAGAAGCAGTAGCATCTGGCTATTGGTCATTATATCGTTACAATCCACAATTGATAGAAAAAATAAAGAGCCAATAATATTAGACTTCAAAAAACCAAATTTTGATTTAATGAAAGAATTTTTACAGACACAAATTCGTTTCTCTTCTTTGAAAAGCATTCAACCAGAAGATGCAGAGTCTTTATATGAAAAAACCATTTCAGATGCAAAACGACGTTTTTATAATTATGCAAAATTGACTGGCCAAGAAGAAAAAATTCGTGAAAAAATAAATAAAATAAAAGATAACTAACGTTATTGTTTAGAATCACTTCTCTTAAATCAAAAAATACATTCTTTGATTTAAAAAAGTGATCGATATTAAATTAATTATACAATGAATATATAGAGCAATTAATTTATAAATTTTCATCATGCTTATAAAAATTTAATGAAAAGACAAAGGATACCTTTAATTTATTCCTGATTCTTTTTC
Source organism: Melissococcus plutonius ATCC 35311 (assembly GCF_000270185.1). Lineage (NCBI taxonomy): Bacteria > Bacillati > Bacillota > Bacilli > Lactobacillales > Enterococcaceae > Melissococcus > Melissococcus plutonius. The sequence goes on from NC_015516.1 coordinate 872,898, forward strand.
AATATGGTTTTATGCTAAAAAAAAAATTATGGTATACTGTTTAAGAAATCTTGAAAGCAAAGTGAGGGGTATAATGTCTTTTCAATTTAATCAAATTTTGGATCTAAATTATTGGCGACAGATTATTTTAGCAGACTTTCTATCAAGAGATTTTGTTATCAATGTTATAGATATTTTAGTCGTTTGGTATCTTGTTTATAAATTAATGATGCTAATCAGAGGCACAAAAGCTGTGCAATTACTAAGAGGGGTAGCAATTTTTATTGTTATTCGTATAGTAAGTGAATTAGTGGGACTTCATACCCTATCTTGGCTGATGAACCAGGTAATTATTTATGGCGTAATTGCTGCTGTTGTTATTTTTCAACCAGAGGTCCGTAGAGGACTGGAACATCTAGGTCGTAGCTCTATTTTTAGAGGTTCTAAAACAGAAGAGCAGGAAGATGAAATGATGATTCAAGCGTTTGATAAGGCAATTCAATATATGTCTAGACGGAAAATCGGTGCATTGATTACTATTGAAAGATATACGGGTTTGGATGAGTATATAGAAACAGGAATTAAATTAGATGCCGATATTACTGGAGAATTATTAATTAATATTTTTATTCCGAATACGCCGCTTCATGATGGAGCCGTTATTGTAAAAAAAGGCAAAATTGCTGCTTCTTGTGCCTATCTTCCACTTTCTGAAAGTAACTTAATCCCAAAAGAATTTGGGACGAGGCATCGAGCAGCAATTGGCATCAGTGAAGTAAGCGACGCTTTGACTATTGTTGTTTCTGAGGAAACAGGAGATATTAGTTTAACGTTAAATAATGAATTCATTCCTCGATTAACACGGGAAGAATATTTAAAAATTTTAAAAGAGGAATTGGTTGTTAGTAGTCATGAGAAAAAAGGACCTATGAAACAATTTATTGATGGACTTGTGAGGGGGGCGAGAAAAAGATGAGAAAGTCGACCCAAAGTAATCTATTCTATGGGTTTATTTCATTAATGTTCGCTTTACTTTTGTTTTTTAATGCCAATTCTCAGGGAAGTATTGAGAGAACAGTTTCTACTCAAGATAAAATTTATGATGAGACACTGAATAATATTCCTGTACAGATTGTTTATAATCAAGACAAATACTTTGTTTCTGGTTATGAGAAATTAGTCAGTGTACGGTTAAAGAGTGCTAATCGTATTCAGTTAAATTCTGAAGCAAATGAAGATACTAGAAGTTTTAAAATTATTGCAGATTTAACAAATACACGTCTAGGAACTTCAGAAGTTCAATTGCAAGCACAAGGATTAAGCTCAGCAGTGACTGCAGAAATTCAACCAAAAATGTTAACAGTAACGCTTGAAAAAAAGATAACTAGAGAGTATAAAGTTGAAACAAAACTTCCTGATCTTGTTAAAAAGGAAGGATATACCATCGATGATATTTCTTTGAATCCTGAAAGTGTTAAAATTACGACTGGAACAGAAACAGCTAAAACAATTAATCGAGTCATTGCACCAATTGCTAGTACAAATCAATCGACCGATCGAATAAAACAAGTAGTAAATGTTCAAGCTTTAGATTCAAAAGGACAGGTGCTTCCAATTGAGGCGCCACCTCCAAAGGTTGAAGCAACAATCAAACTATTGCCAAAAACCAAAGAAGTTCCATTAATTGCAACAGCAAATGGAACAGCAGCAAAGAATGTTTCATATTATAATTTTAATTTGTCTAAATTGAATGTAGCCATTTCAGGTCCAGGCTCTGTTATTGATTCAATTAATCAACTTGAATTACCAATTAATATTTCTGACATAAAAAAAAACGACAAAGAAATCAATAGAAATACCAGTAGATAACAATTATACAGTCGATCCAAAAAGAGTTGAGGTAACAATTCTTCCGGTGTTTAAAAAGAATGATTAATCATCCTTCAAGATAGTAACGATAGAAATAATAACAATATTATAATTATCATTAGTTGTAATAATAAGAATGATGGAGTAAAACTTCATCCAAACTAAACTTTTTACTGATGAAAATTATAAGGTTCATATCTAAAAAGAAGATGAATAGTCTGATTCATTTTCAGAAGAGAAAATAGTCATACTTTTAGCTATTTAAGTGAAATAGGAGAAAATAGGAACTAATGATCGGCAATCAAATGTAATTAAGGAGAATACAAATGGGTAAATATTTTGGAACTGATGGTGTTAGAGGAATTGCAAATAAAGAATTAACACCTGAATTAGCATTTAAATTAGGTCGTTGTGGTGGCTATGTATTAAGTCAGCATGAAGAAGCTTCAAAAAAACTGAGGGTTCTCGTTGGTCGGGATACACGTATTTCAGGTGAATTGCTTGAACAAGCGCTGGTTGCGGGGTTATTATCTGTAGGTATTGAAGTATTCAAACTAGGTGTCATCTCAACACCAGGTGTCGCTTATTTGACAAGATTGCAAAAAGCATCGGCGGGTGTTATGATTTCCGCTTCACATAACCCAGCAGAAGATAATGGAATTAAATTTTTTGGCGGAGATGGATTTAAATTAGCAGATGATCAAGAAAAAGAAATTGAAGTATTGTTGGATCTTCCAACAGATGACTTGCCACGTCCATCTTCTGAAGGATTAGGTACATTAGATGAATTTCCAGAAGGATTACTAAAATACTCACAATTTTTAGTTCAAACGATCCCGCAAGATCTTTCTGGTTTAGTTGTATGTATAGATGCAGCAAATGGCGCCACTTCAACTTCAGTTAATCGTCTATTTGCAGATTTAGAAACAGATTTTTATACCATGGGAACAAGCCCTAATGGCTTAAATATCAATGATGGTGTAGGTTCAACACATCCAGAAAAATTAGCAGAATTTGTCATAGAAAAAAATGCTGATGTGGGGTTGGCATTTGATGGCGATGGCGATCGGGTAATTGCTATTGATGAGCTAGGAAATATTATTGATGGTGATAAAATTATGTACATCTGTGCAAAATATTTGGCAGAGAAGAAACGCTTGAAAAAAGATACAATCGTAACGACTGTAATGAGTAATCTAGGATTTCATAAAGCTATTGAAAATGCTGGATTAAAAGACGTTATTACACAGGTTGGTGATCGTTATGTGGTTGAAGAAATGCGAAATAATGGCTATAACTTTGGTGGTGAACAATCTGGTCATATTATCTTTTTAGATTATAATACGACTGGAGATGGCATGCTATCAGGTATTCAGTTGTTAAACATTATGCAACAAACAAACAAAAAACTCTCAGAATTAGCGGCAGAAGTAGAAATTTATCCACAAAAATTGGTAAATGTACGGGTGAAAGATAAGAAAAGCATCATGGAAAATACAACAATAAAAGCAGTAATTGAAGGAGCAGAAGTCGAAATGCAAGGAAATGGTCGTATCCTCGTTCGTTCATCGGGAACAGAACCTTTGGTAAGGGTTATGGCAGAAGCACCTACCCAAGAAGAGGTTGATTATTATGTTGATAAGATTGTCAAAGTGATCAAAGAAATGGAAGGAATAAAATGTAATTCATAGATTGATCAAAAAGCGTATCCTTATTAAATTATAATTTTTATATTTAATAAGGGTACTAAGTTCAACCAATAGAGAAAAAATTAAATGAACCAGCGATTTTAAAATAGAGAGTTGGGCTGTATGAAAAAAAGTTTATCTGTAAAAACAATTGTAGCTATTGGTATTGGGTCTGCAGTATTTGTTATTTTAGGACGGTTTGTTGTTATTCCTACTGGTTTTCCAAATACGAATTTAGAAACTTGCTATCCGTTTTTAGCACTTATGAGTATTGTATTTGGCCCCATTGCTGGTGGATTAATTGGTTTAATTGGTCATACATTAAAAGATTTGACCACCTATGGAAGTGCTTGGTGGAGTTGGATTTTCTGTTCAGGTATGATAGGAATGATTTATGGTTTTATAGGGAAAAAATTATCTATTCAACATGGATTATTTCCAAAGAAAGAACTTATCTATTTTAGTATTTGCCAAATTATTGGTAATCTAATTATTTGGGATGGCCTAGCACCAACTTTAGATGTGTTGATTTATAGTGAACCAGCAAATAAGGTATTCACCCAAGGCATAATTGCTGTCATTTTAAATGTTCTTTCGATGGCAATTTTTGGTACATTGTTATTATCAACCTATGCAGCTACACGTGTAAAGAAGGTTAGTTTAAAAAAGGAATGGTAAGGAATAATGGATGAATGATTAAAAATGACAGAAAAAATCTAATGGAATAAAAACAAAATGCAATTTTTTAATTCTGTTTGACTTAAAAAGGGGAAGTACAATGAAAAAGGCATTAATTACTTTTGATAATTTTTCTTTCCAATATTATAGCCAAGCTGAACCCACACTCACTGCTATTAATTTAACCATTTATGAAGGCGAGAAGGTAGTAATTGTTGGACCAAGTGGAAGTGGTAAATCAACACTAGCTCAATGTATTAATGGTTTAATCCCTCATAATTATGAAGGTGACATAACAGGTACAGTCACCATTAATAATAAAGATTTAAAAAAGACAAGTCTATTTGATTTATCATTTGATGTTGGAACTGTCCTACAAGATACAGACAGCCAATTTATTGGATTAACGGTTGCTGAGGATATTGCTTTTGCTTTAGAAAATGATATGATTCCTCAGGAAAAAATGAAAGAGGATGTTGAAAAATGGGCAAAAGTTGTTAACCTAGATCACTATTTATTCCAGAAACCACAAAACCTATCCGGTGGTCAAAAACAAAGAGTTTCAATGGCTGGTGTCCTGATTAATCATTCTCCTATTTTGCTTTTTGATGAACCATTGGCTAATCTTGATCCAAAAGCTGGACAAGAGACTATGCAATTAATTGAAAAAATTCATCAAAAAGGTTCAGCAACTATTTTGATTATTGAACATCGATTAGAAGATGTTTTATGTCAACCAGTTGATCGCATTATTGTCATGAATGCGGGGAAAATTGTAGCAGACCAAACACCAGACGAATTGCTTAAAACAGATTGTTTATTAAAACAAGGTATTCGTGAACCGTTATACGTAACTGCCTTACGCTATAGTGGAATAAATATGTCTAAAATAGAAAATATTTCAACAATTAAAAAATTAACAGCACCAGATTTACATCAAAAATTAACTGGATATTTGGCTGAACCAATACAACCAACGAATACAATCAAAAATCAGCCCTTACTTGTTGCTAAACAATTAAATTATCAATACAATAAAAAAAGTAAATTGGCATTAGATAATCTTTCATTGACGATTAATCAAGGTGAAATGATTAGTATTATTGGAAAAAATGGGGCTGGAAAAACAACGTTTTGTAAAACAATTTGTGGATTTATCAAACCTCAACAAGGTAAAATTTATTGGAAAAATCAATCAATAAATCATCTTTCTATTAAGGAACGTGCAGATAAAATTGGTTATGTGATGCAAAATCCAAATCAAATGCTCTCTAAAAAATCAGTTAAGGAAGAAATTGGTCTAGGGTTAGTGTTGCGTAATATAGAGAAAGAAGAGCGAGAAAAACGTATTGAACAGGTATTAAGAATTTGTGATTTATATCCTTATCGTAATTGGCCGGTCTCTTCTTTAAGTTTTGGACAAAAAAAACGTGTCACTATTGCTTCAATTTTGGTTTTAGAACCAGAGATGATTATTTTAGATGAACCAACTGCCGGACAAGATTTTAATCATTATACAGAAATTATGCATTGTTTAGAACGACTACATAGAATGGGAATTACAATTTTAATGATCACGCATGATATGCACCTAATGCTTGAATATACCCAACGAGCAATTATTATTGATGAAGGAAAGGTATTAGCTGATACTATGCCAGTTAAAATTTTAACTAATCAGGAATTAATTGAAGCCGCTTCGTTAAAGGAAACGAGTCTTTTCACGTTAGCCAATCAGCTAAAAGTAACGAATCCTCTGCGATTTATTGAAAATTTTGTAAGATATGATCGAAAGGTAAGATGTTAGTGGATAATCAGATGCTAGGATATATTCCAGCAAATACAGTAATTCATCAATTGAATAGTACAGCAAAATTGCTTTTTCTGCTGCTTGTATCTATTGCATGTATGACAACTTATGACACACGCTTGTTAGCTTTTATGGCAGTTTTTTCGTTCGTTTTATTTAAACTAGCAGATATAAAATGGCAGCAAGTATCTTTTGTGATAAAATTTATTGCCGTTTTTTCCTTGTTAAATATTTTTGCCATCTATTTGTTTGCCCCAGAATATGGAGTAACCCTTTATGGCTCACGAACATTAATATGGAAAGGTATTAATCGTTTTACATTGACTTATGAAGAATTGTTTTATGAATTTAACTTAATATTAAAATATTTTTGCACCATTCCTTTAGCATTGATTTTTTTGTTAACAACCAATCCTAGTGAATTTGCATCTAGTTTAAATCGTTTAGGTGTTCATTATAAAATAAGTTATGCAGTGGCCTTAGCTATTCGTTATATCCCAGATATTCAGGAAGATTTTTTCAACATTTCGTTGGCTCAACAAGCACGTGGATTAGAATTATCTAAAAAAGGACAACTTATTAGAAAACTAAAAGGAAGCCTCCAAATTGTTTTTCCGTTAATTCTTTCAAGTTTGGATCGCATTGAAACTATTAGCACTGCCATGGAATTAAGAAGATTTGGTGAAAATAAGCGGCGTACATGGTATATTAGACAACCAATTCGCCTGATGGATGGGTTAGTTATTTTATCAGCCATTATTTTTTTGTTAGTTAATTTCTATCTTTTTCATAGTAATAATGGACGTTTTTACAATCCGTTTCGATAGTATTAATTTTTTTTAGAATGACCTTTTAAAATTATTACCAATATATAAATAGGAGAGAGTAATTGTATAAGATAACTATCTTCATGGTTTGAAAGAAGTTTAATGACTATCATTATGCAATTTTAATGAAAAAATTTTCTCAATATTATTTTATAAATTGAAAACATGAGAACATTATTAGTTCTCATGTTTTTTTAATGCAAACAATTTAGCGAAATAAATAAGAAAAATTTATTAAGGTGAAATAATATAGACCAATTTTTTGTATATGTAAAAAAATTGACAATTAAATTGATTATAGGTTATAATTGCTAACGATTTATATATTTTGATTTTCAAAATAAATATATACCAATTTTAAAAATGATCCTAAATTTAAGTGCTGTAATTAAGTTTAATCATCAATTAAAAATATTTAAACATCGTATTAGTAGAAAATAGGTCATAAATTCATTCAAATGAATAATCTGTAAAAAATTAGTCTATCTAAAAATGAAATGAGGTTTTTATATGTGTGGAATAGTAGGTAGTATAGGGAAAAATAATACAACGGCGATTTTACTTAGGGGATTAGAAAAATTAGAATATCGGGGTTATGATTCTGCAGGGATTTATGTGAATGGAAAAAATCATGGGAATTACTTAGTGAAAACCCAAGGAAGAATTGCTAATTTACAAGAAAAATTAACGTCAAATATACAAGGCACGATTGGTATCGGACATACCAGATGGGCAACACATGGAAAACCAAATCAGGAAAATGCTCACCCACATCGATCAAACAATGAACAGTTCATTTTAGTTCATAATGGAGTGATTGAAAATTTTGAAGAATTAAAGCAAAATTTTTTGCAGGGAAAAGACCTTGTTGGGGATACAGATACAGAAATTATTGTAAATTTGATTGAATATTTTACCGAAATTGGAAAAACGACTAAGGAAGCATTTAAACAGACCATAGCATTAATAAAGGGATCATACGCCTTTGCATTGGTTGATAAGGATGATGTTGAAACCATTTATGTTGCGAAAAATAAAAGTCCACTACTTATTGGAATTGGAGATCATTTTAACGTTATTTGTAGTGATGCAATGGCAATGTTAGAAGAAACAGATTGTTTTATGGAAATAGCTGATCATGAAATGGTGACAGTGACTGCAGAAAAAGTAGTCATTGAGGATGCAAATGGACATCTGGTTCATAGAGAGACTTATAAAATTCCATTCGATTTAAATGATCTTGGAAAAGGAACTTATCCATATTATATGTTGAAAGAAATTGATGAACAGCCTGGTGTTATCCGTAAAATTATTCAAAATTACACAAATGAAAATAAAGAATTAACGATTAATGATTCCTTGGTGAATAAAATTAAGCAAAGTGATCGCATTTATATCATTGCCTGTGGCACTAGTTATAATGCTGGATTGACAACACGTTCTTTATTAGAAAAAATGATGAATATTCCGGTAGAAGTTCATTTAGCCAGTGAATTTGGTTACCATATGCCTTTATTATCGACACAACCATTTTTCATTTTTTTAAGTCAGAGTGGAGAGACTGCAGATAGTCGACAAGTTTTAGTACAAATTAGGAATTTAGGATATCCATCACTAACACTGACGAATGTTAATGGATCTACTTTATCAAGAGAATCGGATAGTACGCTATTGCTTTATGCAGGTCCTGAAATTGCGGTAGCCTCTACCAAAGCATACACAGCGCAAGTAGCATTATTGGCTATTTTGGCAAAAGCTGTAGGTGAAGCAAAAAACAATTCAATGGCTAAAAACTTTGATATTGTTTATGAATTAGGCAAAGTAGCATCAGTTATGGAAACATTGATTAATGATCATTCAGTCAAGGAGTTGGTGAATGAATATTTAGCCGATACGACTAATGCTTTTTATATTGGTCGTGGTGTTGATTACTATACTGCTTTAGAAGCTGCATTGAAATTAAAAGAAGTATCATATATTCAAGCTGAAGGGTTTGCTGCTGGTGAGCTGAAACATGGTACCATTGCATTAATTGAAGAAAGTACACCTGTCATTGGCATTATTACAGAAGAAGAAACGCAAGCACAGACACGAAGCAACCTAAAAGAAGTAGAGAGTAGAGGAGCGAATAATCTAATTATTTCTTTATCTTCATTTGCAAACTCAAAAGATCAAATTATTATCCCTGATGTCCATAAATATCTGACTACTTTAGTAAGCATTGTTCCGACACAACTTATTGCTTATTATGCGGCTTTACAAAAAGGATACGATGTAGATAAACCAAGAAATCTAGCCAAAAGTGTTACAGTCGAATAAAAGATTTTTCCCAGATAATTATTTGCTTTAAGAAATAAATTTAGTTTTATTTATGGATTAAATCGCTAACTTTAATAGACTCATTAAATTTTAAAACTAGCTATATAAAGTTAAATAGTTGGATAGGTTAAACTTATTCTGCTAGTTTTCCAATTATTTATTTTTATGCTTGAAATTGAATCAGAATACATTGAAAAAGCAATAAATTTAATGCTAAATTTATTGCTTTTTTAATGCTTTCATCATTTTGCTTAAACATATGAATGAGAGACAATACCTTTATTAATAGTTTCATTTATCAAATAAACCATCAAAGATTTAAGACAATAATTGTTTCCTTGAATTATAGTATTTTTTGTAGGCATAGTAACTTGCAATAAAAGAACCGAGGCTCGTAGCAGATAATAACATAAAAGTAACCATAATTTGATATTTGATTGCATAAACTGGATCAATGCCAGCAAAAATAAGACCAGACATCATGCCAGGCAGACTGACAATTCCAACAGTTTTTGCAGAATCGATTGTTGGCGACATCCCTGTTTTAATACTAGCTTTAATGATTGAATTAGACGCCTCTTTGATAGTTGCACCAAGTGCCAATTTTTCTAATACTTGTTCTCTTTGATCATGAAATTGACTGTGCATATTTCTATAACATAAGCCAATCGCGACCATTGAATTGCTAGCGACCATGCCTGTAATTGGAATAATCTGCGAGGGAACAAATTTAATGGTTTGAGTCATAACTAAGACACCAACGGTAATAAATGTACTAATAAAAATTGAGAAAAAAGAAATCCAAAAACCATCTTCTAATCCGTTGCTTCGCTTATTCGCATTATAGGCTGCATTAATAAGAATAATGAATATCATGATCATAGTTAAAAATATATTATTAACACGAAAAATATATTTTAATAGATAGCCAACAATAATTAATTGAATAACCGCACGACAGATACTAACTATAATCTCTTTTTCCAAACCTAGTTTTTCTTTATAACTAATGCCAATAGCAATAAAAACTAAAATGGTTATAAAAAGAAGTGAAATATTATTGACAGATAAATTCATTTTTATTCCTCCAATTTACCAGCAACGATTTTTTTTAAATTTTTAGCACTGTTTATTTCCTGTGAATCATGAGTAACATAAATAATCGCAAACTTTTCTTCTTTGTTTAATTCATCAATGAGTTGATGGATAACTTGTTTGCTTTCATCATCTAATTCGGCAGTCACCTCATCTAACAAAAGAATTTCTGGAAGAAATAGGAGATTTCTAATCAAAGCAATTCGTTGACGTTCACCACCAGAAAGTTCTGTTATTTTTTTAGATAAATAATTTTCTGGTAATGAAATTCTCCTCAATGACACCTTTGCTTTCTCCATGTCAAAAGATTTCTTTCGAATTTGATAAGGAAAAGAAAAATTATCTAAAACTGTATTTCCAAAAAGTGTAGGTTGTTGTGCACAATAAGAAACTTTTTTGCGATAAGAAATAGGGTCCATTGTTGCGATATTGCTCTTGTGAAATGCTATCTTTCCTGAAGTAGGAGTTAAAAGATTAGCAATCAACTGAAGAAGCGTACTTTTTCCACTACCAGATGGACCAGTTAATGTTAAATAATCATTATTATTCAATGTGAAAGAAATATTTTGCAGAATCTCTTGTTGATTGACCTGGTAAGAAATATTAGTTAACTTAAGTAATTCACTCAATAAAATGACCTACCTTCCGATATACTAATTTCCTTCATTGTAGTAAATAGGCAAGTTTTATTCAACTAATACTCACTAAACTAAATTGAAGAACATCGTTTATTGTCTTGTTAAAATAATCCATGACGCTTTTTCTATAATCATTTTGATTGAATAAATAATTGTAAAAAACAGCTAAAATAAATTTTTTACTTGTAGACTTTTTTAAAGAATGTTAGAATACTTCTTTATACTGATTATTTACTAATAATTTTTCTTAATGTATGAATGAATTAAGTAGTACAGAAAAATTATAATTGGTTTAATGAATAGGTTGATTTGAATATTTTGTTTAAATAATTAAAAAATTTCGAATTTTTAGTAAATTACTGGTATAGTTAGAATGGACAGAATCATTTGCTACTCTTAATAGTTAATTATTCGATTTTTTAGCTCTACTTATTATTTTATAAAATAGCTTAAGAATCAAAAATGGTCTAGTTATAAATAATGAATAATTAAGGTTTAGGCTAATCATAAATAAAAAAATTTATAGTTAGCCTGAACAATCAACCAAAGGATAATTCTTTCAAAGAAGAAAAATATGTAATAATTATGATTTTGTTAATGAATAGCATGAAGGATTGATTCAATGAGAAGATATTCAAGGAAGGAAAATTTATGATAAATCATATTAATACAATGACATTTTCCCAATTAAAAGATATTGTTCAATTGCTAGAAAATGACAGCACTATTTCCAATGAAACAAAACTTTTTATCGATACTGGGTGGGATAGTATTCAAGAAGTTACCACAGAAGCAATACAAGTAGAAAAAGTTACGTCTTTTGAGGTAGAAGGTGAATTAACAAAAGAAATTTATGAGGGCTATTGTTTGGTTGACAAAGCGAAGAAGTTGAATACAAAAGGTAAGCAAGAGACAGCGATTATTATCAAAAATCTTTATTAAAAGTACCTATCTGTTTATCTTGTTGTATTAAGTGCGATTTTAGTTAGTTTAAAATAAAAAGCAGTATTAGAAGGGACGTGTATATTTGGATAACAAAATCTCCTTTCCAAAAAATTATGAAAGATATATTGAATTAGGACAAGCAGCCATGGATGCAAAGAATACAGAAGCGGCCCTGGATTACTTCTTGAAAGCTTATGCCATCCATCAAGATTTTTCTTTGAATTTTTTAATTGTTAGTATGTATTTAGGTTCAGAACAACCAAAAACAGCATTAACCATTGCTTCTGAATTAAAGAAAGACTATCTTTCCTCTGTAGATTCATTGGAATTTTACATTCAGTTATTAATTCAAAATCATCAATTTATTGAAGCACATATTTTGATTAATGATCAGCTTTTATTAAAAAAAACAAAAAATATAAAGCCATTTATTGCATTAAAAAAGCAAGTTTGTCAGACAGAATTGCTTTATCAACAATTTGAAACAAGTAAAATCACCGAGTTAGAACAAAACCTAAAAATTTTACAGACATATAGTTATTTTGAACAGTTAACAATCATAAAACAGGCGGTTCAGCTGCCTAAAGAAAGATTTATCAAGATAGGGAAAGAGATTTTGTTAAATTCAGATGTTCATTATTTAGTTCGTTCATGGCTATTAAATGAATTTGAAAAACTCAACTTAACAGAAAAAATATGTTTTCTTTGGATTGATCAGAAAACGTATCAAGTGATTCCTGCTAATATTGGTGATCCAATGGATAGTGAAATTTGTCAAAGAGTATTACTTTATTTAGAAAAAGAGCTTATCAATGATCATCCTATTCTGTTATTGGAATTAAAAGAAGAAATTCAATTGCATTTTGTTTTACTTTACCCTTTGATCGATCAAATTATAACAGATCCTAAATTATGGACGATTAGCTATATTTCCTTTTATGACCATTCATTAGTTAATTTTGATGATAACAATCAAGAAGATATGTCTAATATTAAACGGTTTCAGGAAATACAAAATAATATTCGCTTTAATTTAGATGCTGTACAATTATAAATGGCTAATAATGAAATAAATTTAAAACTCACATTCCCTAAATTCTTATTTTTATAAGAATTTAGGGAATGTGAGTTTTAACAAGTTTTTGTTTTATAACTAATTTAGTTAACAGAATAGATAATTATGAATTAGATTGATTAAATAATAGTAGATCAAACAATTTTTGTCCCATGAAATTCACTAACAGATAATTGCTTGCTGATTATAGGTAGATTGTGTTTGGTAATGCCACCACCAGGTAAAATGATCAATTTATTATTTGCATAGTTGATAAGTTCTTTTAACCAAGGAATATTCTCTTCAATAAGTGTGTCTGCCTGGCCACCATGTGTTAGAATACGAGAGACACCGTGATCTGCTAACCAGTCAATTGCCTTAAGTTGGTCTGCTTGATTTAATAAGTCAAAAGCCATATGAAAAGTTATTTGAAGGCCCTCAGCAGCTTCGATTAATTGTTCCATTGCTTCCTCATCTAGCCAATTTTTTTCAGTTAAACAACCAAGCACAACACCATAAGCACCCAAATTTTTTGTTTCAAAAAGATCTGTCTCCATTATCTTTAACTCAGTATCATTGTAGATAAAATTTCCACCACGTGGACGGATAATGGTCATTACAGGAACCCTACTATCTTCTGTATACTGAAGAGTTTCTTTAATAACACCAATACTAGGAGTCGTACCACCTACAGCTAGATTATCACATAGTTCAATTCTAGTAGCACCAGCTGTAATGGCATTTGGGATATTTGTAAAATTTTCCGCACAAAATTCTTTAATCATCTTCATATATTCTCTCCTTGCTTTTCTTTCATGGGCATTGTATCATAATTCTACCTAGCACAAAAGAATAAACCTTGATTTTGTCAGAAAGAGGTCATTGCTATTGAAAAAAATCGAACAAGCACAACAATTTTTACAAAAAAATGAATCGTTATTTCGTTGTCCAATTTGTTATCATTCTTTTTATTTAAATTCCTATAGCCTGATTTGTAAGAATAATCATCAGTTCGATTTGTCTAAAAAAGGTACACTTTATTTTTTGAATCATCAAGTTAAAACTGAATATTCAAAAAAAAATGTTAATTCCAAGAGGAAATTTGATTAAAAATGGGATGTATCAACAAGTATTAGATGCCATACAACAAAAGATTACAGCAATGAATGGCATCACTCTTGACATTGGTTGTGGGGAAGGTAGTTTCTTAACCCAATTAACAGAACGTGGTTTAAATGGATTTAAGATAGGTTTTGATATTTCAAAAGATGGTATTTATCTGGCAAGTTCTCAACCAGTAGGAACAGGATTTTGGGGTGTGGCTGACTTAACAAATTTGCCTATTTCATCTGATTCTATAGATACTATTATAAATATTTTTTCACCTGCTTATTATCAGGAATTTACCCGAGTATTAAAAAAAGATGGAAAAATCATTAAAATCATTCCAGAGATAGATTATCTTAAAGAATTAAGGCAAATCTTTTATCCAGGAAATGAACAAAAGCAATTTTACTCTAATCAAAAAGTTATTGAACGGTTTGAACAAGCAATGATTATTGAAGAAAAAGAACGAATTACCTATACATTTTCTATTCCAAAACATTGTCAACTAGATTTACTTGAAATGTCGCCTTTAGAATGGCAGGTTTCAAGTGAAATCAAGCAACGTGCACAACAATATCCTTTAGCTGAAATTACTATTGATATTTGTTTGTTAAAAGGAAGAAAAAAATAAGTTTTTTCACAAAAAATTAAGAAAAAAACTTGCAAACTTTCCACATTGATGTTATATTACACACAAGTTGTTTTTTCGTTGATTTTTATCAGGTTCCTGTTCTGATAAAAGTTAGTGAAAAGAAACTCACTAACGTAATGACTCGCAGTGCTTAACACCGAGTTGATACGTTTTTTTTTATGTTTTTTAATAGATTTATTATAAAAGAATTGAATTTTTATTTGTTTTAAGAAAGGAAGAACTATGAAAAATCATATTGTTTTGTTTGAACCTCAAATTCCAGCAAATACTGGTAATATTGCACGGACTTGTGCCGCAACAAACACTGCACTTCATTTAATTGAACCATTGGGTTTTTCAACAGATGATAAGCATTTAAAAAGAGCAGGATTAGATTATTGGTCCAAAGTAGAAATTACCTACTATGAAAATCTGCCATCTTTTTTAAATGAATTGGGTGATAAACCGCTTCATCTCATTACAAAATTTGCAAATCAAATCTATAGCGAAATAAATTATGATGATGATCAGGAACATTACTTTATATTTGGTAAGGAAACTACTGGATTACCAGAAACATTTATGCGCCAGAATAAAGAAAAATGTTTACGCATACCAATGAATGATCAACATGTTCGTTCACTAAATCTATCAAATACAGCAGCATTAGTTATTTATGAAGCTTTGCGACAACAAAGGTTTCCAAAATTGGAAAAAAGTCATCATTATGAACAAGATAAACTAGATTAAAAAAGAGAACAAAGTAGGTATAAAAAGTTTGAAATAATTAATGAAAGATGAATTAAATTTAATCAATAAATTTTCTCTTTAAAGAGAAAATAACAGTTAGGATAGTAAGGGGATTTTGAAACACAACTATACAGGTTAAATTTAAGAAAATTCCCACCTTGATATCAAGGTGGGAAAGGAGTAAAAATGAAAAAGTATTTTATTTGGGGGTATTGTTAGTACATATATATATATTAATATAAAACCATGAATTTTTTATGTTTTTATTTTTGATAAATTATAAATTTTTATATAAAAAATAAAAGATGGTAGGCCATATTGTTGATCTATAAAATTTCTTAATGAATAAAACTGTTAAAAAATAGTGTTTATTGAATCGAAGAATGGTAAAATTTATACATCAAATGAAATGACACATAAAGGGTGGGAAAGATGAAAAAAATTGAAAATTTTGAAGAGAAAACAATTGAAAGAACAGATATTTTTGATGGATCGGTTATTCATGTTTTTAAAGATATAGTCGCACTCCCTGAAGGAGGAACAGCTTCAAGAGAATTAGTTTTTCATCAAGGCTCTGTGGCAATCATTCCTATTACAATAGAAAATAAGATTGTAATGGTCAAACAGTTTCGTAAACCATTAGAAAAAACTATTTTAGAAATACCTGCTGGTAAAATTGATCTAGGAGAACAAGTAGATCCAAAAAAAACTGCAAATAGAGAATTAGAAGAAGAAACGGCCTATAGAACAGATAAACTGATCCATATTTCCTCGATGTATATGTCACCAGGGTTTTCGGATGAACTTCTTCATATTTATTATACGGATTCTTTGGAAAAAGTGGACCATCCACTATTGCCCGATGAGGATGAGCTGATTGAACTCCATGAATTGACCTTAACAGAGGCAAAAGAAGAAATCAAAAAAGGGACAATTTGTGATGCAAAAACCATTTTTGCAATTCAATATTGGGAACACCAACACAATTAAAAACAATTTTTGAGAAAGAGGTTTGGGGGAACAAAAATGAGTGACGATCCACTGATTACTCGAGCTGAATTGCGTAAAAGAAGAGAAGAGGAAGAACAAAACTTAGAGCAATCGGTGAAGAAATCTGAAAAAGAATATGAACAAGAAGAACAAAAAATTTCAAATTTTTATCGAAAAGAGCAAAAAAAACAACAAGCGCAAACCATTACAAAATCACGTTCACAAGAACGATCAAAGATTCGTGAACGTAGTAGTAGTTTAAACAAAGCAATTATTGTTGTTGCCATTTTATTAATTGTTGTTGTGTATGTTGTATTACACTTCTAGAAAAGAGGGAAAAAAATGAAAATAGGCATCATTGGAGCGATGGATCAAGAAATTAAAACATTAAGGGCAACAATGAAGGATAGACGTTCTTGGGAACGCGCTGGAATGTTATTTGTTTCTGGTTCACTAGGACGTCATGAAATTATTTTAGTTCGTTCTGGAATAGGAAAGGTTGCAGCAACAATTACAACTACATTATTGATTCATCAGTATCAAGTAAATCTAGTGATTAATACGGGATCAGCAGGTGGTATTGGTAAAAATTTAGCAATTGGGGATTTAGTGATTGCAAACGCTTTGGCTTATTTTGATGTTGATGTTACTGGATTTGGCTATAAACCTGGACAATTACCAGGTGGGATGCCACTTTATTTTGAAACAAGTCAGTATGCAAAATTAGAAATGACAAAAGCAGCTCAAGAAACAGGTTATAAAATCCATCATGGATTAATTGTAAGCGGAGATACCTTTGTCAATAATCAAACAGAGATAGCAACCATCTTAACGAATTTTCCAGAAGCTTTAGCATGTGAAATGGAGGGAGCTGCAGTTGCACAAACAGCTACACAATTTAATATACCATTTTTAATTGTCCGGGCAATTAGTGATACTGCTGATGAGGTAGCTACAGATACTTTCGATGAATTTATCGAAAAGGCTGGTGAACGCTCTGCTCAAATGGTGATTTATTTCATTAATCATTTGATTTGATTAGAAAGAAGGATGAAAAATGAGAGCTTTACTCTCTATTGATTATACGAACGATTTTGTTGCATCTCATGGTGCGTTAACGACTGGTAAAGCTGGACAAGAAATTGAAGCAGCACTGGTAACTATTACAAAAGAATTTACTGAAAATGGGGACTTTGTTGTCTATGCAATTGATCGTCATGATCTTAATGATTCTTATCATCCGGAAACAAGACTTTTTCCACCACATAACCTGGTAAATACGGATGGGCGAAAACTTTATGGAAAATTACAGCATATTTATGATAAAAGTAAACAAGAAGAGAATGTCTATTGGATTGATAAACGTCATTATTCGGCTTTTTGTGGAACAGACTTAGATGTTCGACTTCGAGAAAGAGGAATTACTGAGTTACATTTAACTGGTGTTTGCACAGATATTTGTATTCTCCATACGGCAGTAGATGCTTATAATTTGGGATATAACATTGTTGTTCATGAGAATGCTGTAGCTAGTTTTGATCCAGTAGGACATGAATGGGCGTTGAGCCATTTTAAAAATGCATTAGGAGCATGTATTCATTAAATGGAATATTAAATGATATTGTAAAAAAAACAATATCAATTAAATTGATTTAGCAAATCTATGAATAAAAGAAGACATATCTAGGTATTAAGATAAGTCTTTTTTATTCATAGATTTGCTAAAAAATTATTGAGTATTAATTTTTTTTAAATCTAGGAAAATTGCGACAATCATTGATTTTTTAAATCCTTTTTTGTTCATTATTGATGGGAGGAGACAATGAAGGTATTGTTTCTAAATAGATTTCTTTTTGTCTTCTGGTTAATCTTTTAAACGCATATTCAGCTTTTGTTGCTTCACTTCGACTATTGAACTGTTCAAGATGGATCATTTGAGTGGGCAACCGACTAGGTAATCGAGTATATTTTGCACCAATCCCCTGATTATGTTCATTGAGCCTTCTACCAGGATCAATGGTATAACCACCATAAAAACTACCATCTTTACAGAGTAGCACATAAAAATAATGCTTATCCATAAAGTATCTTTCTAATTGGCTTTTCATAATCATTTTGTTCATTATGTAAAATTAAGGGCGGCAAAATTCGAAATCCTGCTTTTTTTCCTTGTTTTATCCCTTCAATAAGCAGTGTATTTGCCTCTGAATCCTGCTTTGGATAAATAAATTGTACACGTTTTGGAATAATATTTTCTTTTTCAAAAATATTCAGAAGATCTAAAAAGCGATTTGGTCGATGAACCATAGCTAATCTGCCATTTGTTTTTAACAATTGAGATGAAACATGGATGACTTCTTCTAAGGTGGTATAAATTTCATGACGAGCAATTGCTAAATGAATATTTGGATTTTTTTGACTCATTGTTTGTTCTTTGAAATAGGGTGGATTACAAACGACTAGATCAACAGAATCTTTTTTAATGACAGAAGTTGCATTTTTTAAATCCAGTGTATGCATGGTTAATTGTTGTTCTAAATGGTTTAATTGAATACTTCTTTTTCCCATATCTGCTAATCGTGATTGTAATTCAATCTGAATAATGGGTGCTTTTGTCTTTTTACTGATGAATAAGCCGACTGCGCCATTTCCGGCACATAAATCAACAATACGACCTTTTTTAGGAAGACGTGGAAAGTTCGCTAATAATACTGCATCTAATGAAAATGAAAATACTTCCTTGCTTTGGATAATTTTAACGTCTTCAGCATATAACTGATCGATACGTTCGCCAGAAAGCAGCATACACATTCCTCCAATTGGTTTCTTCTAAGGGTGATTATACTACGTTTATAAAAGAGAAGAAACCAAAAAATTTCTTGTCAAATGTTTTTAATTCAGGCATACTAGTAAGGAAGCAGGAAAGGAAGAAGAACATGTTTTTTGTAATTATGCGTAAGTTTTTGCAAATGATTCTCTTTTTAATTAATGGCAATGCACATTATGAAAAGAAAGATCGATTGCCAAAAAAAGAGAACTATATTTTGGTTGCTCAGCATCGAACGTGGTTGGAACCATTCTATTTAGCAGTTGCTGGTTCGCCAAAAACGTTTAGTTTTATGGCAAAAAAAGAGCTATTTAAAAATCCAATTTTAGGTTTTTTTTAACTCATTTAAATGCATTTCCTGTTAATAGAGAAAAACCAGGTCCCAGTGCAATTAAAATACCAGTAAAATCTTTAAAAAATTCTCAATCAAGTTTGATTATGTTTCCAAGTGGTACTCGTTATTCTTCTAGGTTAAAAGGTGGCGTTGGATTAATTGCTAAAATGGCAAATGTAAAAATTGTACCAGCGATTTATCAGGGACCATTGACTTTAGGCGGATTGTTTAAACGTAAACGTGTTGTTGTACGATTTGGTGAACCGATAGATGTTAGCGATGTTAAAAAAATGGACAAAGCAGGAATAGAAGAAGTGGAGCATCGTCTACAAAATGCCTTTGATAAATTAGATGAAGAAATAGATTCCACCAATAAATCAATCTCAAATAAAAAAGACAACTAATGAAAATAAAATCTAAATAAACCTACCAACCTTTTTTATTAAAGAGCGTTTGTAGGTTTTTTGCTGTTTTTGAATAAAATTATTCAATTAAAAGTGAATGATTTAATGAATCACTTTTTCAAATCGTTGAAAGTTTTGTTATAATAGAGTAGAAAAAATTTAGGTGGTGAAAATGTGCGTTTTTTACATACAGCAGATTGGCATATTGGGAAAAAACTGCACGGATATAATTTGTTAGAAGAACAAGCAACTATTTTTCAGCAAATTATCTCAATCGCTAAAGAAGAAAAAGTGGAAGCAATCATTATCGCCGGTGATTTGTATGACCGTGCAGTTCCTTCAACAGAAGCTATTCAATTATTCAATAATATGATGGTTCAATTAAATCTGGAACAAAAATTTTCGGTTTTAGCCATTTCTGGTAATCATGATAATAGTGTCCGCCTAGAAACAGGCAGTCCATGGTTTACTAAAACGAATTATTATTTATATACACAAATGGAACAAGTATTCACACCAATTAATTTAGGAAACACACAATTTTTTTTATTGCCTTATTTTGAACCTATTGCTGCTAGAATTTATTTTGAAGATGATCAGATAAAAACAATGGCACAAGCAATCGAAAGAATAATCAAAAAAATTGTTCAGCAATTTGATAGCACAAAAAACCACGTATTGGTTAGCCACTTTTTTGTGGCAGGTAGTGAAAAAACAGAATCAGAAACAAAGCTAACTGTTGGTGGATTGGATGCTGTTCCGGTTGATTTATTAGCTCCCTTTGATTATACAGCTTTAGGTCATCTACATGGGAAAGATGCGTTGAAGCACCCAACTGTCTATTACAGTGGATCACCATTAAAATTTTCTTTATCTGAAATGAATCAACAAAAAGGAGTATGGATTGTTGATTCAGAAAACAAGCCATTCATGCCTTATTTTAGAGAATTAACGATGATTCGAGAGATTAAAAAAATACAAGGTGACTTTCAAACGCTTGTTGATCCAAAATTTTATCAAACAATTCATAAAGATGATTATATATATCTACAACTAACAGAACAAGCCATCATTCCTAGTATGATGGCACAATTAAGAAAGATTTATACCCATATGATTAAAATTGAGTGTTTAACAAGAAAAAAAGAGGTAAAAGCCAATGAAGAAATGTTGGCTTCTATAAAGCAAAATGATCCACAGAAATTAATTACTTGTTTTTTTAATGATGTTATAGAAACATCATTAACTGGTTTACAACAAGATTGGGTAAAAAAAAGTTTGACTGTGATTCAACAAAAGGAGCGAGAAATTTAACGTGAAACCATTGTTACTAACATTAAAAAATTTTGGTCCTTATCTATATGAAACAATTGACTTTACAAAGTTTATGGATTCTTCGCTTTTTTTGATTAGTGGAAAAACAGGTTATGGAAAAACAACTATTTTTGATGGTATGAGTTATGCTTTGTTTGGCGAAAGTTCAGGGAATATTCGTTCCAGTAAAGAAGTTCGATCGATTTTCGCCTCGGATTCTGCTGTTACTCAGGTTTGTTTTACTTTTTCACATGGTGGGTATTTTTATGAAATTTCACGAAGACCTGAACAGTGTCTTCTTAAAAAAAGAGGCAAGGGAGAAACCATCCACCCAGCAAAAGTATCATTAATTGTCAAAGATTCTGCTGGAAAGGAGAAACAAGAATTAACCAAAAAAAAGACGTTGAACAATTTATTTATGAGCTATTACACTTGAATGCAAAACAATTTTCTCAAATCGTTCTTCTTCCACAAGGTGAACTACGAACATTTCTATTAACAAATAGTGAAGAAAGAGAAAAAATATTAAGAAAACTTTTCGGAACGGAAATTTATCAACAAGTTGCCGAAGAATTAAAATCATATAGGAAACAAGCCAGTCAAAATCATTTTGAAATGGAACAACAACTTAAAAATAATAGTAAACAGTTATTTTGGTTAACACAACCACCTATAGAGACAGAAGTTTCCTTACAAGAAACATACCAAAAAATAGACATTGAAAATCAAAAAATAGAGGCAAAACAAGCAGAAGTCAAACAAAAACTTGATGGGTATAAGCAAACTAAACGATTAACAGAACAAAAGATAGATAGATTAAAAGAAAATATGGATAAAAAGAAGCAATTACTCGATGAACAACAGCAATTGGTAAAAAGAACAGATAAAATAGAGGAACAAAGGCATCAACTAAAGCAACTACAATGGGCAAAACAACATTTAATCTTAATTGATCGGTTAGACGAACAGCTTCAACAAAAACAGCAATTAAAAGCAACTAAAAAAGAAGAATTAGAAAAGCAGAAAATTATTCAATATTCACTGCAAGAAAAACAACAGGAACTAAAGAACTATCAATGCCAACAAGAGCAAATGAAACAATTAGAATATGCTATCATTCACCTCGATTATCAATTGCCACTTTATCAAAAAAATGAACAATTGATTAAATTATATAATGAACAAAAATTACTAGTCATTCAAAGAGGAAAAGAATTAGAAGACATAGAAGCAGAGTGGGAAGAATATCAAAAAACAATTCAGAAATTGGCAATAGTTATTCATGAAAAAGATGATTTTGAAAATGAGTGGCAACAACTTAAACAGCAAATTGAAAATTGGCAAGAAATACAACAACAATTGAAAACACTAAAAATAAAACAACATAAACTTAAACAACAACAAGAAGAACTTTTGCAATTGAATGATTTATCAAATGAATTATCTGAGCAACAAGAGAAACTCCAAAAGATTCATCAACAGAAGAAAAGTGAATGGGCAGAAATACAGATTGAACAACTTAGTCACTATTTAGTTGAAGGACAACCTTGTCCAATTTGTGGTTCAATAGAACATCCCAAAAATCAGTTAAAAAATCACTCACCAAAAGAAATTGAACAAATAGAAAAAGAATTAGTAAGTAGTGAAAAAAATTTTAATAACAATACCCATCAACTTATTCAATTAACAGCTAAAATAAAACAGAAAAAAGAGTTAATTAAATTAGAACAGCAGATATTTCAAGAAGAAGAGCAAGTGATCCAACAAAAAATTAAATTATTAATGGCTAAATCAGGAGTACAATATCAAATAGTCACTAATAAAGAAATTGATTGTTTAATAGGTAATTATTTAGATAAGCAAACAGCAATTAAACAAAAATTGTTCATTATTGAACAAAAACAATTAGAAACAGAAAAATTAACACCAAAATTTTCACTAATGGAAAAAAATAAAAATATTGCCACTGATCAATTTTTAAATGCCAAAGAACAATTGCAATCAATCGAAATTGAACAAGAAATAATAAAAAGGCAACTAGATGATCCGAAGATAACAACAGATGAAATTTGTAAAAATAAGCAATTAAAAGAAAATCAATGGCAAAAATGGTCTGAAACCTATAAACAGCTTCAGGTGGAAGTAAATAAACAAGAAGAACAATTAAGCTTGATTGAACATACGCTTCTTCATTTAACAAAAGAAGAAACAAGAATAGCAGACTATATCGATAATCTAAACCAGCAATTAAGGAAAGTATTACAAAATCAACCAAAAGAGATTAGTGAAAAACAATTGCGTGGATGGTTGAAGCAACTCGATCAAATTGAAAACTTAATACTGAATATCCAGCAGTTTGATAACCAAATGGAATGGCTTAATTCTCAGTTAGATGAATTTTCTAAAATTAATCAGAAACAAACTGAAAACGAGATAAAACAACTACAAGAAAAGGCTGTTAATTTCAATCAATTCATTGAAAAAGAAGAATCTATGTATTACCAATTGCAAGAAAAATTACAAAATAATCGAGCATTAAAAAAACAAATGCATCATCAGCTCATGCTTTTAAAAAAACAAACAGCAGAAGTGATTGCTCTTCAACAACTAAGTGATGGAATCAATGGAAGTAATATAAAAAAAACCAGTCTTGAACGTTATGTATTACAAAACTACTTAAAAAAGGTCTTAGAAGTAGCCAATCAGCATTTAAATCTATTAACCAGTGATCGTTATCAGTTTGAACTAAATACACAGGTAAAAAGCTATAAAAACCAAACGGGACTAGAAATTGATGTGTATGATACGATGGCTGGAACAACAAGGAGTGTTTATACCTTATCTGGTGGAGAGAGTTTTATTGCTGCCTTGGCTCTAGCTATTTCTTTAGCAGAAGTCATTCAGGCACAAGCTGGAGGAATTATCATTGATGCTTTATTTATTGATGAAGGATTTGGATCATTGGATGAGGAGTCTTTGGAAATGGCAATTACAGCTTTAGAAACGATTGAAAATGAAGGTCGGATGATTGGCATTATTAGTCATGTTTCAGAATTAAAAACACGAATACCACAACAGCTGAAGATTAAAACAAATGGTAGTGGACAAAGTAAAGTTAGTTATCAGTTAGCCTAAAATAAAGGTAGTGAGAATATGAGATGGAGTATTCCAGAGAAAATTATTGATCGTGGTAGAGAGTATGTAAAAGAAAAGCGAGTCATTGATATTGAACAAGATATAGAAAAACAAGTTTGGAATGCTGAAGTTTTAGGAGATGAAATTTATCATGTTGTACTAGATGGAACAGCTAGAGAAAAAGATTTTTGTAGCTGTCTTTATTGGGATGAATATGGATTTTGCGAACATACTGTAGCTGCCGAGTTAGCATTAAAAGAACAAGGAAAATCACGAATTATTACTAAAACCACTTCTTCTTTACCGATAAAAAAAGCAACATCATCAATCACTGATATGTTTACCAAAGGCTTATTACATGAGCAGCAATCGAAACAAACTCAGGAAACTATTCCTTTATCTATAGATTTTTTAATAGAAACTATTGAAACAAATAATTATTATTCTGAACAATCGATTTTAGGGATTGCTTTGAAAATTGGCTATACTGATGTAAAAAATGCAAAAATGTATATTATAAAAAATATAGGTGAATTCTTGCAGATTTATAAAAAAAGAGCAGTTTACTCTGTAAATAAACAACATGCTTTCCTTTTAGCAAAAGGTGCTTTTGCCGATGATGTTGAAAATCTTTTAAAAGAACTAGCAGAAATTTATCAAACCAATCAACTACTAGGTATAAAAGGCTTTCCTGTTAAGGGGAAAATTGAAAAAAGGTATTTAGCTCTACCAATCTTTCATGGAAAAGAATTAATAAAAAGCATAGATCAAACAGGAAGACTGCACTTTAAAATCTCTGGAACGACCTTCCAGCACCTTTTATTTAGCGATGAAAAGTTACCACTTAGCTTTGTTATTACTCAGCCTAAATCAGCTATCTTTCAACTAACAATTGAAGATCCGACAACCATTTTTTTATCCTATTATCATTGGGTAATTATTGATCAGACGATTTATTCGCTAACCGATCAAGTAGAGAAAATTTATACAACACTTAGGCAGTTGTTAAAAAGGTTAGAAGAGCCGAGTATTTTTTATGATTCTACACAGGTTTCAGAATTGTTTAGCCGCATTCTACCTATTTTAAAACAAATTGGTCATGTTCAATTAGATAAAACAGTGAAAAATCAATTGGCCTTCTTCCCTTTACATGCTGTCTTTTATTTTCGTAAACATGCAGGTATGATCAAAGTGCGCGTGGATTTCTATTATGGTGAAACCTTATTCTCAACGAATAAACGCTATACGACTAAAAAGGTAGAAGATCAAGAAATTATTCGAGATATTCAAAAAGAAAATGCTATTATGGATGTATTCCAACAATTTGGCTATGCAATGAAACAAACTGAATTTGAAAAAAAATTACCTGCCGGTGAAGCACTTTATCATTTCTTTGCCAGAGAATTACCAAGTTTCCGTAAATTAGGCACAGTAAAAGTAGGCGAACAGCTAAGTAAATTATTTTTAAAGGCCGAAAACCATCAACCACTCATCTCAGTATCAGAAACAACAAATTGGCTAAATGTAAAATTTGATATCTCAGGCATTGATGAAAAAGAAGTAGATGCTGTATTGACTAATTTAATGAAAAAAAGAACGTTTTACACACTTGAATCTGGTGAAATATTATCATTAAAATCTGAAGAATTTAATCATACTAGTCAAGTATTAACTGCTTTACGAAAAAAAACAGCAAGTAATAAACAAACAATTCAAGTGCCAAAAAATCAAGGATTGATTATTGAAGAGATTTTAGGAAAA
The DNA here is from genome assembly GCF_000270185.1 of Melissococcus plutonius ATCC 35311. NCBI lineage: Bacteria > Bacillati > Bacillota > Bacilli > Lactobacillales > Enterococcaceae > Melissococcus > Melissococcus plutonius. Next base: position 899,053 of record NC_015516.1, read on the forward strand.
GATAAACAGGCAGCGTTTTCTACTTCGTTTAAACAAATGGTGTTTTACTTAACACATCCAGAAAAATTTGCTGTTCAGTTACCTAAAGGAATTAAAGCAAGTTTGCGTCACTATCAGGTTGAAGGCTTTTATTGGTTAAAAATGTTAAGTCATTATCAATTAGGAGGTATCTTAGCGGATGAAATGGGATTAGGAAAGACCCTGCAAACTATTACTTATCTGCTCTCTGAAAAAGAAGAAGGCAAACAAAAATCGCCAGCATTGATTGTTGCTCCTGCCAGTCTAATTTATAATTGGATCGCAGAAATAAAAAAATTTTCACCAACAACCAATGTTCAAATTATTTTTGGTAATAAGGATGAGCGAATAAAACTTTTAGCTAATGCTGAAAAGCAAGATATTTTGATCACTTCCTATGCAAGTTTACGTCAAGATGTTGAACAATATAAAGAAATAAAAATAGACTATTTAATTCTAGATGAAGCACAGATGGTTAAAAATAGTGGAACAAAAACAGCTAAAGCATTAAGAAGTTTAGAGATTTCCAAAAAGTTTGCGCTAAGTGGAACGCCAATTGAAAATAATTTAGAGGAATTATGGTCAATTTTTCAACTAATTTTACCAGGATTACTACCTTCAAAAATGATTTTTCGTAAGATGAGAGCAAATGATATTGCTAAAGTTATTCAACCTTTTATTTTACGAAGAGATAAACAAACGGTGCTTTCCGATTTGCCAGAAAAAATCGAGAGCAATCTGTATAGTGTTTTAACAGAAGAACAAAAAACAATCTATCTAGCTTATTTGAAACAAATGCAAGCAGATATTCAAAAAATGGATCAAGCGACATTTAAGAAAAATCGCTTAAATATTCTGGCTGGATTAACACGACTTAGACAAATTTGTTGTGATCCAAGATTGTTTATTGAAGATTATACTGGTGGTTCTAGTAAGGTTGAACAAGTAAAAGAGATATTAATAACAGCTAAGAAAAACAATAAAAGAGTTTTACTTTTTTCACAATTTAAAGGTATGCTATCTATATTGGAAAAAGAGTTTCAGCGATTGGACTTAGAAACTTTCTATCTAAGTGGAAGTACCAAACCAAAAGAAAGAATCAATATGGTAAATGCATTTAACGATGGACAAAAGGATGTTTTCTTAATTTCATTAAAAGCAGGTGGAACTGGACTTAACCTAACAGGAGCAGATACTGTTGTTTTATACGATCTCTGGTGGAATCCAGCCGTAGAAGAACAAGCGGCAAGTCGTGCTCATAGGATTGGACAGAAAAAGGTTGTTGAGGTATGGAGAATGATTACAGAAGGCACTATTGAAGAAAAAATTGATTCATTGCAACACGAAAAACGAGCATTATTTCAGCAAGTCATTCAAGGAAATGAAGAACAACTGGCAAGACTAACAGAAGATGACATTCGCAATATTCTAAATATAGGAATGTAGGTAGAAAATTAGATGAAGATATAAATGAACTAAAAAGCTAAGTCGTAGTTGGGAACGATAAATTCCTAAATGACTTAGCTTCTTTTATTTTATAAAAAATATAAATAGGTAATTGATTTACTAAAATCAAATAATAATTATCATTAAACTATAAATTGATTTGCTCATTTTTTGATTGAAATATTGCTGTTTGCATAGATTAATATAACAACACAGAGTTTTATTTATTGTTTTTATCATTAACAATCTATACTCTAAAATAAATAATAAATCTAACAAAAATAGAAGTATTGATTACTAACAAGTTATATATTTTGATAAAATTATAGGTTTTTGTATGAATAATTATAAGATAATCATATGGAAAATAAGATGATGGTTATTTATGGATTTTTTAATGAATATTCAAACAATTGAAGTGAGGAATATAGATGACAAGATAATAAAAAAATGAAAGCCACTTGACGGGCTTGAACCGTCGACCTCAGCCTTACCATGGCTGCGCTCTACCAACTGAGCTAAAGCGGCATAGGCAGTTAACACATAATATAGAATAACTGACAGAGATAAATTTGTCAATCATTTTTCTAGCTTTTTAATTTTGTAGTCTAATCATTATTTTGATAAAATCTAATCTATTTACTATTTTTATCTATGAAAGAATTCTTTCATAGATAAAAATAGTAAACTACTAATCAATAGGCGATGGATAGAGCATTTGAAAGAAATTTTTACTTAGATCTTTATAAGTATTGCCACTTCTATATCTATTACTGAACAGAATAACGGCATTTTTTCCATCTTTACTCATATAAATTTCTGATTCATAGTTATTTTCTACGCCACGTGAATGAAAATAATTTTTATAGTTATAAATTCCACCAGTATATTTATTTTTCTCTAGTGGATTGAATAATTCTTGTTTTGCATTTTGATCAATCAGATTTCCATGGATCAATTGATAAAAGTACCAATAGAGATCGCCTGTTGTCATTCCAATATTTCCTGTACCTAGTTCTCTATTAAAGCCAATTGGATCCATAGCCGATGGATAAGAATAATTCACTGGTTTTTTATATAAATAGGATTTTGTTTGGTGTGGAGTCATTAAAAAATCTTTATACAAATAAGTATTTTTTAAATTTAATGCTTGAATTAATTCTTCATTTACCAATTGATTATAGCTTTTTTGAGTGACCTTTTCTAGAATACCTGCTAATAAGGTATAGTTAATTGCCTCATAATGCCATTTACCATGTTTTGAACATTTGATGTTGGAAACAGCAAAAGCTATCAGCTGATCATCATTTAATAGCTTTTTAGGTAACCCGGTATTTCTCAAACCAGAGGTCATTGTAAGCATTTGATGAAGCGTAATATGATCGCTATTAGGTACCTTTGGATAGAAACGACTTAATGGGTCATCTAATGACAGTAAACCATTATGGACAGCTTTCATGATTAAAGAAGTTGTTAATGATTTTTGAATAGAAGCAATTTGAAAAACTGAGTATGGATTATTTTTCTTTTTCTCTGCATAATTTGCGTAACCATAACCTTTTTGTAAAATAATATGATTGTCACAAATCACCAACGCAACGCCTGAAAAGTCCTCTTGTTTTAGTTGAAGTTCCATAGTTTTGGCTGTATTGTTCGCTGGTTGAACAGTTTGATTAAAATGGGAATAATCATCAGCTGTTGTAGGAAGTTTTTTTTGTAGTTTGTTAGCTTCCTTTTCTGTATTTGATAAATGGAGAACAGCTGAATGGGTTATGGAATTATTCACTGTTTTGTTGAATAACACATCATATAATGTTTTACTAATCCCACCTATAACAAGTAATGATAAAAAAATCAAAAATCTTTTTTGCCAAGATTGCTTTCTTTTTCGATGCCTATATTGATAACGTGCCATTCTATTTCTCCTAATTTCAGTTTTTACTTCTATCATTTTACTCATAAAAACAAAAATTGCAATTGCTGTTCATTATAAATGATAGAATAAACAAGATAAAGAGAATTAAATTGAATAAAAGAGATCGCTGCTTTTTTTATTAAAAAATGGTAAAATAAACAGGAGTATAGGTTTTAATTTTTACTGAATAAAATGATGGAGGAAACCATGACTGATACTTATCAAGAGCAGCCATTACGTATATTTGGCTTAAATGCGAATCGTCCATTGGCAAAAAAGATTTCTGATCATATTGGTGTTAAACTTAGCCAAGGAGAAGTTCACCGATTTAGCGATGGAGAAATTCAATTAAATATTGAGGAAAGCGTTCGAGGAGATCATGCTTTTATTGTTCAATCGACAAATATACCTGTTAATGATCATTTAATGGAACTTTTGATTATGATTGATGCATTGAAACGTGCAAGTGCAAAAACAATTAACGTTATTTTACCCTATTATGGCTATGCTAGACAAGATAGAACAGCACAACCTAGAGAACCTATTACAGCTAAATTGGTAGCAAATTTATTAGAAGTAGCCGGTGCTACTAGATTATTAACTTTAGACTTACATGCGGTTCAGGTACAAGGCTTTTTTGATATACCGGTAGATAATTTATTTACTGTACCTTTATTTGTTCGTTATTATCGACAACTTCATTTAATTGGCAATGATATTGTAGTTATTTCACCGAAAAATAGTGGTATTAAACGTGCCAGAAGCTTGTCAGAATACCTTGCTGCTTCATTAGCAATTGTTGATTATGAACATACTAATTATCAATCAGGCTATGTTATTGGTGATGTCAGCGGAAAAACTTGTATTTTGGTAGATGATATCTTAAATACAGGAGAAACCATGGTAAATGCTGCAAGAGTTTTAAGGGAAAACGGAGCAACGAATATCTATGCTTGTGCTTCCCACGGATTATTTGTAGATGGTGAAAAAAATCTAATTGAAACTTCATCGATTGATCATTTATGTGTCACCGATTCTGTTTATATTGCAAATGAACAACAACCAAATAATTTAACGATTATCTCTTGCGCTGAATTACTAAGTGAAGGAATAAAACGTATTTATGAGAATACACCAATGAGTCCTTTATTTCAATTAGAGAAAAAAGAATTATGATGCCCATTCATTGAATAAGCTAAGCGCGTTGTTCTTTTTTAGATAGATCAATAGAATCTTAATCGAATCAGAAGATAGGACATAGAGGAAATAATTGAATAAATTTCTTTAAATAAAAATTGAAATTTCTTGAAAGAAGTGAATAAGCTTGAATGATATCTACCTGGATCATGCAGCAACAACCCCGCTTCATCCAGCAGTGATTGATAAAATGACACAGGAAATGAATGAAACATTTGGAAATCCTTCTAGTATACATTCATTTGGAAGAAAGGCGCATAAAAAATTAGAGCAGGCACGTCAATTGATTGCTCAAAGTCTACAAGTAAATCCAGAAGAAATTATTTTCAATAGTGGAGGAACTGAGGGAGCAAATACGGCAATTATCGAAACGGCTTTGTCACATAAGGCAATTGGGAAACATATCATTACAACTATGATTGAACATCCAGCGGTTTTAAAGACAATGAATTATCTAGAAAAGTTAGGCTATGAAATTACCTATCTACCAGTTGATTCTGCTGGGAACTTAACTGTTTCTGACTTTAAAGCTGCACTTAGAAAGGATACTATTCTGGTCTCTATTATGTATGGAAATAATGAAGTTGGAACCTTAATGCCGATACAAAAAATTGGGGATATACTGACTGATTCATCAACGATCTTTCATACAGATGCTGTTCAAGCATACGGTCATGAAACAATTTTACCAAAAAAATTAGGGATTGATTTATTAAGTGTATCTGCCCATAAAATTAATGGTCCTAAAGGTGTAGGATTTTTGTATAAAGATAAACAGGTAGCATTGCCTCCTCTTTTACATGGTGGTTCCCAAGAAGATAAGCGGCGTGCTGGTACAGAGAATATACCTGGTATCATTGGGATAGGACAAGCCATTTCCTTATTAACACAAGAAGAACAACAAAAACGAAAAAATAGTTATCAAGCATTTCAACAACAGATTTTAGAGCAATTAGATCAAGCTGCTATTGCATATCAAATAAATGGCGATCCTCAAAATAAATTAGCTCATATTTTAAATTTATGGTTTCCTGGTATTCCTAGTCATCTATTAGTCACATATTTAGATTTAAATGGCATTGCTGTTTCGGCTGGTTCTGCTTGTTCTTCTGGAAATACCCAACCTTCTCATGTATTTGAAGCGATGTACGGCAAAGAACATCCAGCTAATACCGAATCAATTCGTATTAGTTTTGGCTTAAATAACCAACTGTCTGATATAAAGTTAATGACAGAAATTTTAATTGCTAGCATTAAAAAAATTAAACCAAAAAAATAATCTATTTTTACTAGTAGAATGATATATCCTCTATTATAATAAAATAAAGATATATAAATTAAAGAGGTGAATTATTCATGACATTTGCAAAAACAGCAACAATTGAGGGCGGGACGACTACTTATACGCTACATCCACAAATAAAGCGTTATACGTTAAAAGATAATGGATTTGTTGAGACGCCCTCAAGAAATTTTCAATTTATTCGTTCATTAGAAGCTACGCCACAGAATAGAGATGGTTTTAAATTAAAAATTGTGATTTCAAAGGATCTAAAAACATTAAAAATGTCAGTTACAACTGCAAATGGATTAAAGGCTGTCAATATTTTTAAAAATGACCAACATAAAGCAAGTCAGGAAAAACTTAATTTTTTAATAGAAACTTTGATGAATAACCATATTTTAGTAAAAGTAGAAGCTTAATTACAAAAAGTAAGTAATCCGTTAAGTTAACGAATTGAAAGTCATTTTAATTATAATTTTAAATAATAAGACGAACTTTACTATTAGAAAAAAGATAGTATAATGGTAAGAACTGAAAAATTACGACCTTCAATCCGTAGATGATTCAGAATCTAATTGAAATGGTGGTGATAAGAATATGAAAAATAGCCAGATACGTGTAGTAGTTGGAATGAGTGGAGGTGTAGATTCATCTGTCACGGCTTTATTGTTAAAAGAACAAGGATACGACGTTGTAGGAATTTTTATGAAAAACTGGGAAGATATAGATGAAAATGGCGTCTGTACCGCCACAGAAGATTATAAAGATGTGGCAAAGGTGGCAGATCAAATTGGTATTCCTTATTATTCGGTAAATTTTGAAAAAGAATATTGGGACCACGTCTTTGAATATTTTCTAAGTGAATATCGGAACGGGCGAACACCAAATCCAGACGTAATGTGTAACAAAGAAATTAAATTCAAAGCATTTTTAAATTATGCAATGCAACTTGGCGCTGATTATATTGCTACTGGTCATTATGCACAAATCGAACGTACAGAAGATGGTAATGTTCGTTTGTTAAGAGGAATAGATACTAATAAAGATCAAACCTATTTTTTAAGTCAATTATCACAAGAACAACTTTCAAAAGCAATGTTTCCTCTTGGAGGTATGGAAAAAACACAGGTACGTGAAATTGCAGCAAAAGCAAATTTAGCTACTGCTAATAAGAAAGATTCAACAGGAGTTTGTTTTATTGGTGAGAAAAATTTTAAAAAATTTTTAAGTGAATATCTACCTGCCAAAAAAGGAAAAATGGTAACTGAAACTGGTGAAATAAAAGGTATCCATGATGGATTGATGTATTATACTATTGGACAAAGACAGGGATTAGGGATTGGGGGAGGTGGCGCTTCACAAGAACCTTGGTTTGTAATTGGTAAAGATTTAACGACAAACACCCTTTATGTTGGGCAAGGTTTTCATCATCCTTTATTATATGCCTCACAGTTGGATGCCAGTAATATTCAGTTCACTAAAAATAGTTCAATGCCAAAAGAATTTCAATGTACGGCGAAATTCCGTTATCGTCAGCAGGATACTGCTGTAACTGTTCGACTAGGTGAAGATGCTACTTGTGCTAAAGTTATTTTCTCTGAACCTGTTCGGGCGATTACACCAGGTCAGGCAGTTGTTTTTTATGATGGAATGGAATGTTTAGGTGGAGGTACTATTGACCGAGCTTACCAGGATGGAAAAGAATTAGCTTATATTTAAATGAATAATAAATAGCGAACCAAATCAATAATACAAAGAATATTAAAAAATTTATGTTAGGTGTCTATCTTAATTGAACGTTGAGCAAAAAACTATTTTTCGGTTTTAAAAAAAATGGTTACTAAATAGAAAATTGATTTCAATATAAATGGCTGATTTTATCAAAATAGGTAGAAAAGAACGTGAAAATTCATGATATTTCACGTTCTTTTTGTACAAATTAACCACTTCACAAGCACTTAATTTGAAACATTTTAGCTGAATTACTAAAATTAAAGTAAGAATAGAGAGGAGTGAAGTGATGTATCAAGTAATTATTATGTTTGGAGATAATGAACCTTGGTGGTTTTTTGCGGATTGGCAACAGGATATTATTGAGGAAAAACAATTTGACTGTTTAGAAAAAGCTGAAAATTATTATAGAAAAAAATGGCAGGAATTTTCTTTATCTTATACTTACATCAATACAAAACCTAATTATCTAGCTGCTTTCTGGAGAGATGAAGAAAAACGTTGGTGTGAAGAATGCAATGAGAATTTGCAACAATATAGAGGATTGGCTTTATTAGGAAATAATTACAAACCCGTTACCTTTAATAATAAATATGAAAAATTAAATATTAGTAATCACATTGAAAAAGTAAAGTGTTGCAAACGAATAATGGTATAGCTAAAAATAAAGACAAATTTTTGAAAAGATTATTTACTTGATTTTTAATAAACAAAATTGCTCATAACCTAAGATAATTTCAATAAATAATAAAATTATTTTATATCAGTTCTCTTGATCAGGCGAATTGTCAATTAAACTATTATCAGATAGGAAAATAATTTTTGTGACTTTTTCTTAATACTTGATATTCTAGATTTAAGAAATAATCTTTTGGTCAAAAAATTTGTTATAATAGAATTCACCTAGTTTATTTATATTTGTAATTTATTTAAAGGAGAAAAATTTTTGATAAAAAAACAATTAATTATAGCAGAAAAACCTAGTGTAGCAAAAGATTTAAGCAAAGTATTAGGTGCAAATCAAAAAAATAAGGGTTATTTTGAAGGTGACACAGCAATTGTTACCTGGGCATTAGGTCATTTACTTGGATTAAAAATGCCAGAAGAGATTAATAAAGAATGGCAGAGTTGGCAAATGACAACTTTACCGATGTTGCCCAAGCATTTAGGTATCAAACCATTGCCAAAAACAGAACAACAGTTGAAAACAATTAAGCAATTAGTAAACCGAAAAGATATAAAGGAAATCGTCATTGCAACAGATGCTGGTAGAGAAGGAGAATTGGTTGCTCGTTGGATTTTAGAATACACACACGTTACAAAACCAATTAAACGTCTATGGATTTCTTCACAAACAGATAAAGCGATAAAAGAAGGATTTAAACATTTAAGACCTGCTAAAGAATATGATCATTTATATTATTCGGCTTTAGCACGAGCAAAGGCAGATTGGTTAGTTGGCTTAAACGTTACACGTGCCTTAACGGTGAAGTACCAAGATAGCCTTTCTGCTGGACGTGTTCAAACACCGACATTGGCATTGGTTAGGCAACAAGAAAAGGACATTTCCGCCTTTCAAGCGCAAACTTATTTTACAATAAGCTTACAGGTAGCAGATGAAAAGGCAAAAATGGTTCAAAAAAATCCCTATTCATTAAAAACACGTAATGAAGCTGAATTATTGGTGAATAAATGGAACCAACAAATTGGAAAGGTTACTGATATTAAAGAAAAATTGAAAGTTGAATCAGCACCGCTTCCTTACGATTTGACAGAGATACAAAAAGAAGCCAATCAACGCTACCAATTTTCAGCTAAAAAAACACTTTCTTTGGTTCAAAGTTTATATGAAGTACATAAAATTGTTACCTATCCACGAACTGATAGTAAGTATTTGACAACAGATATGAAAGAAACAATGAACGAACGCTTATTAGCCATTCGTGAATTTGATCCAATCGTTAAAGAATATATAAAAACAGGTAGTCAGGTAAAACAAACAAAAGTATTTCAAAATGCAAAGGTAACCGACCACCATGGATTAATCCCAACTGAACAACGACCAAATTATACAAAATTAAGTAATGATGAACAAAAAATTTATACTATGATTGTTTATCGTTTTTTAAGCTTATTTGCTGGTCCTTATAAGGTAGCTCAGACAAAAATAACAGTAACATTTGGTGAGCAGCCTTTTATTTTCAACCAAAATAAAGTGGAATCTTTAGGATGGAGACGTGAAACTTTAGAAGAAAAGAAGAAGGTGAGTTGGAAAATAGGAATGACGGTTTCACCTAAATTTTCAATTCAAAAAGAGTTGACTTCACCACCTAAACCTTTAACAGAAGGTACCTTATTAGCAAAAATGGGAAAATATAGTTTGGGAACACCAGCGACAAGGGCTGAAATCATAGAAAAACTCATTCGTTCTGAATTAATGGAACGTACATCACAGGGTATAGCAGTTTCACCTAAGGGCAGACAATTACTTGAGTTGGTAAATCCTTCATTGGTTACACCTGAATTAACAGAAAAATGGGAAAAAGAATTAGAAGCAATTGCACTTGGCAAGCAAAATAGTCAGAATTTTTTAAAAGAAATCGAAACAGACACTAAAAAATTAGTAAGTGAGATTAAAAATAGTCAAAAAAGCTATCAAGATTTTTCAATAACTCAGAAAAAATGTCCAGAGTGTCAAACCAACCTTAAAGAAAAAAATACAAAAGAAGGTAAGATTTATAGTTGTCCCAATTCCGAATGTTCTTATCGAAGAAGAAAAGATCCAAAACTATCAAATCATCGGTGTCCACAGTGTCATAAAAAAATGCTGATCATGGATAATCAAAAAAATGCTTATTTTAAGTGTAAGTATTGTTCAATTACTGAAAAAATGCTAGATAAAAAAAATAAAAAGCAAAAATTGACAAAACAAGAAGAACGTCGTTTAATGAAAAAATATACGAAGAGTGAAACACCTCAGGAAAGTGCCTTAGCTCAAGCTTTAAAAGCTGCTATGTCAGAAAAAAATCCAAATAACTAGTCTGGTAATGATGAATCGTTAACATTCAGATAAATAACAACCAAAGAATAAATTGGTTGTTATTTATCTTTATTCTTTCAATGATTAGCTGTACTTAAATAAAAAAATTTTATTCACCTATTGATAATGATAAGCTATCATCGTTCTAGTCAATGTTGGTTACTATGCCATTTATTTGTCATTTATAGAATAGTATAAAATTTAAAAAATAGAATAACCGTTTGGACACTTTTGTTCATTTCAATTTTTATGTATAATAAATAGGAATGAAGAGAGGAAAGAATGTTAATGGTACAAAAAAAGAAAAAATCTACAAATAAAAAACGAAGTCAAAAAGCAAAACAAAAAGAACAATTAAAATTCATATTAATTGGATTAGCTTTTATGTTATTTAGTTTACTTGGTGCCTTCAAATTAGGATTTTTAGGTATTTTAATTGCAAATAGTTTGCGAATAATTGCTGGAAACACATTTGTTATAGCTGCATTCTTATTGTTCCTTTATGGTGCCTTATTAATAATTTATAGACAAAAATTTTTTATTAAAAAACCACGTCTTTTAATTGGGGCAATTTTATTATATTTAGGAATATTGCTTTTTTTACATGTATTAATGTTTAAACAGGTTACAAAAACACCAAATATTTTAGAAACGACTTGGGAATTTTTAAAAATGGATTTTATTCATAGTAAAATTACTAAAAATGTTGGTGGCGGTATGCTTGGTGCTATTTTATATCAGGGAACTTTCTTTCTTGTTTCTAAGATGGGCAGTTATTTTGTTTCTATTATTTTGATTTTAATTGGTTGTTATCTCATTAGTATGAAAGATGTTCAACAATTGCTGAATGGATTAGAAATCATTCAGGAAAAAATGGGATCATTATTCGAGCAGAATCAAAAAAGGCAAGCAGCAAAAGAAATAAAACGGGCTGAGAAAAAAGCCAAGAAAGCAAAAAAACAAGCAGAAATGGAAGAAAAAGCAAAAGAAAAGTTAAAGAATAAAGATAGAGAAAAACAAGAAGAAATAAAGAAAGAAACATTAGATAATGGGATAAACTCTTCAGCTATTTCCACGAATGAAGGGAATCAAGAGGATTCAATAGCAATACCCATTACAGATTTTCAGAATGTAACAACACCTCAGATAACTCCTTTAGAAGAACCTTCAAGAATAACTGAAGATGAAGAGAGTGAATCCATACCACTTAACTTTGAAATTACCGAGGAAATGGAAAATAGAGACTATCAGCTACCTTCTTCTACATTGCTTGATTCGATTTCATCTACTGACCAAAGTGGTGAATATAAAAAAATCGAGAAAAATATTGGTGTTTTAGAACAGACATTTCAAAGTTTTGGTGTAGATGCCAAGGTAGTCAAGGCAAGTTTAGGACCAGCGGTAACAAAATTTGAAATTCAACCAGCAGTTGGTGTGAAGGTAAGTAAAATAGTTGGATTAACCGATGATATTGCTTTAGCATTGGCAGCAAAGGATGTACGGATGGAAGCACCAATTCCTGGAAAATCTTTAATTGGCATTGAAGTGCCTAATAGTACAATCAGCATGGTATCTTTTCGTGAAGTCATTGAATCACAGCCAAATCATCCGGAACAATTACTTGAGGTTCCTCTTGGAAGAGATATCTCTGGAGCAGTACGGACGGCTGATCTGACTAAAATGCCACATTTATTGATTGCCGGATCAACAGGTAGTGGTAAATCTGTCGCTATTAATGGTATTATTGCAAGTATTTTAATGCGAGCTAAGCCACATGAAGTAAAATTAATGATGATTGATCCTAAAATGGTTGAACTAAACGTGTATAATGGAATACCTCATTTATTAACACCGGTTGTAACCAATCCTAAAAAAGCTGCACAAGCATTACAGAAAGTTGTCCAAGAAATGGAACTACGCTATGAAAAATTTGCTGCTGCTGGTACACGTAATATTACTAGTTATAATGAATTGGTGAAACAAAAGAATTTAGAAGATGGAGAAAATCGTTCCGTATTGCCTTTTATTGTTGTCATTGTTGATGAATTAGCTGATTTAATGATGGTGGCTAGTAATGAAGTAGAAGATGCAATTATTCGACTAGCCCAAATGGCACGAGCTGCTGGAATTCACATGATTTTAGCAACGCAGCGTCCAAGTGTTGATGTTATTACAGGTATTATTAAAGCCAATGTTCCTTCACGGATGGCTTTTGCTGTCTCTAGCGGAACAGATTCTAGAACAATTATTGATACTAATGGTGCAGAAAAGTTATTGGGACGCGGCGATATGTTATTTTTACCAATGGGTGAAAATAAACCGATTCGAATTCAGGGAGCGTTTATCTCTGATCATGAAGTTGAAAAACTTGTTTCCTTTGTAACCCAACAACAAGAAGCTGAATATCAGGAAAATATGATGCCAGAAGAGGAAACGACTAATGAAGCATCTAATCATTCACAACCAAAAGATGATTTATATGAAGAAGCTAAAAACCTAGTTGTTGAAATGCAGACAGCGAGCATTTCTTTATTGCAACGCCGATTTCGAATTGGCTATAATCGAGCTGCTCGGTTGGTTGATGAACTTGAGGCGAGTGGCATTATTGGACCTTCTGAGGGAAGTAAACCAAGGAAGGTATTGATAGAGGCAACCGTGGAAGAAATGTCAACAAACAATACAGAAACGCCCATTTGAAGGTGCCATTCTATAGTTAACAAACTAGCAATCTAATTAAATAAAAACCATTTATTTTAAGCTAAATTAATACTGAACAATATAATTAAAGCGATCTATCAAGTTAAATAGATCGCTTTACATTTTTGTTTGTTAATTATTTTAATAAAATTTTTCTTATTAACAGAATTAGGGTTACTTTTTCTTCCTAAGTATTTATAATTGCATGTAGCTAAAATTATAGACTAGGCAGATAAAAATATTATTCTACGTATATTTTTAGGATTTTAAATGTAATAAAAATATTAGTCATTCATTTAAATGATTGTTAGGAATGTCTTTATAAAAAATTTATTTCAAATTTTTTAATTAGCAAGAATAAAGATAACTAGCAAAAAATAAGTCAATAAAATCAATTTTTTGTTCAAAATATTGATGTATGGCATATATTATAGTAAAGCAAGCTAGCTTGTTATGGCAACAGATGGAATAAAGAAATGGAGAAAGATATCATGCAAAAACAAACAATTTATGGATTAACAAAAGAAGCATTGGTAAATTGGTTTCTAGAAAATGGGGAAAAGAAATTTCGTGCAAATCAAGTTTGGGAATGGCTTTATATTAAACGTGTTGAATCGTTTGAAGATATGACAAATTTATCAAAAACACTCATTTCGTTATTGGATCAGCACTTTGTTATTCAAGTATTACGTCAGACGATTATTCAAGAAGCTAAAGATGGAACAGTTAAGTATTTGTTCGAATTGCCTGATAAAAATATGATTGAAACAGTTTTAATGCGTCAAGAATATGGGCTATCTGTCTGTGTTACAACACAAGTTGGCTGCAATATGGGCTGTACTTTTTGTGCTAGTGGTTTATTGAAAAAAAATAGAAACTTGACTGCAGGTGAAATTGTTGCTCAAATCATGATGGTTCAACGTTATTTTGATCAGAGAAAATTAGGAGAAAGAGTAAGCCATGTAGTAGTTATGGGAATTGGAGAACCTTTTGATAATTACGAACAATTAATGCAGTTTATTCAAATCATTAATGATGAGAAAGGACTGGCAATTGGAGCGAGACATCTGACTGTTTCTACTTGTGGGTTGGTTCCACAAATTAAAAAATTTGCACAAACTGGTTTGCAAGTAAATTTGGCTATTTCACTGCATGCATCGAATAATCAAATTCGATCTTCCATTATGCGCATCAATCATACTTTTCCTATCGAAAAATTAATGCAAACTATTGACGAATATATTGAACAAACCAATCGCCGAGTCACTTTCGAATATATTATGCTTCAAAAAGTAAACGATTATCCAGAACATGCACAAGAATTAGCAGACCTATTAAAAGATAAGAAAAAATTAGCTTATGTTAATTTAATTCCTTATAATCCTGTAAATGAACATGATCAGTATTGTCGTAGTGAGAAGGCAAGTGTGTTAAAATTTTATGATATTCTAAAGAAAAACGGTATTAATTGTGTAATAAGAAAAGAACATGGGACAGATATTGACGCTGCGTGTGGTCAATTAAGAAGCAAACAACTAACAAAAAAGTAAAAATTTAATTACTAAAATAGTTAAGTAGTTAAAAATTTATTTCTCATAGTAATTGTTTATTTAATCTAAGCATAGAAAATGTATCTAATAAAAGTCATGTATTGAGGTAATGCAAATTTACTGGTATGAAGTTATGAATACTTAAATAGTTTGTTCTTGTTAAAAAGATGAAAGAATTTTTTCATTGTTTGGCTGGAATGAACTATTTTTGTTTTTAGTTGAAATAAAGGGCTAGTTGTTTTTATTCGTCTGTTTTAAAAAATGATAGGGTTATAAGAAAAGATAAGCTTTTTCATAGGAGGGATAAAATGAATAAAGAAAATTGGCAAGATGTTTTGAAATTGCCTATTTTAGAAATGCGAGCTCTTTCCGGTGGTGATACAAATAAAGTTTATTACGTTGAAACAAAGGAACAAGACTATGTTTTAAAATTACAAAGAAAGGCACCTCAAAATTTTTTTGAATGTGAAAAACAAGGTCTTCAGTTATTAGAAAAAACGGTTAAGGTACCAAAGGTTTATCAAATTGGTAAAAATGCAGAAATTAACTACCTATTAATTGAATATATAAGTGCTTATAGTTTTTCACAAAAAGAAGCAGGGGAAGAACTTGCTCATTTACATGAACAACATGCTGACCGTTTCGGATTTGAAAATGACAATTTTTTGGGAAAACTACCACAATTAAATACTTGGTCTGATAATTGGTTAGATTTTTTTATTAATCAACGTTTACAACCACAAATAAAACGAGCAAAAGAATTAGGACATTGGTCAAAAGAACGGGAACATGCTTGTAATCAGTTTATAGAAAACTTTGTAAATAAATGGCAAGGATTAGAAATAAAACCTAGTTTACTTCATGGCGATTTTTGGAATGGCAATTTATTTGGTGATAAAAATGAACAACCAATTTTTATTGATCCATCTGTTTATTATGGAAACCGTGAAATTGATTTGGCAATAAGTTTATTATTTGGCGGGTTTACAGAACCATTTTATCAGGCATACAATTATTATTATCCACTTGAAAAAGATTGGCAGCTTCGTGTGCCTTTCTATCAACTTTATCATTTACTTATGCACTTAAATTCATTTGGTGAGGCATATGGACGTCCAATTGATCAAATTATTGGTATTGTATAAGCTAACAGAAGAAAATAAAGAAGCCAAAATTTTTATTCTATTTACCTGAAAGTAATTTTTAGACAATTGACAAGAAAAATAAAGTATGCTACAATTTTCTAGGTTGGAAAATTGAATAGATTTGTTAGGCGAGACTC
This sequence comes from Melissococcus plutonius ATCC 35311, assembly GCF_000270185.1. Classification (NCBI taxonomy): domain Bacteria; kingdom Bacillati; phylum Bacillota; class Bacilli; order Lactobacillales; family Enterococcaceae; genus Melissococcus; species Melissococcus plutonius. Next base: position 915,214 of record NC_015516.1, read on the forward strand.
CTATACAAACATAGGCTACTGCCCAAAAACGTCGAGAGACACCAATGGGTAGAACAGAAATTGTCGATTTAAGGCTTTTTTTAAGGTAGCTAAAAGTTTAAACTTTTTACGTTGTATAGTGTCAAAACTCAACGATAGAATCGAAAATTGGTTTTTTCTATTTTTATTTATTATATTGTTTTGACTTGTTTAGTCTTTCGCTATTTTGTGAAAGACTTTTTTGTTTTATCAATAACTGATAATTTTTTTGAAAAGATTAATGATTTTTTCAATCTTATTCTTATTAATGAATCAGAAAATTGAACCATGATAAATGGTAAAAAGCCTTTTACGGAATAGAAAACTAATAAATTTGATTAAAATCAAATAGCTTATAAAGGAGATGGAAATAGATGGATGACAGTAGTCTGAAGAAGGGCTTGTTAATAAGAAATATAGTTATCAATAGGTTTGTGTTATTTGTTTATTTTCCAAGCAAATTCTCTAAGTTATTTGATTGATCACTGTTTCTTTTCTCGCAAGCCCGTTATTCATAACATAGGTAAGGGGATTAAATAAATTCTTAGAAGAGAAGAGGGCAAGCATTTGGATAAAAATTTAGAATACAAACATATACCAAAAAGAGATTATCATTTTTTTGCGAAAAATCCACTAAATAAAATTTTAGAAACTTTCCAAATAACGACAGATGGATTGAGCGACCAACAAATTGCAACTTCACGAGAAAAATATGGTGAGAATATTATTGAACATGGTGAAAAAACACCAATAATTATTCAAGCAATTAAAGCTTATATAACACCCTTTACGGTTATTTTAATGATTTTAGCAGTGATTTCTTTTGTCACTGGGTATGTTTTAGCTGCACCTGAGGATAAAGATCTAGTGGGTGTTATTATTATTTTAGTAATGATTGCTGTTAGTGGTACGATGACTTTTATTCAGTCCGTCCGCTCTACACAAGCAGCTGAAAAATTGAATAATATGGTAAAAGTAACTGCTGCTGTTCGTAGAGAAGGAAAATTTCAAGAGATTCCAATTGAAAAAATCGTATGTGGTGATATGGTTCATTTATCAGCGGGAGATATGATTCCAGCAGATATTCGCTTAGTCCAAACCAAAGATTTATTTGTTTCACAAGCCGCTATGACAGGTGAAAGCTATCCAGTCGAAAAACGAACAGACTATGAATTAAAAGAAGATGGTGTAGAAACCGATTATGAGAATATTGTTTTTATGGGTAGTAATGTTATCAGTGGAAGTGCCCAAGGTATCGTTATTTCGGTAGGAAATGATACTTTATTCGGCAAAATTTCTCAAGACGTCGGTGACAAATCTCCTCAAACTAGTTTTGAGATTGGTATTAGTAAAACAGTTTGGCTACTTATTCGTTTTATGGCTGTTATGGTTACTATTGTTTTTATCATTAATGGCTTAACAAAGGGAGATTGGTTGCAAGCATTCTTGTTTAGTGTTTCGGTTGCAGTTGGATTAACACCAGAAATGTTGCCAATGATTGTTACAACAAGCTTAGTTAAAGGCGCTTCTGCTATGGCTAAAAAGGGCACCATTATCAAGAATTTGAATGCCATTCAAAATTTTGGTGCAATTGATATTTTGTGTACAGATAAAACAGGAACTTTAACCCAGGATAAAGTTATTTTAGAATATCATCTGGATTGTAATGGAACGGAAGATGATCGTGTTTTACGACACGCCTTTTTCAATAGTTATTATCAAACAGGATTAAAAAATCTTTTAGACATTGCTATTATTGATGCAGCCAAAGACCATTTAACCATACAATCAGAAGATTATAAAAAGGTAGATGAAATTCCTTTTGATTTTCAACGTCGTCGTATGAGTGTTGTTATTGAAGACAAAAATGGTAAAACACAAATGATCACTAAGGGTGCAGTTGAAGAAATGTTAGAAGTCTCTTCATTTGTTGATTATAAAGGTAGTGTGGCACCATTAACAGAGGAATTAAAGAAAGAAATTTTAAGAACGGTAGAAACACTGAATGGTGATGGATTACGGGTACTTGCTGTCTCACAAAAAACTAATCCAGGTGTTGTAGGTGAATTCTCAATTTCAGATGAAAATGAAATGGTCTTAATTGGCTATCTTGCTTTTCTTGATCCGCCAAAAGAAACGACACAGGCAGCATTAAAAGCTTTGAAAAAGCATGGTGTTGGTGTTAAGGTATTAACTGGTGACAATGGACTCGTTACAAAAGCCGTTTGTAAACAGGTCGGCTTAGGAAATGAAACAGTGATTAGTGGTAATGTATTAGCTAAGATGAACGAAACAGAATTAAGGGAAACAGTCGAAAAAAATAATATTTTTGTAAAATTGACTCCACAGCAAAAAACACAATTGGTTGAGATTTTAAGAGAAGCTGGTCATACCGTTGGCTTTATGGGAGATGGCATTAATGATGCACCCGCAATGAAGGCGGCTGACGTTGGAATCTCTGTGGATACAGCTGTTGATATTGCTAAGGAATCAGCAGATGTTATTCTTTTAGACAAAGACCTAATGATTTTAGAACGTGGAATTTTATCTGGAAGAAAAACATTTGGAAATATTATGAAATATATTAAAATGACTGCTAGTTCCAATTTTGGAAATATGTTTTCTGTTGTCGTATCTAGCACTTTTTTGCCATTTATACCGATGTTGCCACTTCAAGTGCTATTTTTAAATTTAATTTATGATATTTCTTGTACATCTATCCCTTGGGATAATGTTGATTCAGAATATCTTGAACAACCTAAAAAATGGGAAGCTAATACGATTGGTTCCTTTATTCGTTGGCTTGGTCCAACAAGCTCAATTTTTGATATTACTACCTATATCGCTATGTACTTTGTGATTTGTCCTCAAATAGCTGGAGGTAATTATCATGATTTAACTCCTAAGCAACAATTATTATTTATTGCTGTTTTTCATGCCGGCTGGTTTATTGAATCTCTATGGTCACAAACGCTAGTCATTCACGCACTAAGAACGCCTAAGATTCCATTTTTACAAAGCCATGCTTCATTAATGGTTACTAGTATTACTACAATAGGAATTGCGATTGGAACGATTTTACCGTTTACAATGTTTGGACAACGATTAGGATTAGCTGCCTTACCAATGAGTTATTTTGCTTTACTTATTGCAACGGTCATAGCTTACTTATTGTTAGTCATGTTTATCAAAAAAATTTATATCCATCACTTTGGTGATCTGCTATAATCTAGGTAAAAAGAAAATGATAAAAAATAGAAGTATAAATCAATCTGATTTATACTTCTATTTTTTATTCTGAACAGATGAAAAGATAAAAGTAATTTTTAAAGTTAGGTTAAAAGGATATAAAAATTTAAGTAGTTGATTTTATAAATATTCATCTTTTTATTTTTATTTATTCTTATAATAAATAATTCCAAAATAATTTGACCTTTTTTGACTAATTAGCTATTATAGAAATAGTTTTAGAAGAATTAAAAATAAAACCATCTAGGTAGGAGTTTTTAACCTTTTTATTGAAAAAGTGGGAGGGAACTAAATGAATATTGAAAAAATGACAACAGCATTACAAGAATCATTTTCTGAAGCGCAACAAATTGCAAATGTCCGTCATCACCAAGAAATCGACATTGCACATTTGTGGAAAGTTTTTTTACAACCCAATCATTTTGGGCGAAATTTCTATGTGGATAGTGGCATAGATATGGATGCCTTTGAACAAGAAGTTGACAAAGTTCTAAATACCTATTCGAGTGTTGAAGGTAAAAATATTCAATATGGTCAAGTAATAAGTCAAAATTTATTTCGTTTACTAAATGAAGCAAATCAGTTAGCGATTGCTTTTCAAGACGATTATCTATCAACTGAAATCATGCTGCTTGCATTAATGCATTTAAAAGAGTATTCATTAACGAAATATTTATTACATAGTGGTATTAATGAAAAAACAATCAAACAAACAATTGAATCAATGAGAGGAGGAGAACGTGTGACTTCCCAAAATCAAGAAGAACAATATAAAGCTTTGGAAAAGTATGGAGTTGATTTAATCCAACAAATCAAAACTGGAAAACAAGATCCAATTATTGGTAGAGACGAAGAAATACGGGATACTATTCGGATTTTATCTCGTAAAACAAAAAACAATCCCGTTTTAATTGGCGAACCGGGTGTTGGAAAAACAGCTATTGTTGAGGGATTGGCTCAACGAATTGTCCGAAAAGATGTTCCTGATAATTTAAAAGATAAAACGATTTTTTCTTTAGATATGGGAGCATTGCTTGCTGGTGCTAAGTATCGAGGTGAATTTGAAGAACGTTTGAAGTCTGTTCTTAAAGAAGTTAAAAAAAGTGAAGGTCAAATTATTTTATTTATCGATGAAATTCATACGATTGTTGGTGCTGGAAAAACAGAGGGTAGTATGGATGCTGGAAATTTATTAAAACCGATGTTAGCACGGGGAGAGCTTCATTTAATTGGTGCAACAACCCTAGATGAGTATCGTCAATATATGGAAAAAGACAAAGCGTTAGAACGACGTTTCCAACGTGTATTGATCAAAGAACCTACAGTTGAGGATACAATTAGCATTTTACGTGGATTAAAAGAGCGGTTTGAAATTCATCATGGTGTAAATATTCATGATAATGCTTTGGTGGCTGCAGTTAGTTTATCAAATCGTTATATTACGGATCGTTTCTTGCCTGATAAAGCCATTGATTTAGTCGATGAAGCTTGTGCAACGATTCGAGTAGAGATGAATTCAATGCCTACAGAATTGGATCAGATAACCAGACGTTTAATTCAATTAGAAATTGAAGAAGCAGCATTAAAGAAAGAGTCCGATTCTGCTAGTCAAAAACGTTTGGCTGTTTTACGGGCTGAATTAGCAGAACTACGTGAAGAGGCAAATACATTAAAAATGCAGTGGGAAACAGAGAAAGAAGAAATAAACAGTGTTAGTAGTAAACGAGCTGAAATTGAAAAAGCAAAGCACGCATTGGAAGAAGCAGAAAATAACTATGATTTAGAACAGGCAGCTGTTTTGCGCCATGGAACAATCCCTCAACTAGATAAAGAATTAAAAATACTTGAAGAAAAAAATCAAACGAATACTGCAAAATTGGTTCAGGAATCTGTCACAGAAAACGAAATTGCTCAGGTAATTGGCCGATTAACTGGCATTCCAATCACCAAACTTGTTGAAGGAGAACGAGAAAAATTAATCAAATTAAATGAAACACTTCATCAAAGCGTTATGGGACAAAATGAAGCAGTCGATGCTTTAAGTGATGCCGTCATTCGTGCACGTGCTGGGTTACAAGATCCAAATCGTCCGCTAGGATCTTTCTTGTTCTTAGGACCGACTGGTGTTGGAAAAACAGAATTAGCAAAAGCTTTAGCAGAAAACTTATTTGATTCTGAAGAACATATGGTACGAATTGACATGAGTGAATATATGGAAAAACATCATGTGTCTCGTTTGGTAGGTGCTCCTCCTGGTTATGTAGGTTATGAAGAAGGAGGTCAATTGACAGAGGCAGTCAGACGTAATCCCTATACAATTATCCTATTTGATGAAATAGAAAAAGCTCATTCAGATGTCTTTAATTTACTCCTACAGGTTCTTGATGATGGTCGCTTAACAGATTCAATGGGACGAATCGTTGATTTCAAGAATACTGTTTTGATCATGACAAGCAATATTGGCTCTCAATTCTTGCTTGAGGGAGTTACCTCTGATGGAAAGATTTCTGATCATGCAAAAGAACAAGTGTTAGCTCTATTGAAAGGTCAATTTAAGCCTGAATTTTTAAATAGAATTGATGATACCATTTTATTTACGCCTTTAAGTTTAGCAGATGTTAAACAAATTATTGATAAAATGATTGAACAACTAGCAAAAAGACTTGAACAACAAGAAATTTTCCTAGATATTTCTCTTGATGCTAAAACTTGGATTGCGGAGAAAGGCTATGATCCTATTTATGGTGCCCGACCATTACGACGATTCATTACAAAAGAGATAGAAACACCTTTAGCAAAAGAAATCATTTCAGGGAGTGTATTACCAAAAACGAAAGTAACAATTGCTTTGTTAAACAATCAGTTGGTATTTCAAAATGTACCAATAAAAGAAGAATAATAATTGATGGAGAAAAATTGACTAATTGTAAATTTAGAAAAAAGAATATAAAATGCATGTAAAACGATTATGATCATTGTATTTTGACTATTTATTATTTTTTATAGATAGTTTAGAAAAAAGACACAAAAGAAAGTAAAATTAAATTTACCTTTCTTTTGTGTCTTTTTTCATGCTTGATTGTAATTCATTTTTTAATAGTTAGTTTATGCCAAGCAATTAAAGATATTTTAGAAAAATTAAAAAATTATTTTATGTTTAAGTGCATCTTGTTTATTGATGGATAATCAGTTGAATCAAGAATACTATGAGCAAAATGTACTTTTCAATTGATTTGGTTAAGAATAGAAATAATTTATGATTTTTGACTAAACTGTTTGTTATCTTAAACAAAAATTTTGAGGATAAATTATGGGAGTTATTTTCTTTTATAAAATGCATAAGATTTAAAATAATTTGGTTTATGCCTTTGTGTAAAACTGTAGGTAGTTAATATGAGCGAACCAGCAGTGTTTGTTAGCAAGTCTTCCATGGTATCCATTAAGGCTGCACGACCCACATAGGGAATGCCTGATTCTGTCATATATCTTTGCAAATTTAAATCTATCAATCCATCCCAAATAAATTCCCAAAATTCCCAAAAAACACCACAAATACCTGCAAAGGAAAAACCAATAAATAGAAATAACCAAGGATTAATTTTTTTCAAAGAAACATCCTTTAAAAAAAAGTTTGTCAATGAATAGCCAAGTGCAACTAGCAAAATCGGACTAAATAGATGTAAAATTTTATCCCAAAATGAAATATAAACAATTAAACGTAATCCAATACCTAAAAAGACAGAAATCAGAATAAAAAACCAATAATAAAGCCGAATAGTCTTTGGAAAAACCAATTGTGTTAGCATAGTAAACAAGAAAGGAACAAAAAGAGTGCCAATTCCTAGAAACATTTCTAAAGTTAAGAGCATATATTGATTAAAATCGTGTGAAGTAAAAGACCGAATAAAATTAACACCAAAAACAAATACACCGAAAATGATCAATGTGTAGAAAATTATTTTCTCATACTTATCATCAAATGTTAATTTCATTCAGATTCCTCATTTCATGAAAATTAGTTTATTCGTTTAATTGATCTATCAAGTTCTATGATTTGAATATGGGTTAAAAGGAAAATACTCAATCAATTAAAATAGATAAATTGAAATTGTAATTTAATTTTAATTAATTAACTGGTAATCAATAATAATTAATTAAACATTTAATAAAAAATGAATTTGTTCAATCACTTATTGTTATATCATTTTTTAAAAAAATAGGCAACTTTGACCATTTAAAAACGAACACCATTCAAATTGATTTGCGTATTGATAAAAATAACGATGCAGTTTAAAAATAAGAGGAAAATAATTGAAATATTTTTTTCGGACTTTTTTCTTTTAGAAAAATCAGTATAATAGAAGAAAAAGATATAAAATAAGTGAGGGATTCCATGAAAAAGTTGCTTGATGATGTTCCAATTCATGAATATACAACTAAGTTTTCTGTTTCAATTGTCTATGCAATTTTGGCATCAGTTGCCTTAAATTTCTTTTATCAACCTGGAAATATTTATTCTAGTGGAATTACAGGGTTAGCTCAAATTTTAACAACGTTATCTAAACGAATGATTGGCTTTGATATTCCAGTATCGGTAACATTATACGCTTTAAATTTTCCACTTTTTTTTCTAGCTTGGAAAAAAATAGGGAAAAAATTTACAATTTTTACTTCTATTACTGTGACATTTACTTCCCTTTTTATCCATATTATTCCAGAAACCATCTTATCCAGTGATCCTATTATATGTGCAATTTTTGGTGGAGCTATTATGGGAGCAGGTATTGGCTTTGCTTTAAAAAATGGATTATCATCCGTTGGACTAGATATTTTCAGTATTGTAATTCAAAAGAAAACCGGTCGTTCTGTTGGTTCTATTTCTATTTACTTTAATGTTTTGATTATTTTTGTTGCTGGTTATTTATTTGGTTGGCAGTATATGTTTTATAGTGCCTTATCAATTTTTGTAAGTGGAAAAACAACAGATGTAGTGTTTACAAAACAAAAAAAGTTACAAGTAATGATTGTTACAACATGTCCAAGTAAAGTAATTGAAGAAATTCAACAGACGATGCGTCGTGGCATTACAATTATCCATGAAGCAGGAGGTGCTTATGAGCATGACAAACAAACTGTTTTACTAACAGTGATTACTCGATTTAAATTATCGGCTTTAGAATCAGCTATGAAGGAAGCTGATCCTTCTGCATTTGTAAGCATTGTGGATACAGTAAAAGTTTTAGGACGTTTTTATGAAGAAAATTTATAATTCTTTTTGATTGAAATCAGACGGTTAAGTCAAAAAATAAACCTCAATTGTTTCGCAAAAAGTTCTAAGTTCTGCTTGAAAAAACAAACCAAAACTGCTACACTATTTATGTAAGATTGATTGAGATTTTTTAAGAATAAAAAGAAAAAATGATATCAATTTTATTTTTTTTAAAGTTCGTAGGTCGTTTTTAGTCTTACTTGGACTTATTTTGTCCATAAAAGGAGCGTACATAAAATGTTAGAAGAATTTAAATTGATCGCCTCAATTGCTCCAGATATGCTTGACGTAGTACAAGAAAGATTTGATATTTTACGGAATATTTATTGGATGCAGCCGATTGGACGTAAAAGTCTATCAGACAGTATCGGAATGACCGAGCGCGTACTTAGAACAGAAACAGATTTTTTAAAAAGACTTCAGTTAATTGAAGCATCAAAAAGTGGCATGACGCTTACAGACAAAGGATTAGACGTTTATCATAATCTTGAGCTGGCTATGGATCAATTATTAGGGATGCGTCAAACGGAAAAAAAGATTGCCCAATATTTCGGAATTAAACGTTGTATTGTCATTGCTGGAAATAGTGACTTACAAGATAAAGTTTTCTATCGATTTGGAGATATTTTAACCGATTCATTGAATGTTCTTTTGCCTAATGGTAATAATACAATTGCAGTTATGGGTGGAACAACTATGTCTATTGTAGCTAGGCACATGGGTGTGTTGAAAAAAAATGATCAACATAACTTATTCGTACCTGCAAGAGGTGGAATCGGTGAAGCAGTTACCGTTCAAGCAAATTCAATTAGTTCAGAAATGGCCGAAAAAACAGGTGGAGAGCATCGTGCTTTGTATGTCCCGGAGCAATTAAGTAAAGAGACATATGATTCTCTATTGCAAGAACCATCTATTCAAGAAGTATTAACTCTAATTAAACAAGCGAATTGCGTTGTTCATAGTATCGGACGAGCTTTGCATATGGCTGCTAGAAGAAAGATGTCTGATGAAGAATTAGTCATGTTAAAGCAAAAAAATGCTGTAGCAGAATCCTTTGGTTATTTTTTTGATGAACAGGGCGAAGTTGTTTATAAGATTCCACGAATTGGATTACAACTAAAGAATCTTCAAGATATTCCTTATATTCTTGCTCTTGCTGGAGGATCTTCAAAAGCGAAAGCTATTGCAGCCTATATGAAAAATGCACCAAAACAAACATGGCTGATTACAGATGAAGCTGCAGCAAATGCGATTTTAAAAGGGGCGACCCTTTAAAATAAATTTATTTAGTTTTTTATCTATAAGGAGGAATTTTCAATGACAGTAAAGGTAGGTATTAACGGATTTGGACGTATTGGACGTTTAGCTTTTCGTCGTATCCAAGATGTAAAAGGATTAGAAGTAGTCGCAATTAATGATTTAACAGATGCTAATATGTTAGCACATTTATTAAAATATGATACAACACAAGGTCGTTTTAACGGAACTGTTGAAGTACATGACGGTTCATTTAATGTAAATGGAAAAGATGTAAAAATTCTTGCTAACCGTAATCCAGAAGAATTGCCTTGGGGTGAATTAGGTGTTGACATCGTTTTAGAATGTACAGGTTTCTTCACTTCTAAAACAGCTGCAGAAAAACATTTAACTGCTGGTGCAAAACGTGTCGTTATCTCTGCACCTGGTGGTAATGATGTACCAACAATCGTTTACAATGTAAACCATAAAACATTAACTGGAAAAGAAACAGTTATCTCTGGTGCTTCTTGCACAACAAACTGCCTAGCTCCAATGGCAAAAGCATTAAATGATAATTTCGGTATTGTTGAAGGATTAATGACAACAATTCATGCTTATACAGGAGATCAAATGACATTAGATGGACCTCATCCAAAAGGAGACTTCCGTCGTGCTCGTGCAGCAGCTGAAAATATTGTACCTAATACAACAGGTGCAGCAAAAGCTATTGGTTTAGTTATTCCTGAATTAAATGGTAAATTAGACGGTGCTGCACAACGTGTTCCAGTTGCAACTGGTTCAATAACAGAACTTGTTACTGTACTTGAAAAAGATGTTACAGTAGATGAAATCAATGAAGCAATGAAAAAAGCTGCAAATGAATCTTATGGTTATAATATTGATCCAATTGTATCTTCTGATATTGTTGGTATGACATTTGGATCATTGTTTGATGCTACTCAAACAAAAGTAATGACTGTTGCTGGTAAACAATTAGTTAAGACAGTTTCTTGGTATGACAATGAAATGTCTTATACTTCACAACTTATTCGTACATTAGAATACTTTGCTAATTTGTAAGATAAATTTTTATGTTAGGCAAATAACTATGTAAAATAAAAAAATTGTGAAATAATAAGCGGGGAAGCAACGCGCTTCTCTGCTTTATTTTTTGCAATCACTCTAATAAATAAGCATTTTTAAATACCTAGGAGGATCGTTATGGCTAAAAAAACAGTAAAAGACGTAGATCTAAAAGACAAAAAAGTACTTGTACGTGTTGATTTTAATGTGCCAATAAAAAACGGTGTTATTACCAATGATAATCGTATTGTTGCTGCATTGCCAACTATCAAATACGTTAGCGAGAACGGCGGAAAAGCGATTTTATTTTCACATTTGGGACGCGTAAAAACTGAAGAAGACAAAGCAGGCAAATCATTAAAACCTGTTGCTGAACGTTTAGGTGAATTATTAAATAAACCAGTGACCTTTATTCCTGAAACTCGTGGCAAAAAATTAGAAGATGCTATAAACAACATGGAAGATGGTGATGTATTAGTATTTGAAAATACACGTTTTGAAGACATAGATGGAAAAAAAGAAAGTGGCAATGATCCAGAATTAGGCAAGTATTGGGCTTCTTTAGGTGATGTATTTGTTAATGATGCATTTGGAACAGCGCATCGTGCCCATGCATCTAATGTCGGAATTGCATCAACCGGGATTCCAACAGTTGCTGGTTTCTTGATGGATAAAGAGATCAAGTTTATTGGTGAAGCAATCGAAACACCTAAACGTCCTTTTGTAGCTATTTTGGGTGGTGCTAAGGTCTCAGATAAAATTGGTGTCATTGAAAATTTAATTGCTAAAGCAGATAAAATTTTGATTGGCGGCGGCATGACTTATACCTTCTATAAAGCAAAAGGAATGCAAATCGGTAAATCATTAGTTGAAGAAGATAAAGTAGAATTAGCAAAGAAATTAATTGAACAAGCAGGCGACAAACTTGTATTGCCAATCGATTCAGTGACGGCAACTGAGTTTTCTAATGAAGTTCCAACAGAAGAACACACAGGCGATGTTCCTGAAAATCAGTTGGGATTGGATATTGGGCCAGAAACTATTGCTTTGTTTTCTCAAGAATTAGAAGGAGCAAAAACTGTTGTTTGGAATGGACCAATGGGTGTCTTTGAAATGAGTAATTTTGCTCGTGGCACAATTGGTATTTGTGAGGCAATTGCAAACTTAAAAGATGCGACAACCATTATTGGTGGTGGTGATTCTGCTGCTGCAGCTATTCAATTAGGTTTTGCAGATAAGTTCACACATATTTCAACTGGTGGTGGTGCAAGCTTAGAATTATTAGAAGGCAAAACATTACCAGGCTTAGCGGCTATCAATGATAAATAATAAATTTGGATTTATTTTGAATAATAAAAATTAGAGAAAAAGGAGAGGATTTATTGTGCGTAAACCAATTATCGCTGGAAATTGGAAAATGAATAAAACGGCTGCTTCTGCAAAAGAATTTGTAGAAGACGTAAAAACAAAAATTCCTGCCAATAGCAAGGTAGATTCTGTTGTTGGTGCTCCTACCTTATTTTTACAAGAACTTGTAGAAGTAGCAAAAGGAACAGATTTGAAAATCTCTGCTCAAAATTGTTTCTGGGAAAATTCTGGAGCATATACTGGTGAAACATCACCAGCTGCACTTAGTGATTTAGGTATCAATTATGTTATCATTGGTCACTCAGAACGTCGTGATTATTTCCATGAAACTGATGAAGAAATCAACAAAAAAGCAAAGATGATTTTCTCTAATGGTATGATCCCAATTCTATGTTGTGGGGAATCCTTAGAAACCTATGAAGACGGTAGAACTGTAGAGTGGATTGAAAAACAAATCAAAGCTGATTTAAAGAGTTTAACAGCTGGTCAGGTCTCTTCATTAGTCATTGCTTACGAACCAATTTGGGCAATTGGAACTGGCAAATCGGCTAATCCGGAAATTGCAGATAAGATTTGTGGTGTCATCCGTTCAACCGTTGAAAAATTATATGACAAAGAAACAGCAGAAAGTGTCCGTATCCAATATGGTGGTTCCGTGAAACCAGAAAATATTGCAGATTACATGGAAAAAGAAAATATTGATGGTGCATTGGTTGGTGGAGCTAGTCTAGAAACTGACTCATTTTTGGCTCTACTCAATGCAATCAAATAATCGAAATCAATTATAGGCCTATGTAAAAATTAATTATTCAGCCATGCGAAATAATTAACAATAAATTATAAAAAATGTTTGCAAGTTGTTCAATAATTCTCTAAAATCTTATTATGGGAGTTATCCTAAGTAAAGTATATTAACTATCAAAGGGGAGATAAGCAATGTCAATTATTACAGATATTTATGCTCGTGAGGTATTAGACTCACGTGGCAATCCAACAGTAGAAGTAGAAGTATATACTGAAAGTGGGGCTTTTGGAAGAGGGATTGTTCCTTCTGGTGCTTCAACTGGTGAATATGAAGCCGTAGAACTACGTGATGGTGACAAATCTCGTTATGGTGGTAAGGGAGTAACAAAAGCCGTTGATAATGTAAATAACATCCTTGCAGATGCAATTATTGGCTACGATGTACGCGACCAAATGGCAATTGATAAAGCAATGATTAAATTAGATGGTACTCCTAATAAAGCTAAATTGGGAGCAAATGCAATTTTAGGTGTCTCAATTGCTGTTGCACGTGCTGCTGCAGATTATCTTGAAGTGCCTTTATATCATTACTTAGGTGGTTTTAATACTAAAGTATTGCCAACACCAATGATGAATATTATTAATGGTGGTTCACATGCAGATAATAGTATTGATTTCCAAGAATTTATGATCATGCCTGTTGGTGCACCAACATTTAAAGAAGCCTTACGTTGTGGTGCAGAAATATTCCATGCATTAGCTTCTATCCTAAAAGGCCGTGGACTAGCAACATCAGTTGGTGATGAAGGTGGTTTTGCACCAAACCTAGCTTCAAATGAAGAAGGATTTGAAGTAATCATTGAAGCGATTGAAAAAGCAGGCTATGTTCCTGGTAAAGATGTTCTTCTTGCAATGGATGCTGCTTCTTCAGAATTTTATGATAAAGAAAAAGGCGTTTATGTTTTAGCTGATTCTGGTGAAGGTGAAAAAACAACAGATGAAATGATTAAATTTTATGAAGAATTGGTTTCTAAATATCCAATTATCTCTATCGAAGATGGCTTAGATGAAAATGATTGGGATGGATTCAAAAAACTTACGGATGCTTTAGGAGATAAAGTTCAGTTAATTGGAGACGATTTATTTGTAACAAATACTGAAAAATTATCAAAAGGAATCGAAAGAGGAATTGCAAATTCTATCTTAATTAAAGTTAACCAAATCGGTACTTTAACAGAAACTTTTGAAGCGATTGAAATGGCAAAAGAAGCTGGTTATACAGCAATTGTTTCTCATCGTTCTGGTGAAACAGAAGATTCAACAATTGCTGATATCGCTGTAGCAACAAATGCTGGCCAAATCAAAACGGGTTCCCTTTCACGTACCGACCGTATTGCAAAATACAATCAATTATTACGTATCGAAGACCAATTAGGCGAAGTTGCTGGATATAAAGGTTTGAAATCTTTCTATAACTTAAAAAATAAATAGTCACTGTTTAAATAAAGCTTAAAGGAACAGTTAATTGTTGATCAACTCTTCTGATACTCGGACGCAAAGTAGCAAGGAATAGCCTTGCTACTTTTTTTATTTAAAAAATTAAGAAGAAATTATAAATCTTAGCTATATTAAAAAGAAAAGTAGAGAAATAAAATTAAATTCCAATGATTTATTTTACTAATTTATTAAAGCCAGGAATGACTAAGGGAAATCAATATTTAACTAGTACTATCATTCAATTATTTATTATTACTCAAATAAACAATAAGTAAAAAATAGGTTTTTGATTTTTACTTTTCTATTTAAATGAAAGGAAATCTCTCTATTGTTATACATAAATGCTCTCTTTATTACTAGAATATGTAAATGAGACTAGAATAAAAAATGATACTACTTACAACCAATATAGAAAACGTTAAAATTTTTATATCCTGCATTGAATGTAGAGTATTTTTAGTAAAAATAAATTAATTATTGAAAGTAAACCAAGCATGGTTAGTTTGATTAAGCATAGAATAATTTTATAATTAGAATAATAATGAAAATATAATAATAAAAAATTCAATAAAACAATGAAATAAAAACAATAATAATTATCATTGCTAAAAATGAACAAATAAAAATTTATTCCTAGCTTATTCTTTGTAATTGTAATATAAAAATAAACAGTTTCCTTTTTTATTTTTGTTTATCTTAAGAATCCATTATAATTATTCTATAAAATCAATAGCTGATCTTTGTTAAAGAATAAAAGACCAGTTATTTGAGCCATTCATTACTATTTGAACCAAAATAGTTATGTTCATTATATTTATTGATTATTTATATATTAAAAATAAAAAATTTAATGTTGATCAATGATAACTAAATCTTCAGGAGAATTATTCAAGTCTTTAATAGTAATAACAATAATTTTGTTATTAGAAAATCTGCTATATTTTATAGCACAACTATATTGTTATTATTATCTGGTTCACTGAATCTTGTAAAAAAACCATTATAGATTGAAATAAGAAAATGGAGGATTATAGAATGAATGAAAAAACATTAATAAAAAATGATTACAAAAAATATTATGGAAAAATGATTGATGTTTATTATAGTAAAGATATTTGTAAACATGTAGGTAATTGTATTAAAGGAGATCCTAATATATTCACAGTGAACCGTCGACCCTGGATCATTCCTGATAATGCAATGCCTGATAAGGTAGAAAGAGTGGTGAATACATGTCCAACTGGAGCTTTAAAATTTATTAGGAGAGAAGATGAAAATAAAAATGAAAATTGAAGAAGAAAATTTACGTTTTGTACTATTAGATGGTGAAAAAGAAGCTGGAGAAATGTCGTGGTCAGAAGCAGGAGATGAATTGATGATCATCGACCATACTTTTGTTGATGATGCTTACAGGGGGAAAGGCTATGCTGAAGATTTAATTTATTGTGGCGTAAAAAAAGCTCGTGAGGAAAATAAGAAAATATTGCCACTTTGTCCTTTTGCTAGCAAGGAATTTCAAAATAAATCTCAGTATTCAGACGTATTGGCAAAAATGGATTAAATTCATACTGGCTCTTTGGCTGTGATTATGATTTTGATAAGAGAGCAAGTTGAGATTAAGTTATGGAGTACTCAATTTTAATTGGGTACTTTTTTTATAGTCCTGTATAGGGAATACTAAATGATACTCTGTTTCTGTTCAGTTTGATTAGAAGCATAATATAAGCCTAGAAAAAAACCGATAAATTGTAGGTTCCCGTATAAGAAATTGATTTCTTATTGAATTATTTTATTTTTATCATTATCCATCTAGATAAAATATCGATAAATTTTTTGCTATTAACTATTATGAATAGTTGATATTCATAAAATTTTAATCAAATAGAAGTCTCATTTGTATAATGTGAACAATTGATTTAAAATTCATTATTTACATACAAATAAATGCTAAAAAATTAGACTACTTGCTATTCATGGTTATTTTTCATATACTATTGATCTGGGTTGAATATGGGAAATATTTAATAAAAAGGGAAAAAATTATTCATGATCTGCTTTTCACTTTAATTTTTAAAACGAAAAATTAATGATAAAAATCAACGTAGGTTAGAATATTTAGATGGTTATATGGAAAAATAGAATCTTGAAAATCTCTCTATAGGAAAGAATATGAAGGACGTACATTCGATGAATTTTTTGTAAAATGATAAAAAATGGTTGGCTTACAAATATTTAATATGTACCTTTTGAGAAAGGTTTATTGATCGTTCATCTGTGAAATCAACACAAATAAGCTGATTTTTAACTATAGTTCTATGAGAATTCTTATCGTATACTTTAATAGTATTGAAAGCGTGAACAGTTAGTGAGTTTAAATGTTACCATAAGAAAGGAAAATGAATTATGAATTTAAAGAAAATTCGTCTTGCTGTTGGAATTCTAAGTATGAATCTGTTATTGATGTCTGGTTCAACAGTCGGCGCGGCAATTGCAGCAATTGCAAAATCTTTTCCCAAAGAATCAATTTCTAAGGTTCAAATGGTGAGTTCGATTTCTCAGTTGGGACAGTTAGTTGCAACTTTGTTGTTTACTTGGTTAACTCATAAATTAACTAGAAAGAATATTGGAATATTAGCTGTACTTATTGTAGCAGCTAGTGGCTTATTGCCAGCCTTTTATCATAGCAGTTTAAATATTATTTTAGCTTGTATGGTTACCCTAGGTTTTGGAGTAGGATTGATTAGTAATGTCAGCCCAGTTCTTTTACAAGAACATTTTGAAGGTGAAGATCGTGCAGCTGTCATGGGATGGGCGGTTGGTTTTAATACAATCGGTATGATAGGAATCACATTGATTGGTGGTATCCTAGGAAGTGTTCACTGGGAAAATCTATTCTTTGTATACGTCATTGCTTTGCTTGTATTTTTGGCTTTCTTTTTTATGGTACCTCAAGATGTTCGTATAAAAAATACGGATGAAGAGAATAAAGCATCTACCAGCTTTTTGCAAACAATCAAAGGATTAAGTAAATATGTTTATATTATGTTAGTTATTACTTTTATTACTTCGCTCGCTGTCATGATTTTCATGTCAAATCAATCGATATTATTGGCAAGTAAAGGATATGGAACAGCCTATACAGCATCTGTTACAGCTATTGGAAATATCGGTGGTATCTTGGCTGCTTTTGGTTTGAAATACATTCGAAAAATAACAAAAACGAATACAATGGCTTGGGGATTCATCGCTTTTGTTCTATCTTATGTATGCATTGTTTTCTTTGCAAATTTCCCTATGCACATTCTTGGTAATATGTTCTCAGGAATTGGGATTGTAATGGTAAATGCAACTATTCCGTTTGAATTATCTATTTTAGCTGATAAAAAAATAATTTCCGCTAGCTATTGCAATGAATACATTTATGTCCTCTGTGGCAGGTATGATTGCACCAATGATTTTAGCAGCCATTAACATTGCTCCAGGTTCATCTTCTTATATAGCAGGTATTATTCTTTGCCTAGCAACGGCAGTTCTATTATTTATCAGTCGACTAGGATCAAGAATTGAAAAGCAACATCAAGCAGCAATGGCTCAAACAGAATAGAAGAAAAGTTATCTACATAGACAATAAACATTCATACATAAAAAAATGGTTTACCTGAAATACATGTTTACATTTCAGGTAAATCTTTTTTTATGTATGTATAAAAGAATAAGATAACGTAGTTTCATATTCATTGGTTATTTTATATTTTCACTAAATAAAACTATAAAAGGATTGCTCGTCATCGATAATTGATAATCAATTTAAAATAGTTTGTTTTTTTGTGATAAACTGGTGGTAGAGTATCATGAAAATAAAAATTTTGCGAACAAGAATTTAGTGTTCAATTTTTGCAGCCATAATAGTTATATTTTGTAAAATATGTTTTAAAACGAACGAAACAGAAAATAAAAACTTTTAGGAAAAAACGAATTATTTTTTGATAAAAAGATAAGATAAATATCTTCATTTTTAAATTTAATGAAATGTTTTAGAGGAGAAAAGAATGAATTATATTATTGGAATAGATATTGGAACAACAAGTACTAAGGCTGTATTATATAACGAAAAAGGTAGGGTAATTGAATCCACGCATGTTGGTTATCCATTATATCAGGAAACAGAAGACATGGCAGAACAAGATGTGGAGGAAGTATTTGAAGCTGTAATTCACACGTTAAAACATATCATAAGACAATCTAAAATTGAAGTTTCAAAAATTTCTGGTGTTTCATTTTCTGCAGCAATGCATAGTCTTATTTTGGTAGATGAAAAGGTAAAACCATTGACTCGTTTAATTACTTGGGCTGACAATCGTGCAGCTAAATACAGTGAGCGGTTAAAAGAAAATAAACAAGGAAAAAAGTTATATGAAAAAACTGGAACACCCATTCATCCTATGACACCTCTTTCCAAATTGATCTGGTTACGTAATGAGGAAGCAGAGATTTTTAAACAAGCCAGTTATTTTATTGGTATTAAGGAATATATTTTTTATCGATTATTTGGTGAGCTGAAGATAGATCAATCGATTGCCTCAGCAACTGGGTTATATAATATTTTTACTCATACATGGGAACCAGAAGCTTTAAAGCTTGCTGGAATTACTGTTGATCAATTGTCTGAGATAGTGTCAACAAGCTATCAATTTTGCGACTTAAATCAATCCTATGCTGATATGATTGGTTTGCCTAAGGAAACTATTTTCATTATTGGTGCCAGCGATGGTGTTTTATCTAATTTAGGTGTTAATGCGATGGAAAAAGATGTTTTAGCTGTGACGATTGGAACAAGTGCAGCGGTTCGAACAGTGATAAAGGAACCAATTATTGATACTAAAAAACGATTATTCTGCTATGTTTTAGATGAGGAATATTATGTGTTAGGTGGTCCAGTCAATAATGGTGGTATTATATTAGAATGGATTCGTGATCAATTATTCACTTCAGAAAAAGAAACCGCAAAACAACTGGGCATTGACAGTTATGATTTATTGACACAAATTGCTGAAAGAATTCCTGCTGGATCTGATGGGTTACTATTTTTACCTTATCTAGGTGGTGAACGAGCACCTATTTGGGATGCTAATGCTCGAGGAACCTATTTTGGATTAAATCATTATCATACACGTGCACACATGTTACGTTCTGTGCTTGAAGGGATTATTTTTAATTTGTATCTAGTCTTAATAGCTTTAGAAGAAGTCATTCCATCAGTAAAATCAATACAGGCAACGGGTGGATTTGCTCGTTCGGAATTATGGTGTCAAATGCTTGCTGATATTTTTGAGAAAAAAGTAAATATTCCTAAAAGTTTTGAGAGTTCATGTCTAGGTGCAGCAATCTTAGGTCTAAGATCTTTGAAAATTATTGATGATTTAAAAGAGGTTGAAAAAATGATAGGTGTAACTCATGACTATTTACCCCAAAAAGATACATTTAATGCTTATCAATCTTTACTGCCTATTTTTATGCGATTAACTCACCAATTACAGGAAGAATATAGAGAAATTGCTGAATATCAAAGAAATAGTCGTAATGAATAGCTGATTTTTAAATTAATTTTTGAATTTAAGGGATGAGAAAAAATAATATTTGCCATTGATAAATTAAAGATTAGCTAATAGATCAGTATAAATGTATGAACGTAGAGGCGTAGGAATTTAGCTCCTACGCCTCAGTTGTTTTGTTAATCAATCTCAGGTTATTTTATCAAATGAATGAAACCCACCAAATAAAACGAATGAATTAAAGAGTTTGTTGATCATCAATAATAATTGCTTGTTAGCTGATTAATGACTTGTTTCATCAGATAAGATACCTATTCGTTAACGCTATCTAATCATAATAAGAGAAATGGATTGATTCAGTTATGTTTTGTAATTGAATTAGTATGGACCTTTTCTGTTTGAATTAATTTATCAATTGAAACAGTTTCAAGAGGTAATAAACGATTAAACTCATCATAAAAACTATGAAACAAATGAGAACAAGCATAATATTGTTGAATGACTTTCTTTTTATTCAATGTATCATCTGAAAAAGTGAAAAAATTATTTAGTAATTCTAAAGGTTCTTGCCAAGATTGTAATTGTTCTGAGTAATTTTTAATATTCAGAATTTCTTGATAAGGAACAGCTTTTAGATTTTGTGGCTCTTTTTTCATCTCTTACATTCCTTTCCTCATTATCTGTAAGCATCTTAAAATAGTTTAATGCAGTTCTATGTGTAAAATATATATTTCTTTATACATTTACTATAAAAACAGAAAAAATGAAAAACGAAATTGGTAGCGATAAGTCAGCCAATCTCGTTCAAATGCCTAATAATGAAGTCAAGGTTCTCCCATATACGAAATAATTGTGTTTTTCTAATTGAGGGACTAGAAATTTAGACAAAAATCTTGTACAATGAAGAAGCTAGTACTTCTGTGCTAGTAGGCAACTTGTATAGATAGTGACTGCTGACTATACAGGGCTTCGTAGTCTGGTTGGCGCCAAATTACGGAGTGCCTTTTTTTATTGTCTATCCATTTACAAAAAATACTTGTCAAGTAGGTGAGATAAACATGTAAATGGAATAGTTGGTACGTTTTTCATACTGCTGTGATTTTTATGGTAATTAATCCTCCTTTCAGTTTGTTAAAAAAACCAACAGTAGGATAGAAAAAAACGATATCTGGCATGATACCGATATCGTTAACAATAGGCTAATAAAAAGAGGATTCTGTTAACCTATTATCCTTTAAACGAAAAAATGAAGGAAAATTTCGTTAGAGAAATAGGATATTCTCAACTAGCACTATTGGCAACTTGTATTATCAGTGACTGCTGTTTATACAATTCCTAATTGTCCGATTGGCGTCGGACAAACAGGTGCCAATTTATTTTATTGTAAAAATAGTAAAGAAGAGCCAAACTTTACTATTTTATTTCTACTCTACCTCCCTAGTATAAACAAAAGCCTATTTATTCGCAATATAAAATTAAAAGAATTTTTTATTCGTTTAAAATAGATTTTTAGAACACGTTGTAATGATTCAAATCAATAACTATGTTTATCATTAATAAAAATTAAAATAAGTTTATAATTTATACGGATATTTAATAAGAAATAAGTGAAAAAATAAAAAGGCATCTTTGTAATTTATTGATTACATAGATGCCTTTAACTAAAATGGAAATAGCAGAGAAAATACATTAGGAAGTTTGTCACTCCTTGATGAGTTGTTTAAATTGGGCAATAGCTTGTTCAATCGTAGCACCAGTTGCTTTTTTATGTTGATTTTTTGGATCAATTGCCATAAAAACATTATTTTTAGTGTCCAGTGCAATTTTATATTGAACATTATTTTTTTTGTTATAAGTCATAGTTATTTACTCCTTTCTTTAAAGCATTGAAAGGCAACAATATAACGATATAAATAACGAAATTCCGTTTATAACTATACCATTAAAGGCAATCAAGAGCAAATACAACACATTTAATTAATAAAAAATTTAATTTTTACATGACATATTTCATAATATATCCTAAAAATAGAAATTATTTTTAAATTTTACTTTTACAAACAACTACGATGAATAAACAAATTTTAAAAAATCAATTGCTTTACCAATTATAAACAGTCATCTCTAAATTGATAAAATTTTTAATTAACATTTTTTTAGGTATCTTCCTATTGAAAGTGATATAGAAATTAGGTATAATAGTAACAAATAATCAAGTTAATCATTTTCATAATCGATAATTTACTTCATAGGGGAGTAATCGGCAGTTTAACACTGTGACAACATCACCATCACTGAAAGAAATTTCTGGTGTTGCCTTAAACGATGAGACTTATGGATGTACTGTTTAGGTGCATACATAGGTCTCTTTTTTTTCTTATTTATTTAATTATCGGTAAAATAAAGAAAAGGTTGGCAAGAGGGAGGAACAAGGAACATGAAGGATGGAATAAATCAGCAATCTGCATTTTACTCTATGTCTGAAGAGAAAGTATTTGAAAAAATGCAGACAAATTTAGCAGGATTAACGAGGCATGAAGCCAGTGAACGACTTGAAAATTATGGAAAAAACAATTTGAAAAAAAAGAAAAAATCATCTATTTTAATGAAATTTATTGAACAATTCAAAGATTTTATGATTCTTATTTTATTAGTAGCAGCTATTATCTCAGCTTTTCTTTCAAATGATATCATTGCTTCAATCATTATTGTATGTGTTGTAATTGTTAATGCTATTTTTGGTGTTATTCAAGAAGCGAAAGCTGAACAGGCAATTGAAGCGTTACAAGAAATGGCTACACCCAATGCCAATGTTCGTCGAGATGACCATATTATTACGATAAAAAGTGATGAATTGGTACCTGGAGACATCGTTTTATTAGAAGCAGGGGATGTTGTACCTGCTGACTTGCGCTTAATAGAAGTAGCTGGTCTAAAAATTGAAGAATCATCATTAACGGGTGAATCTGTGCCAGTAGAAAAAAATTCCGATACGATGATTGAAAATACAGAAACGATTAGCCTGTGGGATCGTCATAATATGGCTTATGCTAATAGTAATGTAACTTATGGAAGAGGAGTAGGTGTGGTTGTTGAAACAGGAATGAATACAGAAGTAGGAAAAATTGCTGGTATGTTAACAAATACTCAGGAAATAGAAACACCATTAAAACGCAATCTCAATCAACTTGGTAAGGTATTAACTGGGGCTATTTTAGTTATTGCTGTTTTAATGTTTGTGATTGGATTACTAAATGGTCGCTCATGGCTGGACATGCTATTGACTTCAATTTCTTTAGCGGTGGCAGCGATTCCAGAAGGACTCCCAGCAATAGTTACAGTTATTCTAGCTTTAGGTACACAAAAAATGGCAAAGAAAAATGCAATTGTACGTAAATTACCAGCTGTTGAAACGTTAGGAAGTACAAATATTATTTGTTCAGATAAAACAGGTACCTTAACGTTAAATCAAATGACGGTAGAACAGCTTTATACTTATAACAAACTACAACCTGCCAAAGAACCTATTTCATCGAATAGTATGCTTCTAACCATTATGATTTATAATAATGATACAAAAATTTCTCAGGAAGGAACTTTAATCGGTGATCCAACCGAGACAGCTTTAATCCAGTTTGGCATTGATCATCAGATTTTAATTGAAGAAAAATTAATAGAAGCACCAAGAATTGCTGAAATCCCCTTTGATTCTGAAAGAAAGCTGATGACCACCATTCATGAAACAAAAAATAAAGGCTATCTAGTGACAGTAAAAGGTGCTCCGGATGAATTACTAAAACGTTGTAAACAAACAGAAGAGAATGATCAATTTACCATTTTAGACCAAATAAAACAAGTAAATATCCTAGAAAGTAATAAAAAAATGGCAAAACAGGCATTACGTGTATTAGGAATGGCATATAAGTACGTAGAAACATTACCAACGGAACTTGTTTCAGAGTTAGTTGAGCAAGATTTAATTTTTGCAGGGTTAGTGGGTATGATTGATCCAGAACGCAAAGAAGCGGCTGAAGCAGTGGCCACAGCTAAAGCAGCTGGTATTCGGCCAATTATGATTACTGGTGATCATAAAGATACGGCTGAAGCTATTGCCATTCGTTTAGGAATCACACCAGATAATGATGAAAACCGGTCTGTGATTACAGGAAGTGAATTAGAAGCCTTACCCAATGAAGAATATGAAAAGAAAGTAGAGCAGTACTCCGTTTATGCCCGGGTTTCTCCAGAGCATAAAGTTAAAATAGTACGAGCTTGGCAAAAAAAGGAAAAAGTGGTTGCTATGACTGGTGATGGTGTAAATGATGCACCGGCATTAAAAACAGCTGATATTGGTATTGGTATGGGTATTACAGGAACCGAAGTTTCCAAAGGAGCTTCTGATATGATTTTAGCTGATGATAATTTTTCAACAATCATTTCAGCAATTAAAGAAGGTCGAAAAATTTTCGCAAATATTCAAAAAACCATTCAATATTTACTTTCTGCCAATTTGGGAGAAGTCCTTACTTTATTTATTGCTACTATGTTGAATTGGGATACGTTATTACCTATTCACTTATTGTGGATAAATTTAGTCACAGATACTTTTCCAGCAATTGCTTTAGGAGTTGAACCAGTGGAAGAAGGAATAATGCAACATGCACCACGTGGAAAGAAATCTAGCTTTTTTTCAAATGGTGTCTTTTCAAGCGTCCTTTATCAAGGGATTATTCAAAGTATACTTACTTTGTTCGTTTATCAAATCGCTATTTTATTACCAGCACATACGGCAGAGAATATGCCCAGCTTATCACACCATGCGTTATATCATTTGCAGCATGCTGATGCATTAACTATGACTTTTGCAACCTTGGGGTTAATTCAATTATTCCATGCCTTTAACGTAAAATCGATTCATCAATCCTTATTTAGTGTAGGTTTATTTAGAAAAAAAACGTTTAATTGGGCTATCTTAATTTCATTTTTATTATTAGGTACAACGATTGTGATTCCTGGGTTTAATGATTTATTTAGTGTAACACAGTTGGATCTATATCAGTGGGGAATTGTATTAAGTACCTCTTTCGCAATTATTCCAATTGTTGAAATAACAAAGTTTTTCCAACGAAAGTTAAAGAAATAAAAAATTATAATTTCTTTTTAATTTCTTATAGACAGAATTTAAGTTATAGTGTACTATAGGTATATACCAACAACAACCTTTTTATTTTTCAATTTACTCTGAATAGGGTAAATACTCCTTTTCCACCGGTAATTGATACCGGTGGTTTTTTTGTTTTATGATAAAATTTCTTTTTGACATAGCAGGTTATTTTAAATAAAAAACAAAATATAAAAAATGAAAAAAACGGCAAGAGTTATTTTCAATGAAAAGTAGTAATGACAATATTCAATTAAATATGTGATGGAAAAATAATAGATTATTGAACTACCTATTTTATTTGATAGTAATATTTTTATTTATATGATATAAAAAAGTAAGGAAAAATCAGCTAACTTGATCTAATTTTAATTAATGAACATACAATGAATTTATTTTTGTTCGTTTAGATTTTTTAAATATAAAATGCTCACTCAATTTTAAAATTTAAAATTGAATGAGCATTTGTCTCAAAGGAGATATAAATAATAGTTTATTTAAAATAGACACAGACGCACTCAGGAACATAGACATCTTTTTGAATCATTTTTAGTAATCCTGTTTGAGTATCTCGCTCGTAAAGTGTCAGATTGTCTGAATTTTGGTTAGCAGCTACAATAAATTTTTCAGATGGATCAAGATTGAAATCACGGGGGAAATCTCCCTCAGTGCTTATTAATTGTTTACGTTTTAATCTTTTACCTTCTTGTGAAGTTTCAAAGATGGCAATCGTATTATGTCCACGATTTGAAGCATATACATATTGACCATCTGAAGATATACGGATGGCTGCACCACTATTAAATCCATCAAAATTTTCAGGAATAGTGCTTACTTTTGTCAAACGTTGAAACTCGCCATTTGTTTTATCGTAACTTAAAACAGAAATAGAACTGTCTAGTTCACCAATCAGATATGCAATTTGCTGGTTTGGATGAAAAACAATATGACGAGGACCACATCCGGGTTCAGCTAAGTATTGAGCAACCTCGATTAATTTACCTGTTCGGTCAACATCATAAGTATATACTCGATCTGTACCTAAATCACAAACTACCAAGCGGTTATCAGGTGTTAGATTAGTATAATGAACATGTGGTTTATCTTGATTTTTATGTGGACCTGTGGTTTCTTTATGTACAACTCGATCAGTACTTTTTAGCTGTCCATTTGGTAAAATTTGAAATACATAAACAATTCCTTCATGATAACTGGCACTATAAATTAATTGTCTCTTTTCATCTACAGAAACATAGCAAGGTGGTGCACCAATTTCAGTTACCTTGTTTAAAAGGTCATACTGATCATCAATCGATTTATAGGCTGCTACGCCACCTTCTTCTCCAACAAGAGTAACCGTATAAAGTTCTCCCTTTTTATCTAGGGTCAGGTAGGTAGGACTACTTTCATTGATAATTAAAGAAGTACTTGCTAATGCCTTCTTTTCTGTATCTAAAACGGTTTGATAAATTCCTTTACTTTCACGCCTTGTATAAGTTCCCAATAATAATTGTTCTAGCATAATTTGCCTCCCTCTCTTTCTTTATTGCTATCCATTGTTTCATTTATTTTTCTATATAGTAGTATACCATAGCTTGTTTTTAATGAATAAAATTTTACACATAGAAAGTTCGCATTTTTAATTGATTTATGCTATTATAAAGGAAGGCTGTCGATGCAGTTATTTTCGTTTTAAAGGGGTGGCGTACATGTATGAGAACACAAATAATGGTGGAACAGTCAACTGCTCTTTTTGTGGCAAGACACAAGAAGAGGTAAAAAAAATTGTTGCCGGTCCAGGCGTCTATATTTGTAATGAATGCATAGATTTATGTAAAGAGATAATCAATGAAGAATTTTATGATGAAGCTGTGCGTGAATTGACAGATATTCCTAAACCCCAAGAAATCTTGGATGCTTTAAATGAATATGTTATTAGTCAGGACAGCGCAAAGAAAACTTTATCTGTGGCTGTATATAATCATTATAAACGAGTAAACCATATAGAAGAAGATAGTGCAGAAAATGTTGAATTACAAAAAAGTAATATTTGTTTAATTGGTCCTACCGGATCAGGAAAAACATTTTTA
Source organism: Melissococcus plutonius ATCC 35311 (assembly GCF_000270185.1). Lineage (NCBI taxonomy): Bacteria > Bacillati > Bacillota > Bacilli > Lactobacillales > Enterococcaceae > Melissococcus > Melissococcus plutonius. The sequence goes on from NC_015516.1 coordinate 942,484, forward strand.
GCTCAAACACTTGCTAAAACACTGAATGTACCATTTGCTATCGCTGATGCAACTAGTTTAACAGAAGCTGGTTATGTTGGTGAAGATGTTGAAAATATTTTATTAAAATTATTACAAGCAGCTGATTTTAACGTTGAACGTGCAGAAAAGGGAATCATTTATATTGATGAAATTGATAAAATTGCTCGTAAAAGTGAAAATGTTTCGATTACTCGTGATGTTTCAGGTGAAGGTGTACAACAAGCCTTGCTTAAAATTTTAGAAGGAACTGTTGCTAGTGTTCCCCCTCAAGGTGGACGTAAACATCCCCATCAAGAATTCATTCAAATAGATACAACAAATATTTTGTTTATTGTTGGTGGTGCATTTGATGGCATCGATACAATTGTCAAGAATCGTTTGGGAGAAAAAACAATTGGTTTTGGCCAAAATAGTGTTGTCTTTAATGAAGAAAAAAGTGTCATGCAGCATATTATACCAGAAGATCTTTTAAAATTTGGTCTTATTCCTGAATTTATTGGTCGTTTACCTGTCATGGCTGCATTAGAAAAATTAACAACAGAAGATCTAGTTCGTATTTTAACTGTGCCGAAAAATGCATTAGTTAAACAATATCAAAAACTGTTGTCTTTAGATGATACAGAATTAGAATTTGAACCGGAAGCATTAAGGGTCATTGCGAATAAGGCCATTGAACGAAATACTGGTGCACGTGGATTACGTTCAATTATTGAAGATATCATGATGGATGTTATGTTTGAAATACCTTCAAATGAAACAATTAAAAAAGTGGTCATTACAAAAGCGGCAGCTGAAGCAACAGATAAACCTGTGATTAGTTACAATAAGAAAGATCAAAAAGCAGGTTAATAAATTAATAGATTTTTAATCATAAAAAGACTAGTTAGGTTTAGCTATCGTAATAGCTATTTAATCAGGAAGACACTTTGATTGGATACTATTATCCAACTTAGCTAGTTTTGATTTTTACAAATCTAGTAAGTGAGGAAGTCAAAATGAAAGTACATAATGCTGAAATTGTGATTAGTGCTGTATCTCCTCTTCAATATCCAGAAAGAGAATTGCCTGAAATTGCATTGGCTGGACGTTCAAATGTTGGGAAATCATCATTTATTAATACATTGATTAATCGTAAAAACTTAGCACGCACTTCTGGCAAACCTGGAAAAACACAAACATTAAATTTTTATTTAATTGAAGATTCACTTTACTTTGTTGATGTACCAGGATATGGATATGCGAAGGTTTCAAAAACAGAACGAGCAAAATGGGGAAAAATGATTGAAACTTATATCACTTCAAGAAATCAACTTGAGGCAGTAGTTTCATTGGTAGATTTTAGACATCCGCCAACAGTAGAAGACAAACAAATGTATGATTTTTTAAAATATTATGAAATTCCAGTAATTTTGGTGGCAACAAAAGTAGATAAGATTCCTTCCAGTAAATGGAATAAACATGAAAATATAATCAAAAAAACGTTAAATTTTGATTCTCAAGATAAATTTATTTTATTTTCATCGGTTACTAAAAAAGGTAAGGAAGAGGCCTGGCAAGCGATTGAAACCTTTCTTTAAACATTAAAATAGACTATCTAAATATAGAGTTAACAGTTAGATCATTAATTTTTATGATTCATTTTCTTTAATAAGATAGGCAGTTGTAAAGAAGACAAAATTTTAACATACAAAATTGAATCCTTCTATCCATTTTTATTGATATCATTGAAATGGATATTTTGAAAAATTGCTCAGTAGTTAAATAAGAGCAAATAAAAAAGACTGAGCCAGTTATTTTGTCTCAGTCTCTTTCTTTTCTTTTTGATTTTTCTTATTCTTTTCCTTCTCTTTTTCTGCTTTTGATTCTTCAGGTAAAACAGATAAAGAATCAAAAAGTTTCTCTAAACTATCTGAACGTTCAAATTTTAATCCCATAAATTATTTTCGCCTCCATTTTTTAACAAGTGTATCATGGAATAATTTTTTTGTATAGGCAGTGACCAAATTTTAAATTTGCTATATTAAATTGTGCATTGAAACAATCGTGTCACCCATTTATTTTTTAATCAGTTAAACATCAAATAATCAAGAGGGAGTTGCCATGAAAAAGTTATTAATTCATTTGATCCATTTTTATCAACGATATATCTCACCAGGAATTCCTCCTAGATGTCGTTATTATCCCACCTGTTCTCAATATATGATTGATGCAATTAATATTCATGGCTGGATTAAAGGAACAATTATGGGAGTTGCCAGAATTTTTTGTTGTCATCCATTTGTAAAAGGTGGGATTGATTATGTGCCAAAAAAATTTACTATTAGAAGAAATATTGATGAAGGAAGAAATGAATCGTATAATAAAAGTAAATGATGAAAAATTGTTTTGAATGGGGGAAATAGATATGGCAATTTTAGCATTTGATTTCGGTGGATCTTCAGTAAAATATGGACTATGGAATGGTAGAGAAATCTTAAATCAAGGAAAATTTGAAACACCTGATAATTGGGAAACCATGAAAGCAAAACTTTTCGAGGTTTTTGAACAACATTCAGAGGGAATAGAAGGAATTGCGTTTAGTGTACCTGGAATAGTGGAAAATAAAGAACGAAAGATATTAGGTATATCTGCTATTCCCTATATTCATCAAGTAAATTTCTTTGATGATTTGGAAACGCTTTTTAAATTGCCAATTAGTGTGGAAAATGATGCGAATTGTGCTGGAATTGCTGAGTTATCTAAAGGTGTAGCAGTTGGAAAAAGTGAAGTAGTATTTGTGGTTATTGGGACTGGTATTGGTGGAGCTGTTTTTCATAATGGACAACTATATAGAGGAGCTCATCATTATTGTGGTGAATTTGGGTTGAACTATCTTGATGGTGAAAAGACATTTAGTGAAATAGGAACGGTTGTAAATATGGTTCAACGATATTGCCAAAAAAAGGGATTAAGGGGACAAGCATTATCTGGTGAAGAAGTGTTTTTATTAGCAGAACAAGGGGATGTATTAGCCCAAGAAGAAGTAGAAAATTTTTATAACTATCTATCAAAGGGATTATGTTCTATTCAATTTACCTTAGATCCAGAACTTATCGTTCTAGGTGGAGGTGTCTCGATAAAAGAGGGATTAATAGAGGAGATTAATCAGCGCATTATGAAAAAAATGGGTCAGTCAAACTTAGACATCTTTATGCCAGAAATTGTAGCTTCAAAATTTGGAAATAATGCAAATTTGATTGGTGCTGTTTCAAATTTTTTAATGAAAGTTAATCGTGAATAATCAATAAGACTATCTGATAAGTTAAAACTCCTTGACCATTGAAATCATTCAATGATCAAGGAGTTTTTATAGTAACTTAATAAATTTATTAAGAAAAACCAAGAAAAAAATTTAGATGATTAATTGGTTTCGATTTTTTTTAAAGTAGAAAGAAATATTTCAATTTCTGATAGAGTTGTTTTTTTACCAAAAGAAATCCGAATAAAACGTTGTGCTTTTTCTGTTGTAAAGTTTAAAGCGATTAAAGCTGGATCGATCATCCCACCTGTGTGACAAGAAGAGCTCGTTGAGATATAAATTCCTTGTTCAGATAACTCTTCCATAATAGAATCACCAAATTTTTTTGGAGAAAATAAACCTATAATACCAAAATAAGTCGTATAGGTAGAAAAATTTTCCCAATTAGGTAATTTTTTAAAATAAATTGGTTTAGTTCATCTACCTGTCTAGCAAAGGCAGCTTGATGTTGTATTGCTTCATATGTTGCAGTAGTAAAACTTGCAATACTTGGTAGGTCAATTGTTCCTGCGCGGAATCCTTGTTCATGCACTGTTCCTTTAATAATAGGTGTAAAGGAAATTTCTGGATTTAAATATAATAAACCACAGCCTTTGGGTCCACCGATTTTATGAGAAGCACTACTCCAAGAAGTAACATTTTTTGGTAAAGGGAATTTTCCAAAACTTTGCACACAATCACAATGAAATAACCCACCTTTTTCACGAACATAAGAAGAAAGTTCCTCAATATTTTGAATAATGCCAGTAATAGAATTTATTTGTTGGACCACAACTAATCCCGTTCGTTCAGTCCATGAAGAAGCCAAACTTTTAATCGTTACTTGACCATTTTCTAGTGGAAGTATTGTTAGTTCAATCTCTGGCTGACTGGCAAAAAAGTTTAGAATGCTAGAATGTTCTAATGGACTAACTAGAACCTGTTTTTTATCAGCAGGTAAATAATTTAAACTAAGTTGTAAAGCTAAATGATTACTTTCTGTTCCGCCTGAAGTGAATAGCAAACTTGTAGCTGGTAAAGCCAATAGTTGACTTAGTTGCCCTCTGCAATAATCTAGCAAACTTTGTGCTTTTTGTCCGGCAATATGGCCGCTGTTTGCATTGCCAAAATACTCTGTTGCAGTCTCAATGTAGACCTTTTTTGCTTCATCGGTCATAGGAACGGTAGCTGCATAATCCAAATAGATCATATAGAAAAATCTCCTTTATGTGTCTTGCTATATATGGTAGAATAAACTGTAATTGGTGTCAAGACACATTGGATAGTGAGGGATCTCCTTTTATATGAATAAGGTCATTATTATTGGTTCGGGTTTAGCGGCCTGTCAGACAGCTAGATTATTACAAAATTCTGTGGATGTTAGTATCTACACTAAGGGAACACGAGATGAATGTAACTCCATGTTAGCACAGGGAGGAATTGCTACTGCATTGTCAAAAGAAGACACATGGCAATCACATTATCAGGATACATTGAATGCAGGTGTACAACATAACAATCAAACAGCTACAAAAATTCTAGTTAAAGAAGGAATCAAGGAAATAAATGAATTATTAGCAGAAGGTATGATTTTCGATCATGATTCACAGGGAAATTTGTGCTTTGGGTTAGAGGGTGCACATACTTTACCACGTATTTTGCATTGCCATGGCGACCAAACAGGAAAATACTTAACATCATTTGTACAAAAACAATTGAATCAAGTAGACTGGCAAGAAAATTGTATGGTTGTTGATCTTTTAACCGATCAATTTGGTTGTTATGGCATTCGTTATATAGATAAAAATAATCAATTAAATGAAGCACTTGCAGATTTTGTTGTGCTTGCAACAGGAGGAGTAGGTGGTTTATATCCACTTTCAAGCAATAACCATACTATTACAAGTGATGGGTTAGCAATGGCTACCCGTGCACAGGCAAAATTATCAGACATGGAATTTATTCAATTTCATCCAACTTTACTAACTAAAAATGGTAGATGTTATGGATTAGTTTCAGAAGCTGTGCGTGGGGCAGGTGCTATATTAGTGGATGAAAAAGGACATCATTTGTTAACTGATTATCCCTTAAAAGACTTGTCGCCTCGTGATATTGTTGCAAGAGAATTGACAAAGGCTTATGAAGAAGGACATCAAGTATATCTAGATATTTCGATGATTGATTCCTTTGAATTAAAATTTCCACAAATTACAAAAAATTTAATTCAACAAAATATTCCCTTTACAAAAACTAAAAAAATTCCTGTTAGACCAGGTGTTCATTTTATAATGGGTGGCGTTCAAACAAATTATTTTGGAGAAACTACTGTGAATCATCTTTATGCAGTTGGCGAAATAGCTTGTACAGGCGTTCATGGTGCGAATCGTTTAGCAAGCAATTCCTTATTAGAATGTTTGGTTTTTGGTCGACGTGTGGCTTCTCAAATTCTTATGGAAAAAGGCGTGATAGATAAGAATAAAAAAAGCAATCTCCAAACAGAAAGAATAAATGAATTTTCAATACCAGAAAGGCAAAAATTACAACAAGAGGCCTGGAAATGGATTGGAGTTGAGCGTACAAAGGTGGGTATGCAACATCTATTGAATTGGTTAGAACAATATAACTATCATGTTTTACCGAGGGATCTTACATGTGAACAAATAGAAACAGCAAATCTCTGCTTAACGGCTGAAATCATCACTAAAGCAGCATTAAATCGAACAATTAGTTTAGGTGCACATGCTAGAAAGGATTAAAAATTAGAAATGAATTATTTACAATTAAAAAAAGCATTGAGCGATTTTCTGAATGAGGATATTGGTCGAGGAGACCAAAGTGTTGCAACTATTTTTTCTCAAACAGATATTAGTGAAGGAGAATTTCTACTTAAAGAAGATGGTGTAATTTGTGGTTTATTTTTAGCTCCTATGATCTATCATTTATTAGGAGAAGAGGGAGCTGTTCATTTTGAAGTATTGGTTTCAGAGGGAAGCTTTCAAAAAAAGGAACGATTATTGCCCGAGTCTGTGGACCTACTCAAATTTTATTAACTGCTGAACGCTTAATTTTAAATTTATGGCAACGGATGGGTGGAATTGCTCAAGCAACGAGACAGGCAATAGAAACATTGGATGATAAAACAATTCGAATCTGTGATACTCGTAAAACAGCTCCTGGACTAAGACAATTTGACAAGTATGCAGTCAAACAGGGTGGAGGATTTAACCATCGAATGGGACTGGATGACTGTATTATGCTAAAAGACAATCATATTGCCTTTTCAGGCGGAATTACTAAAGCAATAGAGAAAGTACGTAAAAATTGTGAACATACTATAAAAATCGAAGTAGAAATTGAAACTCTGGATCAATTTAAAGAGGCAGTTGCTGCCCGGGCAGATATTATTATGCTTGATAATCGGACCCCTGAAGAAGTTTGTGAATATTTGAATTATAATCAAGGAATAATGACAGAGGTTTCTGGAGGTATTCAATTAGATAATTTAGCAGCTTATAGAGGATATGGTGCTGATTACCTTTCTTTAGGCTATTTAACCCATTCTGTGAAAGCTTTAGATATTAGTTTTAATAGTTTGGAAGGAAAAAAGTATGAATATTTTAAATACATTTAAGCAGCAACAAATCCCATCTAGTTATTTAGAAGAAAATGATGAAACATTAAAAAAATTAATTTTGTCAGCAAAAAAACAGCTAGGTGATCAACTGTTAATTCTTGCCCACCATTATCAAAAAGATGAGGTGGTTGATCTAGCAGACGAAATAGGAGATTCTTTACAACTCGCACAAATAGCCAATAAAAATCAGTCGGCTAAGTATATTGTTTTTTGTGGGGTTCATTTTATGGCTGAAACAGCAGATATGTTGACTCGAAAAAGTCAAAAAGTAATTTTGCCAGACTTAAATGCAGGTTGTTCAATGGCAGATATGGCCAACCCTTATCAATTACAGAGGGCCTGGGAAGCTTTACAACAGAAATATCCAGATGAAATTCTTCCCATTACTTATATTAATTCGAGTGCAGCAATTAAGGCTTTTGTTGGTAAAAATGGAGGTTTAATTGTTACTTCAAGTAATGCAGAAAAAATCATTAGCTGGGCTTTTACACAGAAAAAAAGAATTTTCTTTTTGCCAGATCAACACTTAGGTAGAAATACTGCTTTTCATATGGGCATTCCACTTTCAGACATGGCGCTTTGGGATCCAGTAACCAATCAACTAAAAGGCGATCTAAAAAGAGATATACAGGTTATTTTATGGAACGGTTGGTGTTCTGTTCATCAACAATTTACCTTGGAGCAAATCAATGCATTACGAGAAAAAGATTCAACAATCAAAATTGTTGTTCATCCAGAATGTTCACATGAAATTGTTGAGGCAGAAGATGCCTATGGGTCAACCAATAAAATTTTACAAATCGTTCAAAGTTCACCTGTTGATACTCATTGGGCTATTGGAACAGATAATAATTTAGTGAGTAGAATGAAAAAAGCATTACCACAAAAAATTTCTTTTCTTAATCCTAATTCATGTCCTTGTATGACAATGAATCGAATAAAATTACCAAATTTGGCTTGGTGTGTCAATGAATTAGCACAGAAGAAAGAAAATAATATTATTTGTGTTGATGAAGAAACAACGAATGCTTCTTTGGCCGCTTTAGATAAAATGTTTTCTTGTCATTAAATAGATATTTATGAAACATAATAATGAAATATTAAAATTGAAAATAGTAACTATTCATTATTTTAGATATATTTTTGTTGATTACTGTTTTTATAGCATGGTTAGCGTAGATGATTAAATCATTGTATCGACTTAGGTAAATGCGTCTTTTTTATACTAGAAAAATCTAGATATCTATAAATTCAAATATAGAACGAATAACAATAACACTAGCGTATAATTTTGTTGTTGAATCTATCTATTCATGCTATCATAATTTTTCGGAGGGAAGAATATGTCAAAAAAAATAAAGATATTGAAATTCGGATAGAAGAAGGAAAAATCATACGCAATAATCAACAATACCCAGTGAATAAATTGTTTATTGGAAAAAAAGAAATTGGGCAAACGGTTCAACTGACACCAAATAAAATAGCAGTAGAATTAGATGGAAAACAAGAATTAATGACAAAAACAATCAATGAAGCATTCGAATATATTATCCGTCAATGGAACCTTAATAATTAAAATTGCTAATTTTTAAATTTTATGCTTGCATTTTTTTGTAAAATTGTGTATATTAATTAAGTCAGGTTGTTAGTTAACTGATGGAGGAGTAGCGAAGTGGCTAAACGCGGTGGACTGTAAATCCATTCCTTTTGGTTCAGTGGTTCGAATCCACTCTCCTCCATTTAATTATGGGGTATAGCCAAGCGGTAAGGCAACGGACTTTGACTCCGTCATGCGTTGGTTCGAATCCAGCTACCCCAGTCTTTTCGAAAGTAATAGGATTACTATTTTAAAAAATAGTAATCCTATTTTTTATATTACATCCAACTATTTTTAAATTTTTGTTATATCTTTAACAATTGACAAATATATTACTAACCAGTTATGATAAAATGAAAAAAAAATAGAAAAAGAGGCGAAGAACAATGAGCTTAAAAGAAAAAATTACTGATACAACAGAAAGATTGTATGATTTAGCAAATAATGGCAGGTATCATGTAGAAGTAAATATGTTTCCAAGAAAAAAAGACACCAATAAGAAAATTGGAATTCATGCTGTTTCTACTAGAAATACTTCTCATAATAAAAAATGGCGCGCAAAGAATTAAATAAATAGTATCAAATAAAAATCAAAGATTGGCCCATTCGTTTAAAGAAGTTGCTTTTCATTCTATAAAGCTTTATTTTTTAAAATTCTTTAACTAGTATAGCCAATCTTTTTTTATTGTTCAATTTTAATACCTAGAACGGTTAAATGACTATTTGAAACTAGTTTAATAACTAGTTGTGCTAAATGATTCGCTGTCATATCTGTGTTACTAGTAATCCACCAATGCAGTGTACCAATAAAGATAGAAGTGATATATTCAATAATAAAATCAATAGGAACTTCGATATCATTTTCTGTAATTTTTAATTTAGCAAAAATATTGGAATACTTCTCAGAAAGAATTTTTGCTAGACGCTTACGTAGTAATTCATTTGTGTTGCTCTCCATAACAGTTAAAAAGAATTGTTTGTTTTCATAAATATCAATATAGCCACGTGTCAGTAGAGATTCTATGTATTTTATTCTAATACAATTATCTTGAACAAAATTATCTGAATCTAAAACAGAAATACACACATTAACAGCAAAATCAAAAACATATTCAAATAGATTTTGTTTATCTTTGAAATGAGCATAAAAAGTTGTTCTATTAATCATCGCTTCATTAGCAATGTCTTGAACAGTCACTGCATGATATCCTTTTTCATTAACCAATTTAAAAAATGCATCAATAATCATTTTTTGTGTTCGTCTAACACGCAAATCTTTTTTCTTTTCCAAGTGAATTTTCCTTCCCCATTAAACAACATAATTAAAAAAATTGTTGTTTATCTTACGAATTCAACAATTTTGCTTATTGCTTTTTGTTTATAATCTTTCTAAAATATACGTATGTATTATAGCAGACAACCTGTTTATTAATCAACAGATTGTTTGTTAAATGGGTTTTGAAGGGAGTTAGACTGGTGCTAAAAGTTGGAATAGATGTTGGTTCAACAACAGTCAAGATGGTCATTTTAAATGAAAAAAATACATTAATTTTTTCTAATTATGAACGTCATTATTCAGATATAAAAGAAGCAACAAAGAAAGTATTGCAACAAGGTATGACATACATTGGCAAAAAGGTTCCGATTAAAATAGCTATTACTGGTTCAGGTGGTATAGGTTTGGCAGATGTTTTACATATTCCTTTTGTTCAGGAAGTAATTGCTTGTACGAAAACAATTGAAGAATTAATTTCTGAGACTGACGTTGCCATCGAATTAGGTGGTGAGGATGCAAAAATTACCTTTTTTGATGGAGCTTTAGACCAACGAATGAATGGTAGTTGTGCCGGTGGAACGGGTGCGTTTATAGATCAAATGGCAACTTTATTAAAAACAGATGCTCATGGATTGAATGAACTGGCTAAAGATTATCAAACAATTTATCCAATTGCTTCAAGATGTGGTGTATTTGCTAAAACAGATGTACAGCCATTACTTAATGAAGGCGCTGAAAAAGCAGATATTGCTGCTAGTATTTTACAAGCAGTTGTGAATCAAACAATTACTGGTTTAGCATCTGGTAGAAAGATTCATGGCAAAATTGCCTTTCTTGGTGGACCACTATCTTTTATGTCCGAACTTAGAAAAAGATTTATAGAAACTTTAGCTATTCAGCCATATAATATAATTTTTCCCGATAATTCACAATTATTTGTGGCTATAGGTGCTGCTATGTATGCAGATGAAGAAGTTGAAGAAACATTTTTAGAAAAAATGATGGCTATTCTGATGCAGGATAATTTAACGCAATTAAAAGCTAGTGAAACCCTAGCTCCTTTATTTAACGATCAAGAAGAATTAGAGGCATTTAGAAAGCGACATAATCAAGCAATAATCAATCATAAATGTTTTTCTGATCATCATGTTGTAACATTTTTGGGGATTGATGCTGGTTCAACAACTATGAAAGTTACGCTCATTGATGAAGAAGGAAATCTTTTATTCACATTTTACGGAAACAATGATGGACAACCATTAGAAAAAGCAAGGACAGTATTGGAAGATCTATATAAACAGATGCCCCAGGATGTTTTTATTGGTAAGGCAGCTATTACTGGTTATGGAGAAGGATTAATCAAAAATGCATTAAAAGTTGATATTGGCGAAGTAGAAACTGTTGCTCATTATAAAGCAGCAGATTATTTTCAACCAGGCGTTGATTTTATTCTTGATATTGGTGGTCAGGATATGAAAGCCATGACGATTAAGAATGGTATCTTGTCTTCTATCCAGTTAAATGAAGCCTGTTCTTCAGGATGTGGTTCCTTTATAGAAACATTTGCCGAATCCTTAAATTATAATGTTAAAGATTTTGCATTGAAAGCTTTAACTTCTAAGGCACCTGCTGATCTTGGTTCACGTTGTACGGTCTTTATGAATTCTAAGGTCAAGCAAGTACAAAAAGAAGGAGCAAAAGTGGCCGACATTTCTGCCGGTCTTTCCTACTCAGTCATAAAAAATGCGATGTATAAAGTTATAAAGGTTAGGAATGCGAAAGATTTAGGAACAAAAATTGTTTGTCAGGGTGGAACATTTTACAATGAATCTGTGTTACGAGCTTTTGAATTAATTAGTGGTAGAGAAGTAATCAGACCACCTATTGCAGGTTTAATGGGTGCATATGGAGCTGCCTTGATTGCGCTTGAAGAATATGAATTGGGGGATGTAACAACCCTATTGCCACTTGATCAGTTGCAGGCTTTTAAAACTAAAAAGGAATTTACCCATTGTGGGCTTTGTGAAAATAATTGTTTATTAACTATGACTATTTTCTCTGATGGACGTCAATTTATTACAAGAAATCGATGTGAACGTGGTGCAAAAATCAAGATAAAAAAGACAGATCGTCGAATAAATTTAGTTGATTATAAATATCGTAAACTTTTTAACTATCATCCTCTAAAAGAACAGGAGGCTACTCGGGGAAAAATTGGGCTTCCACGTGCTTTAAATCTATTTGAAAATTATCCGTTATGGTTTACTTTTTTTACAGAATTGGGCTTTAGAGTAGAACTATCACAACGTTCTTCTAAGGAATTATATGAAAATGGAATAGAAACGATTCCAAGTGATACGATATGTTATCCGGCTAAAATTACTCATGGACATATTCAGGATCTAATTCATTCAGGAATAAATCGAATTTTTTATCCAGGTGTGATTTTTGAACGTGAAGAAGGAAAAACAGATAACCATTATAATTGTCCAATTGTTCAAAGTTATCCAGATGTCATTAAAAACAACATAGATGAAATTCGTTTTGGCCAGGTAGATTATTATGACCCATATATCAATTTAGGAAATGAAGAATCAGTTGTTAAGGTTTTGACAGAAACATTTAAAGATTTAGGAATCACTCAAGCTGAAATTGCTACAGCTTTACATCATGGTTATGAAGAATTAGAAAGTTTCAAAGCAGATATTCGTAAAAAAGGTGAAGATACACTATTAAAAATGAACCAAAATGGAGAAAAAGGTATTGTTCTTGCTGGTAGACCTTATCATTTAGATCCTGAAATTAATCATGGAATTGCTGAGATGATTATACAGGAAGGATTCCATGTTTTAACTGAAGATAGTATTGCTCATTTAGGTGACGTAGAGAAGTTGAGAGTAGTAAATCAATGGATTTACCATTCTCGTCTATATGCAGCAGCAAATGTAGTAGCAAAAATGAAAAATCTTGAACTTGTTCAACTAAACTCATTTGGATGTGGAATTGATGCTGTAACAACAGATCAAGTAGAAGAAATAATGGCAAAACAGGGTAAAATCTATACTGTTTTAAAGATTGATGAAGGTTCAAATTTAGGAGCAATTCGCATTCGATTACGTTCATTAAAAGCTTCTATCAAGGAACGCGAAAAATATCACATTGAACCAGTTATTGAAGAGAAAAATCAACCGAATAGAATTATTTTTACAAAAAAGATGAAGAATAATTACACACTACTTATGCCTATGTTGAGTCCAATTCATCAATCAGGATTGGTTGATTTGGCACTCAATGTATCCGGATATAATGTAATTTGTTTACCTGCTGAAAATAAAAATAGTGTTAATGTGGGGTTTCAATATGTTAATAATGATGCTTGTTATCCAGCAATCATCTCGATTGGTCAGATCATTGAGGCACTAAAAAGTGGCGATTATGATTTAAATTACATAGGTGTTATGATGACTCAAACAGGCGGCGGTTGTCGGGCAACAAATTATATTCCTTTACTTCGAAAAGCTTTAAATGATGCTGGTTTTTCACAAGTACCAATTATTTCTATTTCAATGGGAAATAAGGGTGTTGAAAAAAATGCTGGTTTTAAATTTACGCTTCCACTAATAAAACGGGTAGCTATTGCATTTTTATATGGGGACTTATTTGAACGAATGGTTTACCGAACACGACCTTATGAGGCAATTAAAGGATCTGTTGATGCATTGCATCAAACTTGGTTAAAAAAAGTTGAAAAAAACGTTCGGAACGGTTCATTAACACAATTTAATAGAAATGCACAAAACATTATTAATGACTTTGATAAAATTGAACTAAGGAATATTCAAAAACCACGTGTTGGTATTGTTGGTGAAATTCTTGTTAAATATTCACCAATTGCGAATAATAATATTGTTAGATTGCTAGAAAAAGAGGGAGCAGAAGTAATTGTTCCAGATATCATTGGTTTTATGAATTATTCTCTTTATAATCAAATATTTAAATACCAAAACCTAGGTATGACAAAAAAAAGTAAAAATATCGCTCAATTAATGCTTCGGATCATTCATTTAATTGAAAAACCAATGGATAAAGCATTACGAGCTTCTAAACGCTTTGAAGGAATTCATTCAATTAATGAATTGGAAGAAGATGCTAGTAAAATAGTATCGATTGGGAATCATACAGGTGAAGGCTGGTTTTTAACAGGTGAAATGATTGAATTGTTAAAGATGGATATTACCAATATTATTTGTTTGCAGCCATTTGGTTGTTTGCCAAATCATATCGTTGGTAAAGGAGTTCTGAAAGAATTGAAACGACAATATCCTAAAGCGAATGTTACTGCAATTGATTACGATCCAGGAACTTCAATAGTTAATCAGTTGAATCGAATTCGCTTAATGATGGCAACAGCAAATAAAATGATGAAGAAAAAAGAAACATCAGAAATATCAATGAAAGAATTAAATGCCAATACAAGTACTTATGAATTAGAAAATGAAATCAAGTAATAAATGAGATAAAAAATGCTAGAGAGTTTGAAAACTCTCTAGCATTTTTTTGATTGTTATATCATCTCTAATAAAAATAAAAAAATGCTTTTAGTGAAATGAAAATCATTAAAATTCATTCAAATGAATGGTAGTTCAAACGAATGATTGTTCAGCTAGCTATTTTGTCATCAAAAATAAATTGGAATAATGTAACTAGCAATTCATAAATTTTATTCGTTGCCTAGTTATTTTGTAATATTAATATAAAAGAAGAAATAATGTACCATTTGCTGTTGTTCTGTTGGTGTATACCAGTTATAATAAAAAGGAAAGATAAAAAGGGAGGTTATCAAATGTCTTTAAATGTACCAATTTATATTCAAATACATGATAAAATCAAGGAAGATATTGAAAAAGGTGTTTGGTCAATTGGAGATCGTCTTCCTTCGGAGCGAAAGCTAGCTCTATCATTTAACGTTAGTCGTATGACATTAAGACAGGCTATTCAAACGTTATCTGATGAAGGAATTTTAGAGAGAAAAATCGGATCAGGTACCTATATAGCTAGAAAAAAAGTGCAGGAAAAGATGACTGGCACAACAAGCTTTACAGACATTATGTTGGAACAGAACCGAATTCCATCCAGTAAAACCATTTCCTACTTTGTTACTAATCCCAGCTCTAGCGAGTTAGAAAAATTAAATTTAAATGAAGAGACCTCCATTTTAAGAATGGAACGAATTCGATATGCTGATGAAATTCCTATTTGTTTTGAGGTCGCTAGTATTCCTTATTTTTTGGTAGAAGGATACAGTAAATCAGAAATTACTCAATCATTGTATAAAACACTTGAAGAAAAAGGGAAAAATAAAATTGGGCATGCAAATCAAACGATTTCGGCCATGCTGGCATCTGAACAGATTGCTGATTATTTAGAAATTAAACGTGGTGAGGCTGTCTTACGACTCCGTCAGATCTCTTACTTTGAAAATGGCAAACCATTTGAATACGTAAGAACACAGTACGTAGGTAATCGATTTGAATTTTATTTAGAAAAATAACTAGTGACTAACCTGTATATTAAGAATTAATAGAAAGCAATCATTTGTTAATTTTCTTATAGCTATTTAACCAAAATGAAATAATCATCTATTATTTTAAGTATTGTTTAATAAAAAATAGTAAAATGAAAAATAGGTTTTTAAGAAAGAAAATTATTTTTCATTTTACTATTTTTATTTTAATAATTTAATTCTATTAATGAAAAATAAAATGATAGTTTTAACGGTTATAGAAGATAATTTTTTAACTAATGATGAACAGAATTTCAGAAACAGATAGAAAACAGAAAATGTAAATTACTTGTGATTGTTAACAAAATAGGCTAACAAATCAGCAATAGTAACTCGTTTTATCTTAATAATTGCTTGTTTTTTATTATGAATTAAGAAAGAATTAATGCGAGAAAACTAGAAATAATTTTGATTGTATAATCGATTGAATCAAAAAACTGACTCTTTTATAAAATTATCTATCTTAAAATAAGCTAATTTAATCGCAAACAAGGTAAATAACCAATGAATTTGAACAATTCTATTTAATTTTAAATGAATCATGGTACTTTTTTTGACTTTATTAATAGCTACATGGCGTTATTTTTCCATCCATCCACCATCAATAGGCAAAATTGAACCATGAATGTAATCAGCATGGTGACTGGCAAGAAATAAGGTTAGATCAGCTACCTCAGAAGGTTGTGCCCAACGTCCAGCTGGCGTTTCGTTTGCTACCCATTCGGCTATTTTTCCATCGCCAGCAAAATCTGCTGCGTTCATAGGTGTTTTAATTGCGCCAGGTGCAATACCATTCACACGTATACCTTTAGAACAATAATCATAATCAAGTTGTTTTGTATAACCGACAATTGCATGCTTTGAAGCTGTATAGGCAGCACCTCCACCACCTGCTAAAAAACCTGCTATAGAAGTCATATTAATAATGACACCATGATTATTTTTAAGCATACCTGGCAAAATAGCGTTTGTCGTTAGAAATACACCACCCAAATTGACGGCTAAAATATTTTTCCATTCTTTTTCTGTTACTTCTAATGTTGGTTTGTAAGCATCGAGTAACCCAGCAGTATTTAAAAGAATATCAATTGATCCGAGTTCTTGTTTTACCTGCATGACTGCTGCTAGAACATCAGCTTTTTTCGAAACATCTCCAACAGCATAACTGAATTGGCCTGGTTTATCACAGCATTTTTTAGCTGTTTCGATTAATCCAGCTTGATTTTTATCAAATCCAAAAACATATGCACCTTGTTGAATAAAAGCAGTTGCTTGTGCTTGCCCAATACCAGAAGCAGCTCCGGTAATAAAAACACCTTTTTTGTTAAATTCTTTAAAAATCACAAGATATTCTCCTTTGTTGAATAGATATAAAACATAAAGTTACAAAAATATCGAACAAAACAAAATCAAATTATTTAATTTAAACAAGTAAAGCAAGAATCAAGTTAGTCATTCACAAGTAACCAATCTTCGGCCAATACATCACACGGAGTTGGCGAAAACATACTATATCCTTCATCAGAAGTTTTGATTAGGAAATAAGGTGTACTGGGTAGAGGATTGCCGTAATGATTATAAAGTTCCTTTCTTAATTCAATAAATAATTCTGAACCATCCCATCCACTTCGAACTGCTTTTTTGCCTTTTTTTATTGCTGGTAATATTTCTTCAAAAGTCATAAAAATCACTCCTATTTTTTTATTAATGGAATTTCTCGATAAGAGCACCCATTTTGTTCAATTGTCAATTGACCATTCAAAAGTTCTGTAATTGCTTGGATAAAAATTTCTTTTTTATCTTCTTCAACTGAACAAATTAATTGAACATCTTCTTGATAACGTTTTTCTATTAAATAATAAGAAAGATGACTATCAAAGAAGGCTTGTACTTTGCCTAGTTGGGCATAATGAATCGTTAAAACAATGGTTTGTTGTAGTCTTCCTTCTACCAATCCGACCTCATCTAGTGTTTGGGTAACTGCTTGTGTGTATGCTCGAATTAATCCACCTGTGCCAAGTTTAATTCCGCCAAAATAACGGGTTACTACAGCAACAAGATTTTCTAGTTGATTTTTTCTTAATACCTCTAACATAGGCATCCCTGCTGTTCCGCTAGGTTCACCATCATCACTACTATGTTGCAGCATGCTTTTTTCCAAATTAATAATAAACGCATGACAATGATGATTCGCTTTATATTCTTCTTTTTTTCTTTGATCAATAAAATTTTTTGCTTCTTCTTCTGAGGAAACACTTTTTAATGAACAAATAAAACGTGACTTTTTAATCATCAGCTCACTTTCACCATCTTGTAAGATCGTAATATAATTTTTCTGCATCGCTGTATCCTTTCATTATCATCAAAATAACAATTCAAATCAAATTTAGTATAGAAAAAATAAGTAAAAAATGCAATTCTTAGTAGCAATAATTTTTATCATTATCCAATCAAAATATGATTTTTTTATATAATTAACACAAATAAAATATAAGATTTTTTATCTACCTGAAACTACATGAGTTAAAGTTAATTAAAATCTAAATAGTCAATTTTATAGAAAAAAAGCCAACTATTAATCAAAAAATTCGGCTATTCTGGATTTATTTTTAAAACCTAGCATTTATAATAAATTATTTTCTGCGTATATTTAATATGAGGTGAAAATAATGGAAGAATTATGGGGAAGGAAGGTGTTATTAACCGAACTTTCAAAAGAAGCTAATTTAGAAACAGCGATAGAATTACCTACAATGAAATCACTCAATGCTCTTTTCATTCAATGCTTACGTTGTGGAACAGTTCTAAAAAAGACAGAGACATATTTAACAGAAGGCTATTATTGTTTTGCATGTATTCAATTAGGAAGAGTAGATACCATGAAGAAATTTTACCACCTACCAGAACCAGAAAAACAAGTCAGAAATATCCAATTTATCTGGAAGGGAACACTGACAGCAGGACAACAAGAGGTATCCATCTACCTAAATGAAAACGTTAGAAGTAAGCAAGAGCAACTACTTTGGGCTGTGACAGGTGCAGGCAAGACAGAGATGTTATTTAATACGATCTACGATTGTTTAAAAAATGGCGAGCGAATAGGACTTGCTTCACCGCGTGTAGATGTCTGTATAGAACTATATCCAAGACTGCAAGCAGTATTTCCAAAAGAGCGGATTACCTTATTGCATGGCAAAATGGACGAACCTTATTACTATACTAAATTTGTTA
Source organism: Melissococcus plutonius ATCC 35311 (assembly GCF_000270185.1). Taxonomy (NCBI): domain Bacteria; kingdom Bacillati; phylum Bacillota; class Bacilli; order Lactobacillales; family Enterococcaceae; genus Melissococcus; species Melissococcus plutonius. Next base: position 961,083 of record NC_015516.1, read on the forward strand.
TTTGTACAACACATCAACTTTTACGTTTTTACCAAGCTTTTGATTTATTAATTATTGATGAAGTAGATGCTTTTCCATTTGTCAATAATGCCATGTTAGAATATGCTGTCAATCAAGCATTAAAACCAATGGGTAGCCTCGTTTATTTAACAGCAACACCTACAAAAACATTAATAAAAAAAATCCAACAAAGGCAGCTTGCTGTCAAAGTTTTACCGGCTAGATATCATCGTAGAAAGCTGCCAGTTCCACAATTAAAATGGTGGAATCACTGGCAGCAAAAGTTAGTTGAAGGAAAAGAATTCTTTAAAATTTGTCAACTTATTACCTCTTTATTACAAGAAAATAATGTATTAATTTTTTGTCCAACGATTCAATTGGTTCAATTATTTAAAAATCATTTAGTGAAACAATTCCCTGGTGTTTCTATTGAAAGTATCCATGCTAAAGATGAAAGGCGTTTAGAAAAAGTACAAAAAATGCGTAATCAACAAATACGTATATTGATTACTTCAACAATCTTAGAAAGAGGAGTAACATTTGATCAAGTTTCAGTGATTATTTTAGGGGCAAATCATAAAATATTTTCAACAGCTGCCTTGGTTCAAATTGCAGGTAGGGTTGATCGTAAAAATGTATATACAAGAGGAGAAGTTTGGTTTGTACATGATGGTAAAACAAGCGAAATGGTTCAGGCCATGAAACAAATTAAGCACATGAATAGTCAAGCTAAAAGGAGAAAACTAATAGATGAGATGTAATTATTGTCAACAGTTATTTACAGAATTACCTTCTTTAAAACTGCTTTTTTCTTTTCAAAGTATTTCAGAGCATTCCCTATGTCCTGTTTGTCTTTCCAGGTTCCATTATTTACCTAAGAAAAATGTTTGTTATGGTTGTCACCGAGTTACAAATCGTAGATATTGTAGTGATTGTTTAACATGGAAAAGTCTTTATCCTCAGTATAATTTTCATCATGAAGCATTATTTGTTTATAATAAAGCAATGCAGGAATGGTTTAAAGCTTATAAGTTTTCGGGTGATTATCGTTTACGATTTTGTTTTTCAACTATTCTAAAACATCATTTTAAATCAAAGAAGAGAAAAATGATTATTCCATTACCTGTTTCAAAACAACGGAAGAAGATACAAAGATTTAATCAGGTAGAAGGACTACTTTCTGCCGCTAACATTGATTATCATGCCTATTTAGCTAGAATATCTGAAGATAAACCTCAATCCAAGAAAAAGAAAGATGAGAGAATGAATCAGCCACAACCCTTTATTGTCATAGAAAAGAAACAAGAAATATTGAGAGGAAAAGAAGTCGTTTTGGTTGATGATATCTATACAACAGGACGAACCTTATTTCATGCAGCAGAAGTAATCCTAGAATGCAATCCTGCAAAATTGGAGACGTTTACTCTTGCTCGATAGGAAGAAAGAAAAATTTCCAATTTTGTTGGCAAAAAATAGATTTTTAGATATAATGGTAGTAAGAAGAGAGAATAAAAGAAAAAGGTTTCTAATTCTTTCTTTAGTAGTAGAGGAAAGGGTAAATGTTTATGTTTAGATATAATGTACGTGGTGAAAATATTGAAGTTACGGAAGCAATACGTAACTATATAGAAAAAAAAGTTGGCAAATTAGAAAGATATTTCAATGATTCGCCTGTAGCGACTGTACATGCAAACTTAAAAGTTTATACTGAAAAAACAGCAAAAGTAGAGGTGACAATCCCTCTTCCTTACTTGGTTCTACGTGCTGAAGAAACATCACCAGATTTATATGCAAGTATTGATTTGGTCGTGGATAAATTAGAAAGACAAATTCGTAAATTTAAAACAAGAATTAATAGAAAATCTAGAGAAACGGGGATCGACACTGCAAAGGCATCTGTATTTTTAAATGATGAAGGTACAGAAGATCCAACCGATCTTGATATTGTTCGTACAAAACGTTTATCATTAAAACCGATGGATAGTGAAGAAGCTGTTTTGCAGATGAACATGCTTGGACATAATTTCTTCATTTTTGAAGATTCGGAAACCAATGGTACAAGTATTGTTTATCGTCGTAAAGATGGTAAATATGGATTAATTGAGACAAATTAATGGTAGAATAAACAAATCTTATTATTAAAGAGGATGGAAAGTATTTTATAAAGTATATATCTTCTGAGGTAGTATTTTGTATTTATAGATAATTTTAGTAATCTGAAGTTATCTATAAATACAAAATACTACTTTAATTTATTCTTAGTTTTTTAATCAAATTAGATAAAAATAGTTTTTATTATACATTTTATTTTTTTATTATAAAAATAAGTAGAATATATAATAAAATTAGCACAAGCTGTTTTATTTATTAAAGACTAATGATAGAATAAAGAAGTGAATACAATTCTATAGAAAATAAAAAGGGTTGATTGAAAGGAACACATACTCAAATGGTAAATTTTTTAAAAAAAATGATTGAAAATGATAAAAAAGAATTGAAACGCTTATCTGGAATTGCGGATAAGGTGGAAAGCCATGCTTCAGAAATGGCCCAATTAACTGATGAACAGTTAACAAGTAAAACAGAAGAATTTAAAGAACGTTATCAAAAAGGTGAGACACTAGATGAACTTTTACCTGAAGCTTTTGCAGTTGTTCGAGAAGGAGCAAAGCGGGTTTTAGGCCTTTACCCTTACTATGTACAACTTTTAGGAGGCATTGTTCTTCATGATGGAAATATTCCAGAAATGAAAACAGGGGAAGGAAAGACTTTAACTGCAACAATGCCCGTTTATTTGAATGCTTTGACAGGTGAAGGTGTCCATGTTGTAACTGTTAATGAATATTTAGCAACACGGGATTCAAATGAAATGGGAGAACTCTATAACTTTTTAGGATTAAGTGTTGGCCTCAATATTAACTCTAAGTCTCCGGAAGAAAAACGAATCGCTTATCAATGTGATATTACATATAGTACAAATAATGAATTAGGATTTGACTATTTACGTGATAATATGGTTGTTTACAAAAGTGAGATGGTTCAACGGCCATTAAATTATGCTATTGTGGATGAAGTAGATTCAATTTTGATTGATGAAGCTAGAACACCATTGATTATTTCTGGTCAGGCAGAAAAATCAACAGCATTATATACACGAACAGATAATTTCGTTAAAAGATTAAAAAATGAAGATGATTATAAGATTGATATTCAATCTAAAACAATCGGCTTAACTGAAACAGGTATTGAAAAAGCAGAACAAACATTTGGATTGGAAAATCTTTATGATATTGAGAATACAGCTTTAACTCATCATATGGATCAAGCATTGCGCGCAAATTATATTATGATCCGGGATATTGATTATGTTGTTCAAGAAGGAAAAGTTTTAATTGTTGACCAGTTTACTGGACGTATTATGGACGGTCGTCGTTATTCTGATGGATTGCATCAAGCAATTGAAGCTAAAGAAGGCGTTGAAATTGAAGATGAAACAAAAACGATGGCAACCATTACCTTCCAAAATTATTTCCGAATGTATAAAAAATTAGCTGGGATGACTGGAACAGCTAAAACTGAAGAAGAAGAATTTCGTGAAATCTATAATATGCAAGTTATCCAAATTCCAACAAATAAACCAATTGTGCGTCAAGATAAATCTGACTTGCTTTATCCAACACTGAAAAGTAAATTCTTAGCTGTGGCAGAGGATATAGCAGATCGCTATCATAAAGGACAGCCTGTACTTGTAGGGACGGTTGCAGTAGAAACCTCTGAATTACTTTCTAACATGTTGAACCAAGCTAAAATTCCACATGAAGTGTTAAATGCTAAAAATCACTTTAAAGAAGCGGAAATTATTATGAATGCTGGACAAAAAGGTGCAGTAACGATTGCAACAAATATGGCTGGTCGCGGAACCGATATTAAATTGGGTCCTGAAGTTGTTGAATTAGGTGGATTAGCCGTTATTGGAACAGAACGTCACGAATCTCGCCGGATTGATAATCAGCTTCGTGGTCGTTCAGGACGTCAAGGAGATCCAGGTAGTACACAATTTTATCTTTCATTAGAAGATGATTTAATGAAGCGGTTTGGATCTGAAAGGATCAAGGCTTTCTTAGAAAGAATGAAGATTGAAGAAGAAGACGCGGTTATCCAAAGTAAAATGCTAACCAGACAAGTAGAATCAGCACAAAAACGTGTAGAAGGTAACAATTATGATACACGTAAGAATGTTTTACAATACGATGATGTTATGCGGGAACAACGTGAAGTTATCTATGCACAGCGTAAAAAAGTTATTATGGAAGAAGATAATTTAACCGAAGTATTAATGAGCATGGTAAAACGTACAATTGAAAGAATTGTAGATAGCCATACGCAGGCAGAAAAGGTCGATTGGAATTTCGATGGGATCATAGATTTTGCTGGTTCTGTCTTAGTTCATGAAGATTCTATTTCCATTCATGATATTGAAAATAAAACACAGGATGAAATCAAGGCTTATTTAATCCAACGTGCCCAAGAAGTATTTGATACAAAAGCAAGTCAACTGAATGGCACAGAACAAATGCTTGAATTTCAAAAAGTTGTTATTTTACGTGTTGTAGATACAAAATGGACAGATCACATTGATGCAATGGACCAATTACGTCAATCAGTTGGATTGCGTGCTTATGGACAAAATAACCCATTGGTTGAATATCAAACTGAAGGATATCGCATGTTTGAGGAAATGATTGGTGCAATTGAATATGATGTTACTAGATTATTTATGAAATCTGAAATTCGCCAAAACGTTCAAAGAGAACAGGTTGTACAGGGTGAAGCAAACAAGGTTGGAGAAGAAGATGAAGTACAAAGTAATACCAATGCTAAAAAACAACCAGTTCGAGTAAACAAAGTAGGACGTAATGATCCTTGCCCATGTGGCAGTGGTAAAAAATTTAAGAATTGCCATGGTAAAAATGCTTAATAAGACTTAATAAGATACAAAGACTATTAAGAATTTAACAATTTACAGATGCCTTCTTATTTTGATAAAAAGAAAATGGCGTGGGATTTACTTTTCTCACGCTTTTGTACATAACAACGAAGGGAGTTAATTATGGAAAATATAGAAATTCGTAATTTATTAGATGAAATTGATCAATCAATGAATAGCTTTAGGAGGTCTCTTTGACTTAGAAACATTAGAGATGAATATTGCAGAAGCAGAAAATCAAATGGCAGATGTAAACTTTTGGAATAATGCCAAGCAAGCACAACAAATTATTAATGAAACAAATAGAGAAAAAGAAAAATACCAGCAATTTAATCAATTGGCAGATGAATTAGAAGAATTAGAAATTATGTATGAATTGCAGCAAGTCGATTTTGATGAAGCAATCCAAACAGAACTGATACAACGGATTAAGCAGCTTGAAAAGCAATTAAAAACTTATGAATTGGCTTTGTTACTAAATGGTCCGTATGATAAAAACAATGCCATTGTTGAATTTCATCCAGGTGCAGGTGGTACAGAATCACAGGATTGGGGAAGTATGCTGCTTAGAATGTATATGCGTTGGGCAGAAAGTCGAAATTTTCAGATAGAAGTATTAGATTATCAAGCTGGCGATGAAGCTGGAATTAAGAGTGTTACTCTATTAATCAAAGGGTATAATGCCTATGGTTATTTGAAATCTGAAAAGGGTGTTCACCGTTTAGTTCGCATCTCACCATTTGATTCAGCCAAACGTAGACATACATCTTTTTGTTCTGTTGATATCATGCCGGAATTGGATGAAACAATTGAAATTGACATTAATCCAGATGATTTAAAAGTAGACACCTATCGTGCAAGTGGTGCAGGTGGGCAGCATATTAATAAAACAGAATCTGCTGTTAGAATTACCCATATACCAACGTCTACTGTGGTTTCAAGTCAGGCACAACGTTCCCAATTAAAAAATAGGGAACAAGCAATGAAGACACTTAAGTCAAAACTATATCAGTTAGAAATGGAAAAGAAAGCACAAGAGTCTGCTGAGCTTAGAGGCGAGCAACTAGAGATCGGCTGGGGCTCGCAAATTCGTTCTTATGTATTTCATCCTTATTCTATGGTAAAAGATCATCGGACAAATATGGAAACAGGTAATGTCCAAGCAGTGATGGACGGTGAAATTGATAATTTTATTGATGCTTATTTAAAATGGCAACTAGATGATTAATTTTTGCAAATGAAATAGAAACGTAAACTATTGAAAAAAGCCTGCAATATTTTCGTGTTATAATAAGTTGTATTTAAGAAAAAGGATGGAGAGAAATGTCATGATTGAAATGAAGGATGTAACAAAGAAATATTCAAATGGCACTACAGCCGTACGAAATATTTCTATAAAAATTGGCCAAGGCGAATTTGTTTATATTGTTGGTCCATCTGGTGCAGGAAAATCAACATTTATTAAATTACTATATCGTGAAGAAAAAGCATCTAAGGGCAATTTAATCGTTGCAGATCATGACTTAATTAAAATTAAAAATAGTGAAGTTCCCTATTTACGAAGAGAAATAGGTATTGTCTTTCAAGATTATAAATTACTGCCAAGAAAAACGGTGTATGAAAATGTTGCTTATGCCATGCAGGTTATTGGAAGAAAACAAAGAGAAATAAAGAAACGTGTCATGGAAGTTTTAGATCTAGTCGGTTTAAAACATAAAGTTCGAGTATTTCCAAGCGAACTTTCTGGCGGAGAGCAACAACGTGTTTCAATTGCACGAGCAATTGTCAATACACCTAAAGTGTTGATTGCAGATGAACCAACAGGAAATCTTGATCCAGAAAATTCCTGGGAAATTATGAAATTACTCGATCGTATTAATGCACAGGGAACAACTATTTTAATGGCTACACATAATAGTACAATTGTAAATACAATTCGTCATAGGGTAGTGGCGATTGAAAATGGTCGAATTATTCGTGATCAAGTGGAAGGAGAATACGGATACGATGATTAAAACCTTCTTTTCACATATTTTTGAAAGTATAAAAAGTTTAAAAAGAAATGGTTGGATGACAATTGCTTCAGCTAGTGCTGTAACAATTACGCTAATATTAGTTGGTATTTTTATGTCTATTATTTTTAATGCAACGAAACTAGCCAGAGATGTAGAAGGAAATGTTACGGTTTCGGTATTTATAGATATTGGTACTTCAAAACAAGACATACATAATTTAAAAACAAAATTAAGTAATCTTCCTAATGTTGAATCTATTTCTTATTCAAACAAAGATCAACAATTGAAGAGAATTCAAAAGCAAATGGGAAGTGCTTGGAATTTATTTGAGGGAGATAGTAATCCATTGTATGATGTGTATTGTATACAGGCCAAAGAGCCAACAGATACAAAGGGAATAGCCAAACAAGCAGAAAAAATGCCAAATGTTTTTAAAGCTAACTATGGCGGTGTATCTTCCGATAAAATTTTTAGAATAGCAGCAACGGTTAGAACATGGGGATTAGCTGCGGCCATATTATTATTATTTGTTGCGGTATTCTTAATTTCAAACACTATCCGTATCACAATTTTATCTCGTAAAAGAGAGATTCATATTATGCGATTGGTTGGTGCCAAAAATGGTTTTATTCGCTGGCCATTCTTTTTAGAAGGAGCTTGGATTGGATTATTTGGTGCCATTATACCTGTTGTTATTTTAACGATTGGTTATCAACAATTCTATAATATATTTAACCCACAACTTTTACGATCCAATTATTCACTATTAAAACCAGAAAACTTTGTAATGAAAATTGATGTATTGATGGTATTCATTGGTATGCTTATAGGTTCTTTAGGATCGGTCATCTCAATGAGAAGATTTTTGAAAATGTAGATAAAAATAGTAAGTAAAGAAAAAGCAGACAAATTTGTCTGCTTTTTCTTTACTTATACTTTAAACTTAGTTATCCTAAAAGATAATGGGATTATGAGGTGTAAAGTGAAATGAGTATCATAAATAATTTATTTTCTGTTATTTTTTTTATAAATATTTTATTATCTTTAATCATTGTTTTTCGAGAGAGAAAACAGACTGCACAAACATGGGCTTGGTTATTAGTTCTTTTATTTATACCAATCTTAGGTTTTGTTCTCTATATATTTTTAGGAAAGGGAATTTCTAAAGAACGAATTTTCGATATGAAAATGCAGGCAAAAATTGGGATGAATGCCGAAATTGAAAAAGAAAAGCAGACCCTTATCCAAGGCATGTTTCCACACCCAGCTACAGGATTAGCAGATTCTAAACAGTTGATTTATATGCTAACTGTGTTTGAAGGTGCATTATACACAACCGATAATGAAATTGAGCTTTATACAGATGGCTACGAAAAATTTGATGCACTTTTAGCTGATATTGATCGAGCAACAGATCATATTCATATGGAATATTATATTTATCGAAATGATCGATTGGGAAAAGAAGTACGTGAAGCATTAACTCGGGCAGCAAAACGGGGTGTTCGTGTTCGTCTTCTTCTGGACGCATGGGGTTCAACACATGTAAATATGCATTTTTTTGAAAAATTAAAAGCAGCAGGTGGAGAAATTTCTTTCTTTTTTCCTTTATTTGTTCCTTATTTAAATCCAAGAATTAATTATAGAAATCATCGAAAAATTGTAGTCATTGATGGTTATATCGGGTATACGGGAGGATTTAATGTTGGCATTGAATATCTTGGTGAAGTAGAAAAATTTGGCTATTGGCGTGACAATCATTTACGTATTCATGGATCAGCTGTATATAGTTTGCAGAATCGTTTTTTAATGGACTGGAATTCACAACATACAAAAGAAATTGGCTATGAAAAATCCCTATTTCCAAAAATTCATTCTAATGGGCAAAAAGCGGTTCAAATTGTTACCAGTGGACCTGATTCTGAACATGAACAAATTAAAATGACTTATTTGAAAATGATTTCATCTGCAAAGAAAGAAATTTTAATTCAGACTCCTTATTATATTCCAAATGCTTCGATTCATGAAGCCTTAAAGCTTGCTTTATTATCAGGTGTTAAAGTCCGTATGCAGATTCCTAATAAACCTGATCATTTACTTGTATATTGGGCGACTTATTCTTTCGCTGCTGAGTTGTTAGAATATGGCGCAATTATTGAAACCTATGAAAATGGATTTATTCATGCCAAAACGATGATTATTGATGGCGGAATAGTATCTGTTGGTTCGGCGAATATTGATGTTCGTTCGTTTAGGTTAGATTTTGAAGTAAATACGATTATTTATGATCAATTGTTCTCAGAGAAAGTTCGTCAAGCCTTCTTTGAAGATGTTAAGGTATCTGAGCTCTTAACGATTGAAAAATATCAGCAACGTGGCAAAATTATTAGGCTGAAAGAAGGATTGGCTCGACTAATTTCACCATTGTTATAAAAATATTTAGGATTGAATGAATGTAATTCTGTTTATGAAAATGAAAGGTAGTTTTTTCAGTTTGTTTTCATCTTTTTTAAATTTATCTTTATCTTTCCTTTTATCTTTAGTAAAATAAAGTTGTTCCATGAAAAATAAATACTAAAATAGATTGATTGAAAGAAAGTTGGAGGAATAGTAAATTCATGAAAAAAGGGTTGCTCTTGTTTTTTAGTTTAATCAGCATGGTTATGTTTTCTGGATGTACAAAATGGATTGATCGAGGCGATTCTATTACAGCGGTGGGTTCCTCAGCACTACAACCATTAGTTGAAACCGCAAGTGAAGAATACCAAGCACACCACCCAGGAAAGCTTATCAACGTTCAAGGTGGTGGCAGTGGCACAGGTCTTAGTCAAGTACAATCCAAGGCAGTTGAAATTGGTAATTCTGATTTATTTGCTGAAGAAAAGCAGGGAATTAAGGCTAATCAACTAAAAGATCATAAAGTAGCAGTTGTAGGTATTACGCCAATAGTGAATCGGCGTGTTGGTATTAAGAATATCTCTTTATCAAATTTAAAAAAATATTTTTAGGTGAAATTACCAATTGGAAAGAAATAGGAGGAAACGATCAGACGATTGTTATCATAAATAGGGCAACTGGTAGTGGCACACGAGCTACCTTTGAAAAATGGGTATTAAATGGCAAAACAGCTATTAGTGCTCAAGAACAAGATTCAAGTGGTATGGTAAGTTCAATTGTTGCAGATACGCCAGGTGCAATTAGTTATACGGCTTTTTCCTATGTAACAAAAAATGTTCAAACATTAAATATTGATGGAGTTAAACCAACGGATAGTAATGTCATGATAAATAAATGGACTATCTGGTCATATGAGCATATGTACACCTACGGAGAACCTAAAAAATTAACAAGGAATTTCATTCAATTTATTTTATCCGATGATGTTCAAAATAAATTGGTCAAACAACTTGGTTATATCTCTATTTCGAAAATGAAGGTTGAAAGAGATTGGCAAGGTAATTTAATAACTATGTCTAAGTAATAATAATTATAATTAAAATAAAAAATTTATTTATATAGAGATTTAATGGGCTTTCTTATCATAATAAACAATATCCAAGGTGTTTGAGGAGGAATTTTCTTGGAAGATATCCAAAAGAAATTATTGACAAAGTCAAAACGAGCAAAGATGGAAACACGGGGTAAGTTTTTAAGTTTTTTATGTATTGCTCTAATTGTCGTAGTAGTATTGTCTATTTTTTATTTTGTTGCAAGTAAAGGGCTAGCTACTTTTTTTAAGGATAAAGTGAATGTATTTGATTTTTTATTTGGTACAGATTGGAATCCAGGTGCAAAGGTTAATGGCAAACCATTGGTAGGCGCATTACCAATGATTGTGGGTTCGTTTATTGTTACATTATTATCTGCACTGTTTGCTACACCCTTTGCAATTGGCGCAGCTGTATTTATGACGGAAATTTCTCCTAAACGAGGTGCAAAAATTTTACAACCAGTCATTGAATTATTAGTGGGAATTCCCTCTGTTGTTTATGGATTTATTGGATTATCTGTTGTTGTTCCCTTGGTAAGATCTGTTTTTGGGGGAACTGGATTTGGTATCTTGGCAGGAACTTTTGTTTTGTTTGTTATGATTTTGCCAACGGTCACAACTATGACGGTGGATGCTTTAAAGTCGGTACCTCGTCATTATAGAGAGGCGTCTTTAGCACTTGGTGCAACGAGATGGCAAACAATTTATAAAATTGTTTTACGCGCAGCAATTCCAGGGGTATTGACTGCGATTATTTTTGGTATGGCTCGTGCATTTGGTGAAGCTTTAGCTATTCAAATGGTTATTGGGAATGCTGCCGATATGCCAACCAGTTTAACTGTACCTGCTTCAACACTGACAAGTATCTTAACAATGGGAATTGGAAATACGATTATGGGCACATTAAGCAATAATGTACTATGGTCATTAGCGCTTATTTTATTATTAATGTCACTTGTTTTTAATATTATTATTCGTATTATTGGCAAAAAGGGGTCATTGAGATAATGAATGCAAAAAAAATGGATAAATTGGCAACAGGTATCTTATATAGTGTTGCTGGTATTATTATATTAATTTTATCAGCATTATTGTTATATATATTGGTTCGAGGCTTGCCACATGTTTCTTGGCATTTTTTGACTAGACATTCTAAAGCTTACCAATCTGGTGGTGGTATCGGAATTCAATTATTTAATTCTCTTTATTTATTGATTATTACTATGCTGATTAGTTTTCCAATTTCTTTGGGTGCTGGTATCTATCTTTCTGAATATGCTGAAAAAAATTGGTTAACAGATATTGTTCGTTCATCGATTGAAATATTAAGTTCATTGCCATCTGTTGTTGTTGGGTTGTTCGGTTTTTTGATTTTTGTTATTCAAATTGGTTATGGATTTTCTATCATCTCTGGTGCATTAGCCTTAACTTTTTTTAATCTTCCTTTACTAACACGAAACGTAGAAGAATCATTAAAAGCCGTGCACTATACTCAGCGCGAAGCAGGTCTGTCACTGGGATTATCAAAATGGGAGACAGTAATTAGGGTTGTCGTTCCGGAAGCCTTGCCAGGAATTATTACAGGCGTTATTTTAAGTTCTGGCCGTATCTTTGGTGAAGCTGCTGCACTGATTTATACGGCTGGTCAAAGCGCACCACCCTTGGATTTTAGTAATTGGAATCCTTTAAGTGTGTCTAGTCCAATCAGTATTTTTCGTCAGGCAGAAACGTTGGCTGTTCATATTTGGAAGGTTAATACAGAAGGAACCATGCCTGATAGCGTACAAGTTTCTGCAGGTGCTTCTGCTGTTTTAATCTTAGTTGTCCTGTTATTTAATCTTGGTGCTCGCTTCATTGGTAACAAATTATATAAAAAGATTACATCTGCCTAAGTTAGGGGAATTAATATGAAAGAATATAATTGGAACGACCGATATATTATGGAATTTAATACTGAACAGGTTCCTATCGCTACATATACAGAAGATTTACATGTTTGGTATGGAGATAACGAGGCAATCAAGGGAGTAGACTTACAATTTGAAAAAAACAAAATTACTGCATTAATCGGTCCATCTGGTTGTGGAAAATCGACTTATCTTCGTTCAATTAATCGTATGAATGATGGTATTGCAAATACTAAAGTAACTGGCAAAATTATGTATGAGGGGATAAATCTAAACAGTAAAAAAGTTGATGTTTATGAAATGCGAAAATATATTGGCATGGTATTTCAACAGCCAAATCCATTCAGTAAATCAATTTATGAAAATATTACTTTTGCTTTAAAAAGACATGGAGAAAAAGATAAACGAAAATTGGATGAAATTGTTGAAACAAGTCTAAAGCAGGCAGCTTTATGGGATCAAGTAAAAGATAAGTTAAATAAAAGTGCATTAGCACTTTCAGGTGGGCAACAGCAGCGTCTTTGTATTGCCAGATCCATTGCTATGCAACCAGATATATTGTTATTAGATGAACCAGCTAGCGCTTTAGATCCAATTTCAACAGGGATAGTTGAAGAAACATTGGTAAATTTAAAAAAGATTATACGATTATTATAGTTACACATAACATGCAACAAGCTGCTCGTATTAGTGATTATACTGCTTTTTTCTATTTAGGTAAGGTCATTGAATACAATCAAACAAGAAGAATTTTTACACGACCAAAGATCCAAGCAACTGAAGATTATGTTTCTGGACATTTCGGTTAGGAGGAGTAGAATGACAACAGAAATCATCTCATCACAAGATTTACATCTATATTATAGTAATAAAGAAGCATTAAAAGGAATCACTCTTTCTGTTCAACAAGGCGAAATTACTGCAATGATTGGGCCATCTGGCTGTGGAAAATCGACATACTTACGTTGTCTTAACCGTATGAATGATTTAATTCCTGATGTGACAATAACAGGGAGTGTCATGTACAAAGGAAAAGATATTTATGGACCAAAGACAGATACCGTGGATTTAAGAAAAGAAATTGGTATGGTGTTTCAACAACCCAATCCCTTTCCATTTTCTATTTATGAAAACATTATTTATGGCTTACGTTTAAAAGGTGAAAAAAAGAAACAAGTACTTGATGAAGCTGTAGAAAATAGTTTAAAAGCTGCAAATATTTGGGAAGATGTCAAAGACAAATTGCATGATAATGCGTTATCTCTTTCTGGTGGACAGCAACAAAGAATATGTATTGCTAGAGTTTTAGCTGTTGCTCCAGATATTATTTTATTAGATGAACCAACAAGTGCTTTAGATCCTATTTCGACTGGAAAAATCGAAAGTATGTTATTGACATTAAAGGATAAATATACCATGATTATGGTTACGCATAATCTATCACAAGCTTCACGTATTTCTGATAAGACGGCTTTCTTTTTACAAGGAGAATTAATAGAATTCAATAACACAAAGAAAATTTTCTTAAATCCTAAAAAACAAGAAACAGAAGATTATATCTCTGGTAAATTTGGTTAATTAGAGGGGGAAGAGTCGATGTTACGTACACAGTTTGAAGAAGAATTGTTAAGTTTGCATAATCAATTTTACGAAATGGGTACAACGGTGGGAAGTGCTGTCCATAAGTCTGTTCGTGCCTACATTAATCATGATAAACAGCTTGCTCAAGAAGTGATTGAGAATGATATTAATATTAACAATATGGAAGTAAAACTTGAAAAGAAGAGTTTTGAAATGATTGCTTTACAACAACCTGTTACAACAGATCTGCGTATGATTATTACTGTAATGAAAGCCAGTTCAGATTTAGAGCGAATGGGCGATCATGCAGTTTCTATTGCAAAATCTACGATTCGTTTAAAAGGTGAAACGCGTATTTTAGAAATTGAACAAGAAATTTCTGATATGTCCGATTATGTAAAAAAAATGGTAGATAATGTCTTAATTGCCTATGTAAAAACAGATGAGAAAGACGCTCGCTTGATTGCTAGTATGGATGAACAAGTAAACGAATATTTTAATAATGTATACAATCATTCCATTGAAAGTATGCAAGAAAATCCTGAAACAGTTATAAGTGGAACAGATTATCTGCATGTAGCCACCTATTTAGAAAGAATTGGCGATTATGTTACCAATATCTGTGAATGGATTGTCTATTTAGTTACTGGGAAAATTACTGAATTAAGTACAAATCATACTATTTAATCCTATAATTTTTATTAAAGATGGCATTATTATATCTATTTGTAGAGAGTTTTTCTTTTTTCAATGTTTATGTTATAATATATTTATAAATATACATTTAACTAACAAGTCAAAAATTATAAAAGCTACTTTTATAATTTTTGACTTGTTAGTTTTAACATAATGAAGTATATTTACAGAGAACAAACAAATATCTATGCATCATTGTTTTATTAATTAGAACTATATTTATATTTTTTAATAAAAAACTATACGAACTTTGTTTAAAAATTAATTTTTAAATAATAAATACATAATCATAAAAAATAAATCCTTATTCTGAATAAAAAAGAAATAGAATATACTTACTTTAGATTAATGGTTAAGTGGGAGATGAGAATATATGGAAAAGAAATTAACAAAGTCATCAAATAATATTGTTTTAACAGGGACTCTAGCGGGAATTGCTGAATGGATAGGAATCGACCCATTCATTTTACGAGTTATTTATGTAATAATTAGTTTCCTATTTGTAGGTTTCTCGATTATATTATATATCTTATTAGCAATTTTGATTCCTAAAAAATCATATATGAATCGAGATCAGCATACTTATTATGGTCAAAATTATTCGACCAATAAAAGACAAAGAAAACAAGCTGAGAAGATTGATGAAAAGGATGGGGGAGATTGTTAGTGACAAATTATTTCCAACGGTTGATTGTTAATACATTGACTTTTATATCCATGTCGGTTATCTTTCCAAATTTACTATATGTGAGAACATTCGGAATAGCAATCGTTGCTGCATTCGTTTTATCCATATTAAATATGTTGGTTAAGCCAATCTTGACTTTGCTATCTTTACCGCTTACTTTATTAACATTTGGTCTGTTTAGTTTTGTGGTGAATGCTGCTATATTAAAATTGACATCATTTTTTGTTGGTGAATTTAACTTTCAATTTTCAACTTTTTGGGGTGCGATTGTAACTTCTATTGTTCTCTCTATTGTTAATGCTATTGTTAGTGAACATAATTTAAATCGTTATTAATCTAAAATAGGTCAAATTGCTGTCATTCAAAAAGATTTTAATAGTTAAAGAGATATAAAGTATTAAAATACAATATTTGCCTACTATGAGAATAGATACTGATGAATATTACATGATAAATAAAGATAAATCGTTCATAAATAGCAATAAAAAATGACATGTTGATAGCAACATGCCATTTTTTATTGCTATTTATTCGTTTATTTTGTACATGACTTGGTGAAGAGTTGAAATTCGTTTATTTCTATTTATTTCATACAGGTGTCCTACTTTTATGACAATTAAATAATAACTAGCAACTTTTTTCATGAAATGATAAAATAAGACAGAGAGCGGAAAGGATTGAATGTTAATATGAAAGAAGTTGTAAAGATTTATGAACTAGTCAACAAGCTTTCATTAGAAGTTGTCTATGGAAACAAAGAAAGTTTGAATAGGGAAATTACAACTAGTGACATTTCACGACCTGGATTAGAATTAACGGGTTATTTTAATTATTATTCTCATGATCGTTTACAATTATTTGGTAGTAAGGAAATTACATTTGCTGAGCGAATGATTCCAGAAGAACGTTTACTAGTGATGCGTCGTTTATGTGAAGAAGACACGCCTGCTTTTATTATCTCTAGAGGATTAACTGTTCCTAAGGAAATGATTCAAGCAGCTAAAGAAAAAGAAATAACGATTCTACGTTCACCAATCTCAACTTCAAGACTTTCTGGTGCAATTTCTAACTATTTAGATGGTCGTTTAGCAGTAAGAACCAGTGTACATGGCGTTTTAGTCGATGTTTATGGGTTAGGTGTACTCATTCAGGGAGATAGCGGCATTGGTAAAAGTGAAACTGCATTAGAATTAATTAAACGAGGCCATCGTTTAATTGCAGATGATCGGGTCGATGTTTACCAAAAAGATGAATTGACTATTATTGGTGAACCACCAAAAATTTTACAACATTTAATTGAAATCAGAGGTGTTGGAATTATTGATGTAATGAATCTTTTTGGCGCAAGTGCTGTTCGTGGATCAATGCAAATTCAATTAGTAATGAATTTAGAAAGTTGGGAAAAAGATAAAAAATATGATCGTTTAGGAACAGATGATGAAGTAGTAGAAATCGCTAAAGTGAATGTTCCACAAATAAAAATTCCTGTGAAAACTGGCCGTAATGTGGCAATCATTATCGAAGTAGCTGCAATGAATTTTCGTGCGAAAACAATTGGATATGATGCAACAAAAGTTTTTGAAGATAGATTGACAAAACTAATTGAAGAAAACTCAACCTTATAGAAAAGAAAGGAGTTTGTTCAATGATTTTACAATTAAATCCTGTGGCTTTTCGTTTATTTGGTATTTCTATTTACTGGTATGCAGTGATCATTGTTTCAGGAATTTTTATTGGGGTCTGGTTAAGTAGTAGGGAAGCGGTTCGTGTCGGTTTAAAATCGGATGATGTTATTGATTTTATGCTTTGGGGACTTCCAAGTGCCATTATTGGTGCTAGACTTTATTACGTTGCTTTTAAGTGGCAGGATTACATAAACAATCCACTTGAAATATTTCTAACAAGAAATGGTGGATTAGCGATCTATGGAGGATTAATTGGTGGTGGAATTGCTTTATTAATTTTTACTTATCAGCGATTTATTTCTCCATGGACATTTTTAGATATTGCTGCACCAAGTGTTTTGCTAGCACAAGCGATTGGACGTTGGGGAAATTTTATGAACCATGAAGCCTATGGACCGAAAACAACTCATGCTTTTTTAAGTAATCTTCATTTACCTAATTTTATCATCACGAATATGAAAATGGATGGTTTCTACCGTCAACCAACTTTCTTATATGAATCATGCTGGAGTTTGTTAGGTTTTTGTCTACTCATCTTACTAAGGAGAAAAAAACATTTTTTTAAGCAGGGAGAAGTCTTTTTAAGTTATATTGGGTGGTATGCATTTGGTCGCTTTTTCATTGAGGGGATGCGAACAGATAGCCTTTACCTATTTAATAATATAAGAATCTCACAAGTTTTATCGTTTATTATATTTATTAGTGTGCTCATCATCATTTACGTACGGAGAAAGACAAAAAACTTAAATGATTATGAAAGAATACAAAATAATATTGTGTGAATTGAATTATTTTTTTGTTAAAAATAGAAGATATGATAAAATAAGAAAGACTATTTTTACTTTTACATAGCGAAAGGGAGTTTTTTATTGATAAAACAAAAAATTGCCGTATTAGGACCTGGTTCATGGGGAAGCGCACTTGCCCAGGTATTAGCGGAAAATGATCAGGAAGTTTGGCTTTGGGGAAATAACAAAGAACAAATAGAAGAAATTAACTTATCTCATACGAATAAACATTATTTATCAGATATCGTACTCCCCACTTCAATAAAAGGTACGGTTTCTTTAAAAGAATGCATAGATGGTGCAGACGTGATTTTATTTGTATTACCCACAAATGCTATTCGTACTGTTGCTAGACAAGTAGCTGAATTATGTAAAAATCAACCTCTAATTATTCATGCCAGTAAGGGATTGGAACAAGATTCCCACAAACGTATTTCAGAAATACTGGCAGAAGAAATTCATGAAGAAAAACGCAAAGGAATTGTTGCTTTATCTGGACCAAGTCATGCAGAAGAAGTAGCTGTACATGATATTACAACAATTACAGCTGCAAGTATTAATGAGAAAAATGCTGAGTATGTGCAAAGATTATTTATGAATAATTATTTTCGTGTTTATACAAATAATGATATAGTAGGTGTTGAGACAGGAGCAGCTCTAAAAAATATTATTGCTTTAGGAGCTGGTGCTATTTATGGACTTGGATTTGGCGATAATGCTAAAGCAGCTATTATGACACGTGGTTTAGCTGAAATTAGTCGTTTAGGTGTGGCTATGGGTGCTAATCCACTTACCTTCATTGGATTGAGCGGTGTTGGTGATTTGATTGTTACTTGTACAAGTGTTTATTCGAGAAATTGGCGAGCTGGGAATTTGCTAGGAAAAGGACATGAATTAAAAGAAGTTTTAGACAATATGGGTATGGTCATTGAGGGAGTAACAACGACCAAGGCAGCGTATGAGCTTTCTAATACATTAAATATAGAAATGCCCATTACGCATGCTATCTATAATGTTCTTTATAACAATGCAGATGTGAAAAAGGCCGCTGAAGAAATTATGTTAAGAAATGGAAAAACTGAAAATGAATTTACCTTATAAGGAGGATATAAATAAATGAAAGTAAGAAAAGCCGTTATTCCAGCAGCAGGATTAGGTACCCGTTTTTTACCTGCAACCAAAGCAATCGCTAAGGAAATGTTACCAATTGTTGACAAACCAACGATTCAATTTATTGTTGAGGAAGCTTTAGCTTCAGGAATTGAAGATATCTTAATTGTAACTGGAAAAGCTAAACGACCAATTGAAGATCATTTCGATGCAAATTTTGAGTTAGAAAGTAATTTACGACAAAAAAATAAAACAGACCTATTAAAATTGGTGGAAGAAACGACAGATGTAAACTTACATTTTATTCGTCAATCTCATCCTATGGGACTAGGACATGCTGTACTTCAGGCAAAGGCTTTTGTTGGAAATGAGCCATTTATTGTTATGCTTGGTGATGACATCATGAAAGATAAGATACCATTATCAAAACAACTAATGAATGATTATGAAAATACACACGCATCAACAATTGCTGTTATGAAAGTTCCCCATATGGAAACTTCAAAATATGGAATTATTGATCCTGAGCAGGAAATTGCTAAGGGATTATATAATGTTCATAATTTTGTTGAAAAACCAAAACCTGAAAACGCACCTAGTGATTTAGCAATTATTGGTCGTTATTTACTGACGCCTGAAATATTTGAAATTTTAGAAACACAAAAACCCGGAGCTGGAAATGAAATTCAGTTAACTGATGCCATTGATACATTGAACAGAACGCAACGTGTATTTGCCAGAGAGTTTGTGGGTAAACGATTTGATGTTGGTGATAAATTTGGCTTTTTAAAAACAAGTATTGAATATGGCCTTGTTCATCCAGAAGTAAAAGATAACTTGCGTCAATTTATTATCGATACAGGAATTCAATTATCCAAAGAAGACAAAACAAAAAAGACAGATAACAAATCATAAAATTAAAAACAACTCTGAAAAATAAGATATCAATACAGAAATAAATTTATAATATTTCTGTTTTGATATCTTATTTTAATTTAAAAGAAATATGAATTATAAAAAATTGCTAATACAATTTCAATAAAATCAGGAAAAATAGTTCAGCTACCTTTCACTAGTTATCTTACTAAAAAATAGTAGATAATAAAAAATGAGCATAATATTTACAAAATCAAATAAAAAATTAAATTCTAACAAAATAACGATTGATATTTTATTTTTTATAAACGATAGTAAAATTTATTATTTTGAGTTGTTAAAAAAAAGCAGTTGATGTTATCCTAAAAGTATCAATTATCAGCAGAAGGGAGCAAATAGATGACAGTTGGTGAAATGGCTGCTTTAATAGCTGCACTTGCATTTGTAGTCTTGGTAATATTTCTAGTAATTATTTTATTAAAAGTTTATAAAATTATGGACCAAGCATCACAGACAGTTGAAGAAACAAATAAAACAATTGAAGTTATTACAAAAGATATAACAGCTCTTACCTATCAAGTTGAAGGTATGCTTGCTAAAAGTAATGAATTATTGAATGATATTAATCAAAAGATGGTAAAAATTGATCCCTTATTTACTGCCGTTGCTGATTTAAGTGAGAGTGTTTCTGAGTTGAATTACTCAGGCAAGAACTTCTTTAGACGGGTAGGTTCAGTGGGGAGTTTTACGACAAAAGCTGGCTTTATGACAAAAATGGGTAAAGCAGCCTATCGTGTATTGAAACCTAAAAATAAATAATTGGAGGAGTTAGTATGGCAAAAAAAATAGGTTTTTCCTAGGCGCATTTATTGGTGGAACGGCAGCAGCCATGACTGCTTTATTGTTTGCACCTAAATCTGGCAAAGAATTAAGAAAAGATCTAGCAGAACAGACAGATGATTTGAAAGATATAGCAATGAATTATGCAAATTCTGCAATGGAGAAGACTTCTGAATTTACAGAAAAAACAAAATGCCAAACAAACGATTTTAATGATCAAATGAGAGAAGCAATCAAACCAACAGTTTATCGAGCTGATGATGAAGATGAATTAGAAGATCAATTTAATCAATTTAAAGAAAAAACAGATGAATTATCTAATCATTTTAAAGAGGCAACAAAAAGTGTTGATCATCATGCAGAACAACTTAAAAATAAAGCAAAAGATACTTCTGATGATATTTATATTGATGTAAAAGATTCTGCTGAAAAAGCAAAGAAATTTGTTTCAGAAGGAGCAAAGGAAGCAAGACAAACAATAAAAGACGTTTCAAAAGAAATGTTTGAAACAGAAAATAAGGATTAATCTTAGCATAGCAAATATTAAATACCATGAATTGTTTAATAAAAAACCATTCTCTTGTTGAAGAATAAAATAGATTCAGCAAGAGAATGGTTTTTTAGAATTCTAATCAAATATCAATAGTTCTTTTGGTGTTTTTGTAAATAATTCACAACCTGTTTTTGTTACATGAAGACAATCTTCAATCCGTACCCCTATATTTTCTGGAATATACACACCGGGTTCAATTGAGAAACACATACCTTCTTCTATAACTAGATCGTTTCCTGTAATAATCGAAGGATACTCATGAACGATTGATCCAATACCATGACCAAGGCGATGGTTGAAATATTCACCATATCCAGCTTCAGTAATAACATTACGGGCAATACTGTCCAGTTCACTTGCAGTAATCCCTGGTTTAACTGCTTCGATAGCTTTAAGTTGCGCAGTTAAGACTAACTGATAGATTTCTTTTTGGAAATCATTCGTCTCTTTAAAGCTGACAGTTCTTGATACATCACTACAATAACCATCCCAGATAACTCCTAAATCAAAAAGAACGAGCTGGTGGGGAGCAACAAGTGTATTCCCAGGTGTACCATGTGGATTTGCTGCATTTTTTCCAGTTAAAACCAATGTATCGAAACTCATAGATAAAACACCTTGACGTTTTAATTGGTATTCGATTTCTGCTACAATCTCTTGTTCAGAAGCCCCATCTTGAATAGCATTGAAACCAATCAACAAAGCTTTATCTGCCCAATCACCAGCAGCCATTAATCGGTCAATCTCATTCTGTGTTTTTATTAATTGTAGCTTTTCGATAACAGGTGTGGCATTTTTTGTTAGATTAGCTGAAGGTAAATAATTTTTTAACTGATCAAATCTATCTACAGAAAGGACATCTTTTTCAAAGGCAATTGTTGGAGCTGAATTCCTTTTTTGTAGCAGTTGAGCAATTTTTTCCCAAGGATTTTCACTGTCTAAATAGCCATAAACAGGTGCATTCCATGAACTATTTTTTGCTTCTTCAACTTCTAAAGCAGGAGTAAATAAAAAGGATTCTTCTTCATTAACAGCTAAAAATAAAGCAAGTACACGTTCATGTGGATCACTTTCATATCCGGAAAAATAAGCAACGTGCCTAGGTTCACAGACATAAGTAAAGTCAATTTGTTCACTAATCATCCATTTTCTTAAATCATCCATTTTTGTTTGATTCACATTATCCGACCTTCTTTCCAAATTCTAACTATTATCATACCATGAATAGAAATAAAATGTTGATAGAAATATAAAATAAAATTTCATGAAAATAATATAAAACGGTTGCAAAATAACAAAGAATTTGTTATTCTTAAGAAGAAATGTAAATAACGTTTTCTGAAAATAATTTTAAGATTTAGGAGAATAGTATGGAAAAGCAAACAATCACTATTTATGATGTTGCACGTGAAGCAAATGTTTCTATGGCAACTGTTTCTCGTGTAGTAAATGGTAATCCTAATGTAAAACCAGCTACACGTAAAAAAGTTCTCGAAGTTATTGATCGATTAGATTATAGACCCAATGCAGTTGCACGTGGCTTGGCAAGCAAAAAAACAACAACCATTGGCGTCATTATTCCTGATGTCAGTAATGTCTTTTTTTCTTCACTTGCAAGAGGAATAGATGATGTTGCAACAATGTACAAATATAACATCATCTTGGCTAATTCAGATGGGAATGATCAAAAAGAAGTAAACGTATTAAATAATCTATTAGCAAAGCAAGTAGATGGCATTATTTTTATGGGACATCATATTACAGATGATATTCGTGGTGAATTTTCTCGTTCTAAAACGCCAGTTGTTTTGGCTGGTTCAGTTGATCCTGATAATCAGGTTGGCAGTGTAAATATTGACTATGAAGCAGCTACAAAAGATGCTGTTAATTTATTGGCTAAGAATGGTCATAAAAAAATAGCATTCATTAGTGGTGCATTAATCGATCCAATTAATGGCCAGAATCGCATACGAGGATATAAAGAAGCTTTAGCTGAAAATAATCTAACTTATAATGAAGGATTGGTTTTTGAAGCAAAATACAAATTTAAAGAAGGTATTAATTTAACAGATCGTATTCAAAATAGTCAAGCTACAGCAGCTTATATCACAGATGACGAACTAGCAGTTGGCTTACTTGATGGTTTATTAGATAAGGGAATAAAGGTACCTGAAGAATTTGAGATTATCACAAGTAACAACTCATTATTAACGGAAGTGACACGTCCACGTTTGACAAGTATTTCACAACCTTTATACGATATTGGTGCCGTTGCTATGCGTCTTTTAACTAAATTAATGAATAAAGAAGAAGTAGAAGAAAAAAGGATCATTCTACCTTATAGTATTGATAGAAAAGAGTCAACGAACTAATTCAATATTCCATTAAATTCAATAATTGGTAGTTTTCTAAATGGGAACTGACCGACTATTGAATTTAATTTTGTCTATAAATAAATCAAAAACGCAATAAAATTGATGATACAATCAATTTTATTGCGTTTTTTTCTCCATAAAAGATTAAAGCTTTTTATGATTACTTATTTCATATGTTTATTCCAATAACCTTTGTAGTTATCATCTGTTCCACCATAACCAAATTTATATTGACTATTTGGTATGCTTTTTTTAGTATAGTATGAATCTTTGGTAGGACCCTGAATAGTATAGTTTTTACCTTTATAGGTGAATTTTCCTGGTTTTTCACCAGTTAAGTCAGAAACCTTGGCTTTTATAACGTCTTTTGTTAAGGTAAAACGTTTTTTGGTGTCGAATAAGTTAGGATTGGCATTATAGATAGCATTAACTAAATTTGCTACATAAACACCTGTATTATTACCGCTATTTGGAGACAGTGGTGTATTATCATCATGGCCGGTCCATGTTCCTAATGTAAAGGTTGGTGATGAAATGATTAACCAAGCATCTCTATAATCATTAGTTGTTCCAGTCTTTCCTGTCCAATCAATTTTATCTAAATCGCTATTTAAGCTAGTAATGGCTGGTTTAAATGGTGTAGTAATCTTAGAATCTATGACAGAACGCAATAAATCATTCATAATTGAAGCTGTTGCAGGTGAGTATACTTGCATTGA
This sequence comes from Melissococcus plutonius ATCC 35311, assembly GCF_000270185.1. NCBI lineage: Bacteria > Bacillati > Bacillota > Bacilli > Lactobacillales > Enterococcaceae > Melissococcus > Melissococcus plutonius. The sequence continues at coordinate 985,393 of NC_015516.1, forward strand.
TGTATCATGATGTTCATAGACAGGATGACCATTTCTATCTAAAATTTTATCAATTAGATAGGCTTCTTGATATTTTCCACCATTTGCTAATGTTTGAAAGCCATTGGTTTGTGTTACCACATTAGTTTCAACGGTTCCAAGCGGAGCAGATTCATATCCCCATTTTTCATCTTCAGGATAATTCATCTTACTTAAATAATGATCATAGGCAAACTGATTATTGTTCATTTCTTTTTTCATTGCTTCATTTAAGTTATAGACCGGAATATTATAGGAATAATTTAAAGCCGTTCGGACAGTATCAAAAGTGTTTGTTCCCTTATTCCCAGCATTTTCTAAAGGTTTCCCATCTTTATAGGTAATAGGATAATTGGCTAAGCGGCTTTCACTACCAATCAAGCCTTGGTCAATGGCTGGAGCATAAACGGATAACGGTTTGATTGTTGAACCAATCTGTCTTTTGGAATTAAATGCATGATTATTTTGATTAACTGAGTAGTCACGACCAGCAACAAAACCATAGATTTTTCCAGTCGTATTATCCATTAAAACATTTCCTGTTTCAACTGGAGTCATACTTATATCAAGAGAACTACCATAGGCAAATACAGCATTTTGCATGGCATTATGAATCGTTGGATCGATCGTTGATTGAATGGTATATCCCTGAGTCTCAATTTCTTTATAAGCTTGTTCCTCATATTGATTTTTAGTTACTGTATCTAAATCATTTATTTTTAATTTGTTTTTCTCAAGATTTTTTTGCATGATTAATTTTGTTGCTTCATCTAAAACCGTATAATAGAGAAATCCACGTTTTTCTGTTGTTGATTGTTCTGTATGTAAAAAATCTTTTCTAAGATCATATTTTTTTGCTGAAAGATATTCTTTTTTTGTAATAAATTTTTCTTTATACATGTTAAATAATACAAAATCTTTACGCTTAATGCCTAAAGTTAGATTATTTTTTAATTGTCCTGTATTTGTATAAGGAGTATAGGTAATAGGGCTTTGTGGTAGTCCAGCAATAAAAGCTGCTTGTGGTAAAGATAGATGATCAGCGCTTTTACCAAATAATCCCTGGGCAGCCTCTTCAATCCCAGCGATATTATCCCCTCGATTGTTACGGCCAAATGGAGAAACATTTAAATAAGTAGTGAGTATTTCATCTTTAGAAAGGTATTTTTCAACCTGGGTAGCTAATAAAATTTCGTTTGCTTTACGTTTGAATGTTGTTTCGTTTGATAAAATTTGTTGTTTTACCAATTGCTGTGTTAGTGTTGAACCACCTGAAGAACTTCCAGATGTACTTTCTGATATGAGAGCACGTATAACAGCTTTTGGTACGACCCCTTTATGTTTATAAAAGTATTTATCTTCAGTAGAAATAACAGCTTTTTTGATTAAGGGTGAAATTTGATTACTTTTTACTTTTGTTCTAACGATATCAGATTGGATCATAGCAATCGTTGAACCATCTGAATAATTCATACGTGACACTTCAGAAACATTATTGAGTTCTTTCCTTATTTCTGTCTTTGTAGGCAAGTGTGTATCTTTTACCAAATAGGCAAAGTAACCAACGCCAATTCCCATGCCAAGTGCACTTCCCAAGATAATCAGAATTACTGCGAAGACAAATAGGGAATGAAGTACACGAATAAAAACATGGAAAATAAAAGAACCTTCATTTTCATTTGTTTTTTTATGAAAATGTTGAGGTCGTGGTGTCTGATTTTTCAAATGATTCACTCCAATACAAGATAGGAAATTCAATATGATATGATACATTATAACAAAAATTACATTAAATAGATAGATCGCATATAGGGTTTAGTCGATAAGTTAGGCTGTTTCAGATAGCGATCAGTTGATCAAAGGCCAATATAAAAAGAATTGAATTTTAATTCGTTATCCGTTACGCTTGAAAAAATGATAGGGAAAAGTGGTGAAGATAATGCTACTTGGTTCACATGTAAGTATGAAAGGAAAAAAGATGCTTTTAGGATCGGCTGAGGAAGCGGCTAGTTATGGAGCGACAACTTTAATGATTTATACTGGTTCACCTCAAAATACGAAAAGGAAACCTATAGAGGAAATGAACATTGCCGCTGGAAAAAACTATATGAAAAAACATCAAATAAAACAGCTAGTTGTCCACGCTCCTTATATAATTAATTTGGGAAATACATTTAATATGAAAAATTTTGCTTTTGCTATTGAATTTTTATATCAAGAAATCAAACGAGCAGAAGCCTTGGGAGCCAAACAAATAACGTTTCATCCTGGTGCCCATGTTGGTGCAGGATCAAAATGGGGTATCAAGCAAATTATTAAGGGATTAAATGAAGTACTTTGGAAAGATCAACTACCACAAATTTCTTTAGAAGCGATGGCTGGTAAGGGTAGTGAAATTGGTAAAACATTTGATGAACTAGCAGTAATTATGGATGGTGTTTCTTTGAATGAAAAATTATCTGTCACTTTTGATACTTGTCATGTGTATGATGTATGTTATGATATCAAAAATGATTTTGAAGGTGTTTTGGTGGAATTTGATAAAATAATTGGATTAGAACGTTTGAAAGTAGTTCATATAAATGATTCAAAAAATCCAATTAATTCACATAAAGATCGGCATGCAAACATAGGATTTGGTACAATTGGGTTCTCTGCCTTAAATAAAATTGTCCATCATGAAATATTTTCTACATTGCCAAAAATCCTTGAAACGCCTTATGTAAATGTAGGCTCAGATAAAAAAATAAGTAAATCTCCTTATAAATTTAAATTAGCCATGTTGAAGACGCAGGTCTTTGACCCAAATTTGCTTATTAAAATTCAAACACAATAAAGGTGAATGAAAAAAAGAGAATTAGTATATTTGCTATTACTTATTTACTCAATTATTTGTGATTATTAAATTAATTCTTCATTTAGAAGTTAGTCATTTGTTAAGAAAGGCAGTAATTTTGTGAATAAGTTTTCACATTTATTTTATTATGTGGTAATGTTCATTAATAAAGAATGATAAATAGCTTAAATGTTGTCTATTATTTTAGTAATGTAATAAAATAACTTTCTTTTTTTCTTTCTTTCTAGTAAAATAATAATTGAGAGCAAATGTTCAGGAAAGGTGAGATTTTTATATGCCATTTGCAATTGGAATTATTGTTGCGCTTATTGCTTTCTTGGCAGGAGGAGTTGGGGGCTTTTTTCTTGCCCGTAAATATATGAAAGATTATTTCAAAAAGAATCCTCCTGTGAATGAAGATATGTTGCGAATGATGATGGTATCAATGGGACAAAAACCTTCAGAGAAAAAAATTCGACAAATGATGCAGCAAATGAAAAACCAATCAGGAAAAGAAGAAAAAAAATAATTTTCTTCCTTTTTAATGATTTAGAGCAAATGAGCTTTTAAAGCTCATTTTTTATTTTTTAATTGAAATAATTTTATTTATGAATCATTCATTTAGATAGAATACAGCTAGTAATGACAATGATCAGAAAATGACTGAAAAATAGTAAGAATAAGCAGAACAGTAGACAATTATGAAGATAAAAGGTAAAGTAATTGTAATTGAAGAATGTTTTGGAGGAACAATAAATGTATGATGTAATTATAATTGGTGCCGGACCAGCAGGAATGACAACTGCATTATATGCAGCTCGTTCAAATCTATCTGTTTTAGTTATTGAAAGAGGCGCTCCTGGTGGGCAGATGAATAATACAGCAGAGGTTGAAAATTACCCTGGATTCAGCTCAATTATGGGGCCAGAATTAGCTTATAAAATGTATGAAAATTTAGAAAAATTTGGTACTAAAAATGCTTATGGAATTGTCACGGCTATTAAAGATCATAAAGAGTATAAGGAAGTTGTTTGTGAAGATCAAACTTATAAAGGAAAAACGGTTGTAATTGCTACAGGTTGTATTCATCGGAAATTAGGAGTTAAAGGTGAAGAAGATTATGCGGGTCGTGGTGTATCCTATTGTGCAGTTTGTGATGGCGCTTTTTTCAAAAATAAGCATTTAATGGTAATCGGAGGCGGTGATTCGGCAGTGGAAGAAGCAATTTATTTAACACAATTTGCTTCAAAGGTGACGATTGTTCATCGTCGTGATGAATTAAGAGCACAAAAGATTATTCAAGATCGTGCTTTTGCTAATGATAAGATTGCTTTTGAATGGAATAGCGTTTTAGAAGAGATTACCGGGAATAACATGAAGGTAACTGGTGCACGATTGAGGAATGTCGAAACCGAAACAGTCAATGAACATGAAGTAGATGGTGTGTTTATTTATGTTGGTTTAGATCCATTAACAGATCCTTTTAAGGAAATTGGCTTGACAAATGAAGAAGGTTGGATTGTAACAGATGAAGAGATGCGAACAACAATTTCTGGTGTTTATGCCGTTGGTGATGTTCGTTATAAACAATTAAGGCAAATTACAACAGCTGTTGGTGATGGAAGTATCGCTGGAAAACAGGTGTATAACTATATTAAAGAACTTCCAGATACCGAAATTTCTTAATAGAAGTTATCTATTTGTATTTTTAATGCGTAATTGAGCTAGCAATTGATTAAATATTCCCTTATTTTTAAATTTTTAATAATAATTAAAAATAGACATAGGAAAGATTCCTATGTCTATTTTTTGTTGAAGAAACAGTGAAATAGCTAGCAATAAGTAATAGGTATTTTTTTTGACAGGTATATCTGGATGAACTATGATGATTTAAAAGGCATAGCTAACTATCAATTCAGAAGATAGAAATAAATAAGCAGATTTATTCGTTAATTTATATAATATGGAAGACCAAATAAAAAAGATTAAATACTAAATCAATCACTATCTACTTGAATAATTTATAATGATTTGCCAGTCTGTAGTTTATCTTGCTTTTTCAATAAAACTGCTCAATGAATTCAAATATTTAGGGCATAAATAAAAAATAGCATACAGTCTTTTTTCAATAAAACAAAGAATAAGGGGAAAGTCATGAGCAATAAACAATCAAATAAAACAAGTCAAAATACAAAAAAAGATGAAGAATTAAGAAAATTAGTTGGGCTATCAGAAAGAGAGTTGATGATGGAATTTAGGACATCGCAAAAGGGACTATCAAATGCCGATGCTGCTAAACGATTGCATGAAAATGGTCCGAATGTAGTTTCTGCACAAAAACCAACGCCAGCAATTATTATGTTTTTAAAATCATTCGAAGATCCATTTGTTTATGTATTAGTCTTATTAATGATAATTTCTGCCCTAACACGAGATTTTGAAGCTGTAATTGTCATGGCTGTGATGATTTTAGCGAGTGTTATGATTTCTTTTATTCAAGAATACCGTTCACAAATAGCCAGTCAAAATTTAAAAGAATTGATTGAAAATACGGCTGCTGTTACACGTGAAGGTCAAACAAAAGAAATTCCTATGGATGAAATTGTTCCAGGAGATATTGTTACATTGGCTACAGGAGATATGATTCCAGCAGATGCTGTTTTAATTTGGACAAAAGATTTATTTGTTAACCAATCTTCATTAACTGGTGAATCTATGCCGGTTGAAAAATTTGTAGATGCGGGTATTGATAAATCTAAAAAGGATATTTCTGCTTTAGATATGAAAGATCTTGTTTTTATGGGAACAGATATTTTAAGCGGCCAAGGAAAAGCAATTATTCTTAAAACAGGTGAGAATACTTTTTTTGGTGATATTGCAAAAAATGCAACGGTAAATCGTGGAAAGACAGCTTTTGATCAAGGTTTGACAAAGGTTAGTAAATTTTTATTGAGGATGGTCGCTATTCTTTTTCCAATTGTTTTTTTAATCAATGGAATCACAAAAGGACAATGGACAGATGCTTTCTTCTTTGCAATTGCTGTTGCAGTCGGACTTACACCTGAAATGTTGCCAGTAATTGTGACAAGCAATCTAGCAAAGGGAGCACTTAATCTATCTAAACATAAAGTAATTGTTAAAGAACTTTCTTCTATTCAAAATCTAGGAGGAATGGATGTTTTATGCACCGACAAAACTGGAACAATTACAGAGGATAGGGTCGTCCTTGTACAACATTTAAATCCCTTTGGAGAAACAGATGATGAAGTTCTAGATATTACCTATTTGAATTCTTATTACCAAACGGGTTGGAAAAATTTAATGGATATTGCTGTAATTAATTTTTATAAAGAAAAAAACGAAAAATTCCATTTAAAAAAATAACGAAATTAGACGAAATTCCTTTTGATTTTTCTCGGCGTCGGTTGACAGTTGTTATTAATGCGGATGATCATCAATTAATGATTACAAAGGGTGCTGTAGAAGAAATGAAAGATATATGTACACATGCAAAAATTAATGGCAAGATTGAAGTATTAACACCGGATTTACAACAAAAAATGCATACGATAAATGTCAGAATGAATGAACAAGGGATGCGTGTGTTAGCTGTGGCTGTAAAAAAGGATGTACATAGTGATCCTACCTATTCAACGAATGATGAAAAAGGTATGACGCTAATCGGATTTATGGGTTTTTTAGATCCTGCCAAAAAATCAGCCACTACTGCAATTAGATCTTTGCAAGAACATGGGATTAATGTCAAGGTATTAACCGGAGATAATGATATTGTTGCTAAAAAGGTATGTAAAGATGTTGGGATTGAAGTTGCTCATGTCCTATTAGGCACACAGATTGAACAAATGACAGATCAGCAATTAAAAACTGAGGTAGAACAAACCAATTTATTTGCAAAATTAAATCCCATGCAAAAATCAAAAATTATTGCAACTTTACAAGAAAATCATCATACGGTTGGATTCATGGGTGATGGCATTAACGATGCACCTGCATTAAGAAAAGCAGATGTGGGCATTTCTGTCGATACTGCTGCTGATATTACAAAAGATGCAAGTTCAATTATTTTATTAGAAAAAAGTTTAGATGTTTTAGCAGATGGGGTATCAAGAGGACGAGAAGTCTTTAGTAATATGATGAAGTATATAAAAATTACCATTAGTTCAAACTTTGGAAATGTTTTTTCTATTTTGGTAGCAAGTGCTTTTTTACCATTTTTACCAATGATGTCTCTTCAATTATTAATTCAAAATTTGATTTATGATATGGCACAATTATCCATTCCTTGGGATCATGTAGATAAAAATGAATTGATGCATCCTGTTCGTTGGAATACGAAGGAATTAGCTCAATTTACCATATGTATTGGTCCAGTTAGTAGTATTTTTGATATCATTACTTATCTTGTCATGTGGTTTGTTTTTCATGCAAATTCGGTTGCTACACAACATTTATTTCAAACAGGTTGGTTTGTTGTTGGCTTAACCAGTCAGGTACTTGTTGTCCATATATTGCGAACCAAAAAAATTCCATTTATTCAAAGTTTTGCTTCATGGCAGGTAACATTAACAAGTTTTTTAGCTATTTTGTTAGGATTATTGATTGTTTTAACACCGATTAGAAAGGCAATCGGCTTTGTGAAACTTCCTGCAAACTATTGGCTTTGGCTTATCATCATTGTGGGTGCTTATTTAATTACAGTTGAACTAGCCAAACGATTTTATATTCATTTAACTAAAAAATGGATTTAGTAATACAAAATAAAGAATTTTCTGAATTTTTTATGATAGAATTAGGTTTTAGGAAAAAAAGTGACATTAATTTATTTATTTAATTTTAACTAGGCATGATTAATCAACGCTGTTATATAATTTTATTTCTGTATATTAATACAGAGATAAGTTCATGAATTGAAAAAATAAAAGTGTGAAATAATTTTAAATTGTGAAAAAATCACTAATATTTCATATTAAAAGTTGATATATATAAAAAAATTTAATAAAAATAGAAATTTTTTGCTTGCTCTTTTTGATAATTAGTGCTATTTTGTAATTATAATCAATAAAGAAATTGATACAGTTTAAATTGCTGTTTCAATCTTTTTAATTTAAAATCAACTAACGCTGTAATAGAGAGGATTGTGTAAAAATGGCACGAAAAAAGGCTCCTATTAATTTTGAATTATTAATGAAAGAAATAAATGGAGAATTTCCAACGTTCCAGGTACTCGATAAAAATGGGAAAATAACAAATAAAGATTTAATGCCTGATCTATCAGACGAGCAATTAATAGAATTAATGACTCGAATGGTATGGGCAAGAGTACTTGATCAACGATCAACTGCCCTAAATCGACAAGGACGTTTGGGATTCTACGCACCAACAGCTGGACAGGAAGCTAGTCAATTAGCTAGTCAGTTTGCAATGGAAAAAGAAGATTATTTGCTGCCAGGTTACCGTGATGTTCCACAGTTAGTCCAACATGGATTACCATTAAAAGAAGCTTTCTTATGGTCACGTGGTCATATGGCAGGTAACTTATATGCAGATGATTTGTATGCATTACCACCACAAATTATTATTGGCGCACAATACATACAGGCAGCTGGTATTGCCTTAGGAATGAAAAAGCGGAATAAGAAAAATGTGGTCTTTTCATATACAGGTGATGGTGGATCATCACAGGGTGATTTTTATGAAGCGATTAATTTTACAGGTGCCTATCATGCAAATGGTGTATTTATTATTCAAAATAATGGATTTGCTATTTCAACGCCACGTTCATTACAATCCGCTGCACAAACTTTAGCACAAAAGGCAGTAGCAGCAGGAATTCCCGGTATCCAGGTAGATGGTATGGATCCTTTAGCTGTTTATGCAGTTGCTAAAGAAGCACGTGATTGGGCAAGTGCTGGCAATGGACCAGTATTAATTGAAACATTAACTTATCGTTACGGACCACATACCTTATCAGGAGATGATCCAACGCGTTATCGCTCAAAAGAATTAGATAGCGAATGGCAAGAAAAAGACCCACTAATTCGTTTCCGTAATTATTTGACTGAAAAGAACCTTTGGTCAGAAGAAAAAGAAGAGAAAGTCATCGAACAAACAAAAGAAGAAATTAAACAAGCAATTAGCGAAGCTGATAAAATTCCTAAGCAAAAAGTTTCTGATTTCTTGAAAAATATGTTTGAAGATCAACCACAAACAATTCAAGAACAAATTGCATTTTATGAAGCAAAGGAGTCGAAATAACCATGGCACAAAAAACAATGATTCAAGCAATTACGGATGCCTTAGCACTAGAACTTGAAAAAGATGAAAATGTGTTAGTTTTTGGTGAAGATGTTGGTGCAAACGGTGGCGTATTTAGAGCAACCGAAGGCTTACAAAAAAAATATGGTGAAGACAGAGTATTCAATACACCTTTGGCTGAATCTGGTATTGGTGGTTTGGCATTTGGACTTTCTTTAGAAGGATATCGACCAGTACCTGAAATTCAATTCTTTGGTTTTGTTTTCGAAGTAATGGATGAAATTGTGGGGCAAATGGCAAGAACTCGTTATCGTATGGGAGGAACACGTCACATGCCAATCACCATTCGCGCACCTTTTGGTGGTGGTGTACATACACCAGAACTTCATTCAGATAATCTAGAAGGATTAATCGCTCAATCACCGGGTATACGGGTTGTTATTCCATCAAATCCGTATGATGCTAAAGGATTATTGATCGCTTCTATTCGAAATAACGATCCAGTTGTCTTCTTGGAGCATATGAAACTTTATCGTTCTTTCCGTGAAGAAGTTCCTGATGAAGCTTATGAAGTTGCATTGGACAAAGCTGCTGTTGTACAAGAAGGAACAGATATAACCATCATTACTTACGGCGCTATGGTTCGAGAAGCTATAAAAGCAGCAAGCGATCTAGCAAAGGCAAATATCTCTGTGGAAATTATCGATTTACGGACGGTAGCTCCCTTAGATATTGAAACAATTATCCAATCAGTGAAAAAAACGGGACGTGTTGTAGTCGTTCAAGAAGCTCAAAAGCAAGCTGGTATTGGTGCAATGGTAGTTTCTGAAATTTCTGAGCGTGCGATTTTATCTTTAGAAGCACCCATTGGACGTGTATCTGCGCCAGATACGATCTTCCCATTTGGCCAAGCTGAAAATATTTGGTTACCAAATGCTAGCGATATTGAAGCGAAAGTCAAGGAAATCGCAGAATTTTAATTGAATAAAGAGGGGAAGAAAAAAATGACTTATCAATTTAAATTACCAGATATTGGAGAAGGAATTTCAGAAGGCGAAATTGCAAAATGGTTTGTCAAACCGGGCGATATTATTAAAGAAGATGATACTTTACTAGAAATTCAAAATGATAAATCCGTAGAAGAGATACCATCACCTGTTACTGGAACCGTCAAAACGATCTTGGTTTCTGAAGGATCGGTGGCAAATGTTGGCGATGTTCTAGTAGAAATTGATGCACCGGGTCATAATGCTACTAATGTTTCATCATCAAATTCAACACAATCGGAAAAACAGGATGTTAATAGTAACTCGGTTAAAAATACGGAAGAAAAATCAGTTCAATCTAAAACAACTTCCTTATCAACAAATGATTCAACTAAACAAGTATTAGCTATGCCCTCTGTTCGCCAGTATGCACGTGAAAAAGAGGTAGATATTAAGCAAGTTTCACCAACTGGAAAAGGTGGACGGGTCACTAAAGCTGATATTGATACTTTTATTTCAGGCGGTGGACAGGAAAATACAGCAACTTCACAAGAAATAACAACACAACTGGAAACAAATCAAGCAGAAGAAAGTACAAATCAGTCAGCTACATCAATGATAGCTACTGAAATGGCTCAATCTGAAACTCGTGAAAAAATGACACCTACTAGAAAAGCGATTGCCAAGGCAATGGTTCATAGTAAACAAACAGCTCCTCACGTTACATTACACGATGAAGTTGAAGTATCAAAACTTTGGGAACATCGTAAGAAATTTAAAACCATTGCTTCTGAATATGGAACAAAATTAACTTTCTTGCCCTATGTTGTTAAAGCACTAACAGCTACTGTACAAAAATTCCCTGTATTAAATGCTTCAATTGATGATGCTACCCAGGAAATTGTCTATAAAAACTATTATAATATTGGTATTGCAACTGACACAGAAAATGGATTGTATGTACCAAATATAAAAAATGCGAATACAAAAAGCATGTTTGCAATTGCTGCTGAAATTAATGAAAAAGCAGAAGCGGCACAACAAGGAAAATTAACTGCTCAGGATATGAAAGCAGGATCAATTACGATTAGTAATATTGGTTCTGTAGGTGGTGGTTGGTTTACACCGGTCATCAATTATCCAGAAGTTGCTATTTTGGGTGTTGGTACAATTACCCAACAACCAATTGTAAATACAGAAGGTGAACTTGCCGTAGGTCGTGTATTGAAACTCTCCTTAAGCTTTGATCATCGAATTGTTGATGGAGCAACAGCACAAAAGGCAATGAACAATATTAAACGCTTATTGGCTGATCCAGAATTATTATTAATGGAAGGGTGATTACTGATGGTTGTAGGAGATTTTGCTATAGAATTAGACACGATTGTGATTGGAGCAGGTCCTGGTGGCTATGTTGCTGCTATTCGTGCAGCTGAAATGGGACAAAAAGTAGCCATTATTGAAAGAGAGTATATTGGTGGTGTCTGCTTAAATGTTGGATGTATTCCTTCAAAAGCATTAATTGCTGCTGGACATCATTACCGAGAATCATTGGATTCCACTTTGTTTGGTGTATCAAGTAAAGAGGTGACGCTTGATTTTGAAAAAACACAAGAGTGGAAACAAAAAGAAGTCGTCAATAAATTAACAGGTGGTGTAGGCTTCCTGTTAAAAAAACATCAAGTTGAAATTCTTGAGGGAGAAGCTTTCTTTGTAGATGATCATACCTTACGAGTCATTCATCTAGATTCAGCCCAAACTTATTCCTTTAATAATGCGATTATTGCAACGGGTTCTCGTCCAATTGAAATTCCTGGCTTTAAGTTTGGTGGTCGTGTGTTAGATTCAACTGGTGGTTTAGGATTAAAAGAAGTGCCTAAGAAGTTTGTTATTATTGGCGGAGGTGTTATTGGTGCTGAATTGGGTGGTGCATACGCTAACCTAGGTGCTGATGTAACAATCTTAGAAGGAACATCTTCTATCTTACCAACATTTGAAAAAGATATGGTTGGATTAGTTTTAAATGAATTTAAGCAAAAAGGTATGACAATTGTAACTTCTGCAATGGCAAAAGAAGCAGTTGATAATGGAGATAGCGTGACGGTTCGTTATGAAGTAGATGGTAAGGAACAAAGTATCACAGCAGATTATGTGATGGTTACTGTTGGACGTCGTCCAAATACAGGTGATCTTGGTCTTGAACAAGCGGGTGTTGAAGTTGGTGAACGTGGACTTATCCATGTTGACGAACAAGGTAGAACCAATATTCCAAGTATTTATGCGATTGGCGATATTGTACCTGGTGCTGCCTTAGCTCATAAAGCAAGTTATGAAGCAAAGATTGCTGCTGAGGCAATTTCAGGTAAAAAAGTGGCGGTTGATTACAAAGCAATGCCATCAGTTGCATTTACAGATCCAGAGTTAGCGACTGTGGGTATGACAATTACAGAAGCAAAAGAGGCTGGATTGGAAGCAACTGCCTATAAATTTCCATTCTCAGGAAATGGCCGTGCTTTATCATTGGGACAACCAGAAGGATTTATTCGATTAGTAACAACCAATGAAGAAAAAACAATTATTGGTGCACAAATTGGTGGCGTCGGTGCTAGTGATATGATTTCTGAACTAACTCTTGCTGTTGAATCTGGTATGAATGCTGAGGATATTGCTTTAACCATTCATCCACATCCATCTCTAGGTGAGATTACAATGGATGTTTCAGAATTAGCATTAGGACTTCCAATTCATATTTAATAAAATAAATAAAAAGAGTAGATTGTTCGGTTTAAAATTAGCCTATTAGATTAGGTGATACATCTTTTTAATAGAATATCCAATGAACAATTTACTCTTTTTTGATTTTAGCTAATTCGTTTATTTAAATTTAAAGATTATACAAAAAATAAAACCAATCATAATGATTGGTTTTATTTTTAGCTAACTATCATTTTCTTTTAGTTCTTTGTTTTTTCGTTTTTGCCGAATATAATTTTTTTTTAACCCAGGAATCGTTTTTACTTTTAAAACATCTAAGAAAAAAGTAAAAATGGGAATGCCGACAATAAGACCCCAAATGCCAAAAATATGTTCGCTAACTAATAAGATGACAAAAGTATAAAAAATTGGCAATTCGGTTTTGCTAGACATAAATTTAGGATTTAAAATATAAGATTCTAGAATATGTACAACAATAACTACAAACAATACATAAATGACATCATTAGTTCCGCCTTGTGTGTAGGCAATAAAGCTTAAAGGAATACATGAGACAATAACACCGGCAACAGGAATTAAACTAAGGATAAAAATCATAATGATTAGACCAGGCAATTGATGAAATCCAATCACAGCTAAGGCAATTGTTGTGATCACGGTGTTTACAATGGCAATAAAAAATTGCGCTTCAACAACTACACCAAAGGTATTAACAAATTTATTTGCAAAATAATAGATATCTCCAAAGAACCAACTAAGATCACTTTTTAAAAAAAGTTTGGAAAATGCTGCCATTTGATCTTTTTCAATCATAAAGAAAAAACTCAGGATAAAGGATAAAATAAAAGATATTCCTAGAGAACTAACATTTTTAATATAATGAAGAAGAATGGTTGCACCATTTTGGACTTGAGACATCAAATTATTTTTTTCCAGATAGGAATTCGCAAGGTTAAAAATTTGGTTTGTATTATTATCTGAATTATGATAAAAATAAAGAACTGAATTGTACATTTGAACACTTTGATGAACAGCAATTGGAACATATTTTGTAATCGCTAAATAAATTAAAAAAACGACTAATGCGTATAAAGTCAGAACGAGAATAACAGAAGGTATTTTTAAATACTTTTGAATAAATGTCACGCAACGCATCGCTAAAAAGGTAAAAATGAAAGTTAATAGAATAGCTGTTATAATGGATCTAGCTAAAAATAAAAGTAATATAATTATGAGCAAAACAGTTAAACGCCTTAACCGTCTATTTTGAATAAATTTATCATATAAATTCATTGATTACTCCTTTGTATGCAATTTATATTTTATAATACGAAGAATACTACAAATTTTCCTAGTTGACTATAAAAATTAAAAAAAACAATAAAAATTTAACTATCCTTTTACGAAATAAATAACATATTGTTTTAAGTTATCTTTGTTCATTATCTTAATATAGGTAATATAAACATTATATAGATTCCTGATGTAAGATAGATAAAAATATTATTAAAATGGAAGCTGAAGGAGACATTATTAATAAATTATAGGTATTTTTAATCAAAAAAGGATTTAATTGATTAAGCTAATGAAAATTATAATTATTAAATAGTTTTATATAAGGTAAAGAATAAGTTGATGGGTATGTAGTATTAATTTGGTGAATAATATATGAATGAGAAATTTTCAGGAAAATAACTTCTCATTACAAACGATTAAACAAATCATTAGAGTATCGAAGAAAGGAAAATAGTTATATTTTTTACTAATAAGAATTATTATTAAATTTTTTTGGTAAACAAGATTCATCATTTATCATAATAAAAAATTTAAATTAGCATGTAATTCATTTAAAGTAAAAAGTAGTTCGATGTTAAAATCTCTTTAAATGATTCGTATTTATAATTATAGAATAGCTTTACTCTGATTATTTTAATCATTTAAAAATGATAAGCTAAATTTTTTAATCAAATTATACTTATTTTTTTGAAAAAGCATAGATATTACTAGTCAAAATAATTAAAGTGTGTTATAGTAAGAGAGTAGTTTTTTGTTCGGTAATATGTGTAGCTGTTTCAAATAAACATCTTCCACATTTTTCACCTTTCAAGTAATTGCAAACAATAATTGATGTGTCTTGAACACACAAGGAGGATATTTATTATGGAAACAGGTACAGTTAAATGGTTTAACTCAGACAAAGGCTTTGGATTTATCACTGCAGAAAATGGAAACGACGTATTCGTTCATTTTTCAGCTATTCAAGGAGACGGATTCAAAACTTTAGAAGAAGGTCATACAGTAACATTTGATATTGAAGAAGGTCAACGTGGCCCTCAAGCAACAAATGTTGTAAAAGCTTAATTTAATTGATAGACTTTTCAAGAGATCAGGCAATTTGCTTGATCTCTTTTTAGATTTCAAAAGTTTCCTAGACTAAAGTATATAACAACAAAATAATTTTTAAACATAAAAAAGAGATAAGAACTAGATTTATCTAGTTCTTATCTCTTTTTTACTAACTGTTGATTCAACTTTAAAGAGGTATGATTGATCAATTGTCTCCTTTGTTAATTTATTATCATATCTTGGTTAATTTAATAACGTAAAACAGCGATTAAGGATTTTTCATCAGGTGTAATACTTTGATCTAAAATATATACCTTTCCATCCATCTCTATGACAGAATAGACTAAATCGTTAAAAAGTTTGTTCCGATCAAATTCTTCTGACGTCATTTTGGTTGTTGTTGCTACTAAATTGGCCGTTGAAATGAAGAAATAGGCTACTTTTCCTTCCTTAATAGCTGGTACAATTTCTTCCAACTGATCAAGGTATTTTTTATCTAACAATTTATTATATTGTTCTAATTTTAATCTTTCAAGTGTTTGATTAAGTGTTTTGACAGATTCTTTTATCTCTGCCATAGTTGCTTGTGCCGGTGAAGCTGTAATCGAAGCACTTTGATCTAAATAAGAATTTTTAGCGATTTTGATAAATTGTACTTGATTCTCTTTTAATGCAAAAAGACGTATGGGTAATTTTTCTAATGTTTTTAAGGAGTTTTGTAAAAAGGTATCTACTGCTTGATAGTAATTTTGCCAATCAATTTCTACCTCTTGATCTTTTGTATTGACACTATGATAAGAAACACCCTCTTTGGAGCTATTATTATATCCTGGTCCTCCATGAGTAGAATAATTTACTTCCCCACCTGTCAGCTGATCACCAAGCGCAACATTTACATTAACTGGCGCATCGTCTGGTAATAAAATAGGAGTTACATTTTGATTTTCTACATGATAAAGAGCCATAGAGTCTCGATTTAATGCCAATAAATAGTATTCATGATTAAATTGAATGTTTTTAATAATTCCTAGTAAATAAGGCTTACTATCTACATAATATTGTTCTTGAACATGAATGACTTGTCGTTGAATAAAGCTATTGTTTTGTGTGAAGATAATCGTTACACTTGCTGTAGGATCTCTCCAAAATGAGCCATCCATAATTAATTCATCTATTTGTTCTTGAAAGGGTGCCCATTCTAATTTAGGGTATTTTTTTTCAAAACGTTCTTTTGCTGCTTTAGCAAAATTTTTAAAAGTAATGATATCTTGAGTAATGTCTTGGTGTGCGACAAGCGTATTCAGAGAAAAAGATACAAATGGTCCTTTCACTGTATTAGAAAATAAGTCGTTTAAGACATCTTGTTCTTTTGTTTTCATAAGCAAGTCCCTCCTTGAAATTAGTGTAGCATACAGAAATGGTTGTTTAAAATAATATGGCTTTTCTATCTGAGTAATCTAAAGATATATCAATATTCTTTGTGCATTTTTATTTTTGTGTTGTTTAGTCAAAAGGTGCATTGATTATTAGATATTAATTTAGTCATCTACTTATTATTGAATAAACAATAAAATATAGCTATTAATTTTTGCTAATCTTTGCAACAAATACATAATCCTAATTTTTTATTTACCTAATTATTAAAATAATAAAAAATAATTGATAGAAAACTGTACTAAAATAAAGGTTAATCTGTTATACTTTTAATTGAAAGCTGTTTTGAAAATATTTGATAACAAATTGTATATTATTCTATTGATCGATAAGATTAAAGAATAATGTAAACATCAAATATTTATCGTTTGACTAATTATAAACATGATTAGCAAAAATTAATTGATTGTAGGTCTTTCGTGACAAAAATAGTTGTTTTGCCTGAAATAAAAATGACCCTTTTACTTACTTCTTTGGAATCACGTAAGATAATCAGAAATTATGATGGATAATAATAGGTAATATGGAAAATTGCTATAAAATGAACTACAAGTAATTTTGTTTAATGAATAGATTTATAAAAATGAATGGTGCTTTGTATTAGATCAAAAAGCTACATCAAGTGATAAATTTGATGAATAGAACAGAAAACCTTAATTTGTTATAGAAGATTTGAAATAGGTAGTGAATACGAATGATTTAATAAGCAGAACTACTTTATAAAGATTAAAAATAGATTGCGAGGAAAAATCATGGCAACCAAACATTCTCAAATATTAAAATATATTGAAAATCTACCAATTAGTGAACGTATATCTGTTCGTAGTATTGCTAAAAATCTTGGTGTTAGTGAAGGAACGGCTTACAGAGCAATTAAGGATGCAGAAAATATTGGATTAGTTTCAACAATTCAACGGGTAGGGACCATCCGAATTGAACGAAAGTTGAAAAAACATATTGAACGATTAACTTTTGGTGAAGTAGTAAAAATTATTGAAGGTGATGTGCTTGGTGGTACAGCTGGATTGAATAAGGTATTAGACAAATTTGTCATTGGTGCAATGACTGAAAAAGCGATGGCACGCTATATTACACCAGGTTCCCTAATGATTGTTGGAAATAGACAGGAAATACAAAAATTTGCTTTACGAAATTATGCAGCTGTCTTGATTACAGGTGGTTTTGATACTTCAAAAGAAATTGAGGAACTTGCAGATCAATTAGAAATTCCAGTTTTACGAACAAGCTATGATACTTTTACTGTTGCTACCATTATCAACCGTGCTTTAAGTGATCAATTGATTAAAAAAGATATTTTATTAGTTAGCGATATTTATACACCCTTAGAAAAAACAAATTATCTTTATACTGGTAGCTCGGTGAATGATTATCAAGAGTTATCTGAGCGAACACAACATTCTCGTTTCCCAATTGTTAATAAAAGTCAACGAGTCATTGGGATTGTTACTCCAAAGGACATTATTGGAAAACCTACAACAACCATGCTTGATAAAATTATGACAAAAAATCCAATTACAGCTAAAAATGCGATGAGTGTAGCAAGTGTAGGACACCAAATGATCTGGGACGGATTGGAAGTCATGCCGGTTGTTGAAGATGATTTTTCCTTGGTAGGACTGGTATCTCGTCAGGATGTTATGAAAGCGATGCAGCTTGTTCAAAGACAACCACAATTAACCGATACAATTTCTGATCAAATTGCAGCTGAAATTAGTTCGGTTGATGAAAAAAATCATAAAGCTATCTCAAATCATTTTCGTTTAACTGTAACTCCACAAATGGTTAATAGTGTAGGCACAATTTCTTTTGGTGTACTGGGTGAAATTATCATTAATGTTATCCAACGAATGATGCTAACAAATCAAAAACGAAATATTATGGTTGAGCAAATGAATCTGCATTATCTAAGATTAATTCAAATTGAAAGTGAATTAGATATTTATCCACAAATTTTAGAAATTGGCCGACGGTCAGCAAAATTAGATGTTAATGTATATTGGGAAAATGTTATTGTGGCAAAAGCTATTGTTATTTGTCAGGTAATGGAACGTACCTAGGAGGAAGTAGAAGAAATGGATATCTTAAAAGCAATTATCGAAGAAATAGAAAAATATCCACGTATTATTATTCATCGTCACTTAAGACCTGATCCAGATGCAATTGGATCACAGGTTGGATTAGCAGAAATAATTCGAGAAAGTTTTCCGAATAAACAGGTTTATCAAGTAGGAGAAGAGGTAGATGATTTAAAATTTCTAGCATCCATGGAAAAAATTGAGGATACTATTTATGAAAATGCGCTAGTTATTGTCACGGACACAGCAAATACTGCTCTTATTAGCGACAAACGATTTTTAAATGGAAAAAAAATGATTAAAATTGATCATCATCCAAATGATGATCCATATGGAGATATTGTTTGGGTAAACACAAAAGCCAGTAGTTGCTGTGAAATGATTACTGATTTATTTCTTCGCCATCAGGATAAATTAAAAATAAATAATCAGGCAGCTCGTTTACTATATGCGGGAATTGTTGGCGATACAGGTCGGTTTCTTTATCCAGCAACAACATCACATACGCTAGAAGTTGCGGCTATGCTGATGACATATAACTTTAATGCTTCTGATTTGAATCGTCAACTAAATCAAATGTCCTTACAAATTGCCAAACTTGCTGGTTATGTGTATCAAA
Source organism: Melissococcus plutonius ATCC 35311 (assembly GCF_000270185.1). NCBI lineage: Bacteria > Bacillati > Bacillota > Bacilli > Lactobacillales > Enterococcaceae > Melissococcus > Melissococcus plutonius. The sequence goes on from NC_015516.1 coordinate 1,004,719, forward strand.
ATATCCAAATAGATCAATCAGGTGCTGGTAAAGTGATTTTATCAAAAGAATTACTAAAACAATATGGATTAGTGGATTCAAATACTGCAGCTATTGTGCCACTGCCGGGTACCATTGAAGAAATAATGGCTTGGAGTATCTTTGTTGAACAACCAGGTGGGAATTATCGGGTTCGTTTACGTTCAAAAGGGCCAGTCATTAACGAATTAGCTAAGAATCATCGTGGAGGCGGCCATCCATTAGCGAGCAGTGCCAATGCAAAAGATGAAAATGAAATAAACGAAATTTATGAAGAACTTCAGAAATTATGTAAAAATTTTTCTCCTAGTTAATTGCTATAATAAATGATGCATTTGTTCTTTTGTGGAAAAAACCAAGTAGTTTTATCCACAAAAGAGCAATGAACTGATTATATGGTATACAAATTGGCGATATTATTAACGGATTATTTATTATTTTTTACTACGTATTTCTATAATGTTTCACAGTTATGAAACATTATAGAAATACATTTTAGTGATTAAAAAGGATATAGATTCAATAATTTTAGTGACTGGTTAGGAATGTTATTTTAGAAAATTAATGGCTCGTTCTATAAAATAGCTATTTATCAAAAATTGAACAATATAGATTTATTTTGATAGACTTTTTATTAAAAACTTATTTGGCCGTAATTTATCTAAAGTAGACCTGGTTTAAAAATTACTTATTATTTTTTGATCGTTTTGCACGATAAACAATCAGTTGTCTAATTCCTCTATATAAGTTAATGATTGTTAAACAGGCACCTAAAATGAAGGGAATCCATAACAATCTCAGATCATAATGAATCGGATGAGTAGAAACGGCTGCCGCCTGTAATACTTGAAAGCTAAAAATAGTCAGGAAAACAGAAATTAACAATAAAGCAAAAAGTAAATAATGAATATGATTTTTCCTATAAATATAAATGAATAATAAATAGAGTAGAATTAAAAAAATGCATACACCTATTACAAAATATGGATTTAACACTATCAACATCCTCTCCTCTTATTTATCATACTGCAAATTGATTGCCGTGCAAAATATAAACAGACAGGTGAAAAAAGTAAATTAATGAAACGAATTAAACATCAGCTAATTCAATGAATAGGTGAGACGATTTTCATAGTCATAATTGTAAAAAAAGCATTCTATTGATAGCAATTTAAATACTTATTCACAGCAGAATGCCATAATCAATCATTTTCGCTATCATTTCTCATGAGGACAAGGTAAAACAACTATTTTTATGATATAATTCAAAAAGATTTGTTTAGAAATATAAGAAAAGAGGTGTTAGAAATGTCTTCATTTAAGCAATTTCAATTTAAACCATTTCTAATGGAAGCTTTAAAAGAAAAGGGATTTCAGCAACCAACGCAAGTACAAGAAAAATTAATACAAATGATTCAAAAGGGGAAAAATGTCATTGGTCAATCGCAAACTGGCAGTGGCAAAACACATACATTTTTATTGCCCTTACTAAATAAAATTGATCCAACTATTGATGAAGTACAAGTGATTATTACAACACCAAGCCGTGAATTAGCAAATCAGATTTATCAAGCAGCAATTCAGGCGGCTAAGTTTAGTTCACCAGAAATACATATATCAAATTTTATTGGTGGCACAGATAAGCAACGTCAGTTAATAAAGCTTAAGAATCAACAACCGCAACTTGTAGTTGGAACGCCAGGTCGAATATTAGATATGATTAATGAACAAGCATTGAAAGTTCATACAGCCTTTGCTTTTGTCATTGATGAAGCAGATATGACGCTTGACATGGGCTTTTTGGAGGATGTAGATCAAATTGCTAGTCGATTACCAAAAAATTTACAAATGTTGGTATTCTCAGCAACAATTCCAGAAAAATTACGACCATTTTTAAAAAAATACTTAGAAAATCCTGTCATTGAAGAAATAAAATCAGAAACAGTGATCGCTTCAACCATTGATAATTGGCTTTTTTCAACAAAAGGCAAAGATGTTAATCAATTGGTCTACCAATTATTAACGATTGGCCATCCTTATTTAGCAATTATTTTTGCAAATACAAAACAACGAGTAGATGAAATTACAACTTATTTAAAAGAACATGGATTAAGAGTAGCCAAAATACATGGCGATATTTCACCTAGAGAACGAAAACGGGTCATGCGACAAGTACAGAATTTAGAATATCAATATGTCGTTGCCACAGATTTAGCAGCGCGAGGAATTGATATTGAAGGAGTCTCAGAAGTAATTAATACAGAAATACCTAAAGACTTGGACTTTTTTATTCATCGTGTCGGCCGAACAGGTAGAAACGGATTAAAAGGGACTGCTATTACACTTTATTCGCCTGCTGATGAACAGCAAATCACAGAAATTGAAAAATTAGGAATTACCTTTCAACCAAAAGAAATTAAAAATGGCGAAATCATAGCAACCTATGATCGTAATCGTCGTCTAAAACGAGAAAAAACGCAAGATGAATTAGATCCAATACTGATTGGTTTGGTTAAAAAGAAACAGAAAAAAATTAAACCCGGTTATAAGAAAAAAATCGAACGAGCAATTACAGATAGTAATAAACAAAAACGAAAGGTCGAACGTCGTCAAGCAAATCGAACAGCAAAAAAGGCAAAGAAAAGATCTTCAAATTAATAGAAACAAGTTTATTATAAGTTATTACTATTTTTGCTTTGAATAAGTAAAAGAGAAAATGAATTTTAATATAGAATGATTGACTTTATTTAAAATCTTTTCTATAATCGTATAGATAACTAAAGGATATGAATCATTTTTAATGAATTTGACAGAAAGTTTTTCATAAGTGAGAGAAAAACAATTCAAAAAATTTTTTGCTCCCTTTAGAAATTTGATAGAAATGTCAACGTTTCTCTACGTTATAGAGTTTAAGAGGTAATGAGCACATCATTGCAATCAGGGTGGTACCGCGATTATTCGTCCCTGGCTGCAATGGTGTTTTTATTTTTTTATTGATTGTAAGAAGTAAAATCATTTATGAAATAAATTTTTTAAAGGTGGGAACGAACAATGAAACAATTATCCAGTAGTCAAATTCGTCAAATGTTTCTTGACTTTTTTAAGTCAAAAGGACATTCAATAGAACCAAGTGCTTCACTTATTCCAGTCAATGATCCAACACTTCTTTGGATTAACTCTGGTGTTGCAACTTTAAAAAAATATTTTGATGGTTCGATTGTTCCAGAGAACCCAAGAATCACAAATGCTCAAAAGTCTATTCGAACAAATGATATTGAGAATGTTGGAAAAACAGCTCGGCATCATACTATGTTTGAAATGTTAGGGAATTTTTCAATTGGTGATTATTTTAAAGAAGAAGCGATTCATTGGGCATGGGAATTTTTAACTTCACCAAAATGGATGGCTTTTGATCCTCAAAAACTATATGTTACGGTTTATCCAAAAGATCAGGAAACAAAACGAATCTGGCATGAAGAAATGAAGTTACCTCTTGATCATATTATTGAATTGGAAGATAATTTTTGGGATATTGGTTCAGGACCAAGCGGCCCTGATACAGAAATTTTTTATGATAGAGGAGCTGAATTCCTAGATATTCCAGAAAATGATCCAGAGAATTTTCCAGGTGGTGAAAATGAACGTTATTTAGAAATTTGGAATCTTGTTTTTTCTGAATTCAATCATACAGCTGAAGACACCTTTGAACCCTTACCACATAAAAACATTGATACAGGTATGGGATTAGAAAGAATGGTTTCAATTGTTCAAGAAGCACCAACTAATTTTGAAACAGATTTATTTTTACCCATTATTCATGAAATTGAAAAATTGAGTGGAAAAGCAAAATATGGAGAAAATCCACAAATAGACATCTCATTCAAAGTAATTGCAGACCATATTCGTGCATTATCGTTTGCGATTGGTGATGGTGCATTACCTTCAAATGAGGGAAGTGGTTATGTTTTACGTCGTTTATTACGTAGAGCTGTTATGCATGGAAAAAAATTAGGAATCGATCAAGCCTTCTTGTATCAACTTGTTTCTATTGTTGGTGAAATTATGGTTAGTTATTATCCAGAAATTTTAAGACAAAAAACTTTTATTGAAAAAGTAATTCGCACTGAAGAAGAACGCTTTAATGAAACGATCAACGATGGCTTGGGTATCTTAAATGACTTGATGGAGCAAGTTAAATTAACTAAGTCCAATACTTTAGATGGTAAGAGTATTTTCAAATTATATGATACGTATGGATTTCCTGTAGAACTGACAGAAGAAATTGCAACTGATGCTGGTTTAACAGTTGATCATATGGGATTTGAAGAAGAAATGAAAGTCCAACGTGAACGAGCAAGAAAAGCACGGAATAATGAAACATCAATGAATGTTCAGTCTGCTGTTCTAACAGATATCAAGGTCAAAAGCACGTTTGTTGGCTATGAAGTTTTAGATAATGCAAGTGAATTATTGGTTCTTTTACAAAATAAAAAAATGGTAGATACAGTAGAAAAGGGGATGGCTGAGCTTATTTTTGCTGAAACGCCTTTCTATGCTGAAATGGGCGGCCAGGTTGCTGATCATGGGATTATTGAAGATGGTGAAGGAAATCAAGTGGCTTATGTCATTGATGTTCAAAAAGCACCAAATGGTCAAACGTTGCATAAAGTAGAAGTCACACAACCAATGATCGAAGGAAATATTTATCAACTACATGTAGATAAACAAATGAGAACTTATATTATGAAAAATCATACAGCTACTCATTTGCTACATCGAGCTTTAAAAGATGTTTTAGGTGAACATGCTACTCAGGCAGGTTCATTAGTTGATGCAGACCATTTGCGTTTTGATTTTACTCACTTTGGACAGGTGACAGAAGAAGAATTGCGCCAAATGGAAAAGATTGTCAATGAAAAGATTTGGGCAGCTATGCCAGTGAATACAGTGGAAACAGATATCAATACGGCAAAAAGTATGGGAGCTATGGCTTTATTTGGCGAAAAATATGGTCATGAGGTACGGGTAGTGACCATTTCTGATTATTCACTAGAGCTATGTGGCGGTACACATGTTTCCAATACAGAAGATATTGGCATTTTTAAAATTGTCTCTGAATCAGGGATTGGTGCAGGCACTCGTCGAATTGATGCTGTAACGAGTAAGGAAGCTTATCGGTTATTATCTGAAGAAGAAGATCAATTAAAAGAAGTTGCAAAACTTGTTAAATCTTCACAATTGAAGGAAACAGTAATAAAAGTAGAACAACAACAACAACTACTACGCGAATTACAAAAAGAAAATGATAAATTGGCTAGTAGACTAGCAAGTCAAGAAGGCGATGCAGCTTTTAAAGAAATTCATGAGAGTCATGGAGTTTCCTATATTACTGCACAGGTAAAAGTAAAAGATACAACTCAATTAAGACAGCTAGCTGATCAATGGAAACAAAAACAATTATCTGATTTATTAGTATTGGTCACAACTCAGGCAGATAAAGTAAATCTATTGGTTGCAATGTCAGAAGAACTAAATCAAAAAGGACTAAAAGCGGGGGATCTAATCAAAGCTATTGCACCAAAAGTTGGTGGCAGTGGCGGTGGTCGACCAAATATGGCACAAGCAGGTGGTAAAAATCCAGCTGGAATTCCAGAAGCATTCTCCGAAGTAGAACATTGGTTAACTGAAAATGCTTAAAGCCAAGGAATAGATAAAGTTATAGTCATAATTATTTATAGGTAATGTTAATTAGACATCTTTTTGCGGTTATACATTGTGCAAAAAAGATGTCTTTATTGATAAAATAATTGATTTGTAATTTAATCTAAATAAAATTTACGATAAAAAATATTTTTTAGTTACAAATAAAGTGAATAATATAAATGAATAAAAAGAACAGCTGAACAAGGAATATTTAAACATTTATCAAGTATAATGAAGTGAATAGGATAAAAAGGGAGAGAAAATTTTTGGATATTTATTTAAAAAAAGCTATTTTACATATTATCGATCGGGATGCGGGTTCACCTATTTATTCAAAAAAAGAGTTAGATTTGACAACAGAATATATTCGTACTTACCTAATAAATAAAATCAATAAATTATCCACTGCCCAAACAAAAACTGGTGTTTTAACAAGGTCAAGTTTTTTTATGGAACAACTACAAACAATAAATACAGACTTTATTAGCCAAACACAGGCATTAGTTGAACATTGGTATCAAGTCTATTCACAAAGTGAAGAGGCACCAAGTGCTGATTTGCTTTTCATTTTATATGAAGTAGATACGATTAAGCATTTGGCTATGCTCAAATTAAATTATAAAGAGAGTTATACCCATTTTGTGGATTGTGAAGAAGAAAGTATCTATAATAAATTAATTATAAATCGAGCAATTTTACCAACTAAATCACAAAAACCAGATGAGGGAATTACCATTAATTTAAGTACGTTAACCTATGAGCTACTAGAAAAACGTTATCTATTTTCAGGAGAAAAAATTTGGTATTTCTCTGAAAAAGTTATTGAAACACAACCAGCACCTTCCATTGATGAAAATATAAAAGAAATAAAAAAAGCAGTCAAATATATAGGGAAAAAATTTGATGAAGATGAATTTGAATTAATGGCAACCGTTAAAGAAGCAGTATATGAGTGTATTGAGGAAACTGGAACTATTAACAATGAACATATTGCTGAGCAGGTTTTTAAAGAAAATATTTCTGCTAAAATGGCTTATAAAGACGAAATGAATGAATCAAACTTTGTTGATGAAACACCTTCAATCCAAAAAGTTAGAGAGATTTCTGAGAAAAAATTTGGTAAGCAAAAATTAAAAATGAATAATGGAATTGAATTGATTGTACCCATAGATGTTTATCGAAATCAAGAATTTGTTGAAATTGTTAATAATCCCGATGGTACGCTATCAGTTTTATTAAAAAATATCGAAAAAATTAGCAATCAATTGTAAATAATAAAACAGATAATTTTGCTATTCATTGTTTAATTCATTGAACAAATGATGAACTGTAACTTATTTTAAATTTCGCCCCTTTTAGACTAGTGTATTGATAGGTAATATTAAATAATTGTTGATAAACAATAATAAATCGAATTTTTTATCTAAAGCAAGCTTCATGAATTTTTCAATAATCATTTATACATTTTTTATAAAAGCATGATACAATAGAAAAAAGAATGGAGGAATGACAATGTTCCCTTTTTATGCTTTTTTTGATCCAACATATATCTTAGTAATTATTGGTTTATTCATTTCGATGGCTGCATCTGCTTATGTCAATAGTACCTTTAAAAAATATGATCGAATAACGAGTCGTAATCATGTTACTGGTACACAGGCAGCTCAATTTATTCTACAAAAAGAAAATATTAAGGATGTTGGCATCCAACAAATTGCAGGAAATTTAACAGATAATTATAATTCTGGAAATAAAATACTTAGCTTATCAGAAGCTACTGCTCAGGCAACTTCAGTTGCTGCTATTGGTGTCGCTGCCCATGAATGTGGACATGCGGTTCAGGATCATACTAATTATATACCATTAAGAGTTCGTTCAACAATTGTTCCGCTAGCTAATATTGGTTCTACCGCTGCCTTTCCAATTATTTTGATTGGTGTTTTAATTGGCTGGAATCAAACATTAATTAATATTGGTATCTTTGCTTTTTCTCTAGCTCTATTGTTCCAATTAGTTACATTACCTGTTGAGATTAATGCTTCACGTCGTGCATTAAAAATTCTATCTGAGGGAGAATTGTTAACCAAAGAAGAGATGCCAATGGCTCGCAAAGTTCTATTTGCGGCAGCACTTACCTACGTAGCAGCAGCTTTGGCTACCTTTTTACAATTAGCTAGACTTATTCTATTGTTTGGTGGCAATAATAGAAGAGATTAATCACTAGAAACAGCGTTCTACTACTTTTCTTTTTATTATTTGTGCTATGATAAAAATAGATAAATAATAAAGGAGTGAAAGAGATGAAATTAACGACAAAGGTTATTTTAGGTATATGTACTATTGCTGTTACTGGTGTGGCTGCGGCAACAATTGCAACAGGAAAAATGTCAAAAGAACTTTCACATATGTCGAATCGTTCCAAAGTTAAAAAATTTGTTGGTGATATGTTTGGTAAAAATGAACAAATGTTTTCAATTATTGATAGTTTAACAGATGATGAAATTTCTGTATTAGCAAAAATTTTAGCAAAAGTAGAAAATAAAAAAGAAAAATCTTCAAACTATGGTAAAAAAATGAAAGAGGATACTGATAATATGATGAATCGGTTTTTTAAATTTATTGAAGAAATGATGCCTAATTAATACCATAGAGAATACTATAAAATAGTTGATGACATTAAAGGAATTTAAAAGTTAGTAATATTGATTTTTAAATTTCTTTAATGTCATTATTTTTTTTGCATAAAAAATTAGATAACTTATTGTTTCTCTAGAATTAAATAACATAAAACAAGATCATCCATTTTTTTGAGAGATAATCCAGTTTGTTCATAAAATTTATCAAGACGATAGTGAAGGGTATTACGATGCATAAAAAGTTCTTTGGCTGTGGAACTGATATTGCCTTGATGATGCCATAAAGCGAAAATAATTTTTTGAATATCTGAATTATTTGCAATTTGTTGTTTTAACCTTTGGATGGTTGGACTGTCTTTTAAACGATCTTTTATAAAATAACGTAAAGCTATTTCCGTGAATGTACATATTTGTTTTGCTTGATTGCTAGTAATTTCTTCTTTGAAAAAATTGTTGTTCTTCTTTAAATAATAAAGGAAAATTCATGGTAGTTGGGAAAAAACTTCCAACAAATACGAGAGTTTTTAAGTTAAAGTCCATATCTAATGTTAGAAAAATATCTTCTAATTCTTTTAAGGAATAATGATTTTTCTTAAAAGGTTCAATAATAAGACCATCTGTTTCGTTTAAAAAAAATAAGTCAGTTACAGTGGGAAACATGGTTCGGATAGCTATTTCCCATTCAGATTTTTGTAAATGATCTGTTTTTTCTAAATGAAATTGCAATATTCTGAATACGCCTTCATCTTTTGAAAGTGGAAGATGACGAAATAGATAATTATACCAGTTATGACGTAATTGTAGATTAGCAGGATTTTCCTGAAGAAAGAAAGTTTCCAAAAGCTTTTGTTCTTCTGTCGTTAATTGTGCTTTTTCAATGATAAAATAACCGTCATCAATAGGTAAAGAAAGATAAGTAGTAGTAGTTGCTTGCTTTTTTGAAAGTATCCCATTTGGATAAAGCTTTAATAATTTGGTAACAAACATAGACATACCTCCCAATTTTATTGTAACATGAAACTAATTACACGGTTTAACTTTAATGAATGAAAGGTAAAATTTATGGAAATATTGACAACATCAGAGAAAAAATTTTTTATGAATGAGGCGTTAACTGAAGCAAAAAAAGCAGAAAAACTGGGAGAAGTTCCAATTGGTGCTGTCGTTGTATATCAAAAACAAATTATTGCACGTGGCTATAATTTAAGAGAAAAAATACAAAAAGCCACAGCTCATGCAGAAATTCTAGCAATTAATGAAGCTTGTACCTTTCTTAATAGTTGGCGTTTAGAAGAAACGAGATTATTTGTGACATTAGAACCTTGTTCAATGTGTAGTGGTGCGATGCTGTTAGCAAGAATTCCTGAAGTTTATTATGGAGCAAAAGATCCAAAAGGTGGAGCAGCAGGAACTTTGATAAACTTGTTAGCCGATAGTCGTTTTAATCATGTAGCAAAAACAGAATCAGGTGTTTTGGAAGAACCTTGCAGTCAGATTTTAACCAATTTTTTTAAGCAATTAAGAAAAAAAAGAAAAAATAGTCAAAAAGGCTAGCCAAATATCAAAAATTAAGGTATACTATTCTTTGCCGAGAGGCTAGGACAATGGCGGACTTGTGAATTGTGTCAGATCTGGAAGGAAGCAGCACTAAGCAGGTGTCGCCATGTGTCTGATTAATTTAGTAATTGATTTCAAAGGCTCTTAAGCCTTTTTTATTTTGTTTAATAAGTAAAAGAGGCAGAAATGAAACAAAAAATAGATTTGTTTTATAACTTGAGTTCATCAATAAAATCTAGTCTCATTTTATTTTTAAAGCGCTGCTAGTATTTTTATATAATTCTTTTAAGAATAAGATTATGTTCATTCAACAAATCCTAAATTAATCATTTAAAAAATTTCAATCGAAACATGGATACTATCTTATTTTAATCTACCCATCCTTTTTAGGATGAATAGATTAAAATAATTTGAATAAATTATATCAAAAACCATTTTCACAAAATTGTTTTCTACTATATTCAATTATCGTGATAAAATTAGAAATATGATTCTTTTTTACAAAATATTTTAATGCAGATCATCTGAACCATTTTATGGGTATTTATGGTTGGGTTACACCGTTGACTAATAATTTATTGTTAATTTCATATTTTGCAAATCCAAGCTGCACTTCGCCAGATGTTTTCATTGTTGTAGTACGTACGTAATGCTTCTTCAGACATTCCTTCATAAGCTACTTTATAGGCGGCTGGGCTCATTCCATATTTATTAACAAAGTCTGTTAAAGTAGTACATCCTTTATAACTTTCACTATTTTGTTGGTATTATTGGCATTTGCCTGTGCATTTTGAGCTCGTTGTTTTGTTTGTTCTTGTTCAGTCTGAGATGGTTCAGCTTGCTGCTTTGCTTCTACCTGCGCAGCTTTAGCTTGGGTTTCTGCATGCTGTTTTACATTATTCAAAGAAACATTTACAACATTCAATCTTCTTTGTAAGTCTAGATTGCCACCGGTATTGCATTTAAAGTAGATGTAGCCTTATTTACTGTGACGGGTGATATCCGTTGGGGTTGTTTCTGCTTGTTTCATAGCTGCATCGGCATCTTTTACTTTTTGAGTGATTTGAGTTTGTCTAGCTGTTTTTTTTGCTTCATAAGCTTCTTTATCTTTTTTAGTCTGCCTATCTTTTTTCTCTCTTTCTTTATCACTATTTTTTGAAGTGTTTAATTTAGTTTCTTGTCTAGTTGAAGAAGTAGAAGTATCTGCTTCTTCTCATTATTACATCCAGTTAGCAATACGCAAATTGCTGTTCCAATTAAGATATACCATGTTGTTTTTTTACTTTTCATTCCTCCTAAATTATGCCAAAATAATTTTGCTTTTGATATATTTTAAAAAATTGAGAAAACCGCTATCTATGCCACTAACTATAGATAGTGGTTTTTTATGTTGTTAAACATTAATCAATTTACAGAATAGATATTTCTAATAATTTATCTTTATAAATCAGGGTTAGAGAAGGCACTATTATGCAATCATCATAGATCTAAAGATTTTAATGAATGTTTCATTCTCAATTATTATAATATAGATAAATCTAGCCAGTAAATTAGTTATTTTTAAAAAATGTTATTTATGATGGTTTAAAGACAGAGTTCATTGAATTTTTGTTAACTTTGACTGCATAAATAGTATTCAATCGTAGATTATATTTAGAAAATTAGGTTGTTGTTTCTCTTTTACTTTTGTTTAAAAATTCATCTGTTTCAGCAAAACTATTTTCTACTAATTAAAAGAATAGGTTGATCATCCTTATTATTATACATGCTAAAATCTTATAAGTTTATACTTTATTTAAATGATGTTTAGATATTCTAGGTCGTAAGTTTTTGCTATTTTAAAGTGAAGAACAATTTTTATTTTATTTTTTATAGCGACCATGACCGATTTAGAATTTCCTGTTTGATCAATGCGGCATCAATAATAATTATAGTTATCCTAATAACAAAAATTGAAAATGCTATTAAGATGAATACATTTAAAAACCATATAAGAATAAAAATTTCTTGATTAACTCTGATAATAGGTTATCAGTTATCCATTTTGGAGTGTGTTTATTTTAATACAAACCTAAATGGTTCAAATGACTATTACAAGGGATAGAGAAAACAGGAAATTTGTTGAATGAAAGTATTGCTTATTCGTTGCTTTTTTTAAAAAGAATAGGTTATTGTTTAAATGTAATAATAATTACATTAAATTTATTAAGGAGGGCAAAATGAAAAAATTTTGGATTTATTGTGCAATGTTACTTGGTATGATAGTAGGAATGGGAATGTTCGCTGGTAATTATGAAGTGTCTGCACATGGCTATGTGATTGATCCAATTAGTCGGGTAAAAAATTCAAAGGCCAATGGCTTTGGTTGGTCAGGGGGCGAGATTAGTGCACCTGATATTATAACTTGTCCCTATTGTATTGAAGCGCCAACACGTTTGTTGGATAGTGGTCAATTAAATGGTAAACTTGCTTCAGCTGGATTACCAGGATTCAAATTATTAGATGTGCAAACAGCAGATCGTTGTGTAAAAACAAATATTCATACAGGTGAAAGGGATTTTAAATGGCATTTAACACAAGTTCATAAGACAAATCGCTTTAGATATTATATGACTAAACAAGGATGGAATCCTAATAAGCCATTGACTTTGGAAGATATGGATGTCATTGGTGTAGATGGCTATCCGATTGGTCAAAATGTACCTATAACACAAGGTTATTATCCAAGCAATAATCCTGTTCATAAAATCACTGTTCCAAAAGATAGAAGTGGCTATCATGTTATTTATTCAGTATGGGATATTAACGATACACCTAATTCTTTCTATCAAGCCATTGATGTAAATGTTATTGAGTAATATTTTCTTGTTTTGAAGGTTGTATGATGATATCATTTCAAAATAAATAAAAAGATTAAAGCAGATTTGCTTTAATCTTTTTATTTTAATCGACAAATGGAAAAATTTACTCAGACTATTAGAGAGAAAGGAAATTTTATTTTTTTCTAAGCTATTTATAGCAGTATCAAAAACTAATTTCAAACAATTAGATAATTTGTCTGTTTTTTAATAAGAATTAGAAAAATAGCAATAAAATCTTTTCATTTAGAAATCCTATCAAAAAATTAATTAAAAATGAGTCATTTTGTTTAGCTCCCTTGTTAAAATCTAAAAAATTGAGAAATTCATCAAAATTTTTATTAGTATTTAAATAATTTGGTTCTAACTCACTTTATTTTAGCTTATTAAGGAAAGTGAATACCTATGGATTAATAATTGTCTAAAAAGTCTATTCGCTAAGAAGATTTGCATATTATTCCCAATTTTTCCTTTTTCTTACTATAATGATGAAAAAGACATATAAAAGACAGAACTGAGGCGAGAGGTGTCTATATGGAAAGCAAAAAAATATGGTGGAAAGAAACAGTTGGTTATCAAATTTATCCTGCAAGTTTTTTAGATACAAACAATGATGGTATCGGTGATTTGAATGGTATTCGAAAAAAATTGGGTTATTTAAAAGATTTAGGCATTGGTTTCATCTGGATTACTCCCATTTATGAATCACCAAATGTGGATAATGGTTATGATATCAGTGATTATCAAAAGATTTTAGAGACATTTGGCACAATGGAAGAATTTGATGATTTATTAAATGAAGCACATGAATATGGAATTAAAATTATTATGGATTTAGTATTAAATCATACTTCTGAACAACATCCGTGGTTTGTTGAATCTAGAAAATCAGAAGAAAATGATTACCGTAACTATTATATCTGGGATCATGGAAAAGTAGATGGGCCACCCAATGATTGGCAATCTATTTTTGGTGGTTCTGCTTGGCAGTATGATGAAGAAACAAATCAGTATTATTTACATGTTTTTTCAAAGGAACAACCAGATTTAAATTGGGCAAATGAAAAAGTACAACAAGAATTATTTAAAATGATTCATTGGTGGTTAGATAAGGGGATTGATGGCTTTCGTTTAGATGCCATTTCGCATATTAAAAAAGCACCTGTTGAGACAAATTTTACTGAAAATCCATTAGCAGCCTTTACCAATGTTTCTGGTATTGAAGCGTATTTGAAAGCATTAAGTAAAGTAATTAAAAAAGATGATATTTTGTCTGTAGGAGAAGCAAACGGAGTTAGTGCTGAAGAAGCAACAAAATGGGTCGGACCCAAAGGCTATTTTAATATGCTTTTTGAATTTGAACATCTTTCTTTATGGGATAAAAAAGGCAAAGAAATGCTTGACATCATAAAATTAAAAAAAGCACTAACACGTTGGCAAGAGGCATTGAATGGCAAAGGATGGAATGCTTTATACATGGAAAATCATGATATTCCTCGTTCTGTCTCAACCTTTGGAAATGATGAAATGGTATTTTGTAAAACATCTGCTAAAGCCCTAGCTACTATGTACTTTTTGTTGCAGGGAACACCATTTATTTATCAAGGACAAGAATTGGGTATGACGAATATGCCATTTGAGTCGATTGAAGAATTTGATGCAGTAGATACTAAAAATTTTTATCATGAAATGATTCAAACAGGCATTGATGAAAAGATGGCATTATCTATTGTTAGACAAACAGCACGTGATAACTCTAGAACACCAGTTCAATGGACAGATGAAGAATATGCCGGCTTCTCTGATACACGTCCTTGGATAGGTGTTAATCCGAATAAATATTTTATCAATGCAAAAGAGGAGGAAGAAGAAGCAGATTCGGTATTAAATTATTATAAACAGCTTATTAAATTCCGACAAAAAAATAATACATTAATTTATGGCGCTTACCAAGTTCATTATATTGATCATAAACAACTTTATATCTATGAACGTTTCTTAGACGATGAACGTTTTGCTATAATTGTAAATTTGACAGGTGAATTTGTTTCAGTTGATATGCCTAAAGGAATTAAAATTGAAGATTGGCATTTAGCTTTAAGTAATTTAGGTGATGAACCTATTAAACAACATGCAATTTTTACACCTTATGAAGCAAGAGTATATTGTAATAAAAATCATAAAAAGTAATGAAGATTGATATTTTATAAAAAAAGCAATTTTTAATTGCTTTTTTTTTTATAGATAGCCTAACTTTAAATATATAAATTCATTGGAAATTGGAGAAAGATAAAATGAAAGAATTTAAAAAACCGAACAAGCTGGATAATGTCAGTTATGATGTACGAGGTCCCGTTTTGGAAGAAGCTGACCGAATGGCAGAAGAAGGTATCCAAATTTTAAAATTAAACACTGGTAATCCGGCGGCGTTTGGCTTTGATGCTCCTAATGAAATTGTTCAGGATACCATTTCAAACGTTCGGCAATCTGAAGGATATTCAGATTCAAAGGGTATTTTTTCAGCTCGTAAGGCGATTGAACAATATTGTCAGTTAAAAAAATTCCCAAACGTTACTATCAATGATATCTATACTGGTAATGGTGTTAGTGAGTTGATTACAATGTGTATGCAGGGATTGCTAAATAATCAGGATGAAGTACTTGTCCCAATGCCTGATTATCCACTTTGGACAGCAGCCGTTTCTTTATCAGGTGGAACACCTATTCATTACATATGTGACGAACAATCAGAATGGTATCCAGATATTCAAGATATAAAATCAAAGATCACTTCTAATACAAAGGCAATTGTCATAATTAATCCAAACAATCCAACAGGTGCTCTCTACTCAAAAGAGTTATTAGAAGAAATTGTTGAAGTTGCTCGTCAAAATAATTTGATCATTTTTTCTGATGAAATCTATGATCGATTAGTCATGGATCAACTGACACATATTCCAATTGCTACATTAGCACCTGATTTATTTGTAGTTACCTTAAATGGTTTATCAAAATCTCATCGTGTAGCTGGATTTCGTTGTGGATGGATGGTATTAAGCGGCAATAAAAAATATGTTCAAGACTACATTGAAGGTCTAAACATGTTGGCTTCCATGCGTCTTTGTTCTAATGTGTTGTCACAACAAATTATTCAGACAGCACTTGGTGGTTATCAAAGTATTGATGAATTACTATTACCTGGTGGTAGAATCTATGAACAACGTGAATACATCTATAAGGCAATCAATGATATTCCTAGATTATCAGCTGTAAAACCCAAAGCTGCTTTTTATATATTCCCTAAAATTGATACGAAGCGTTTTTCAATTTATGATGATGAAAAATTTGTTTTAGATTTTCTCCATAAACATCATATTTTACTTGTTCATGGTGGTGGATTTAATTTAGCAACACCTGATCATTTTAGGATTGTCTATTTACCGAAAATGGAAGATTTAAAATCGACTGCTAGCAAAATGGAAGAATTTTTATCCACATATCAGCAAAAATAAAAAGGTCGGATGATCATCTCATCTGATCTTTTTATTAATAAAATTAAATGATAAAACTATTAGAAATATATTATATGGCAATTAGATAGATTGCTATTTACTTTTTACTTATTTATTATTAATTTTTTATTTTTAGAATGCATTGCTAATGAAATGATAAAGCAAAAAGATAATATAAAATTGATTTTAAATAACTATCTGTAAATGATTAAACATTTAAATAAACAAATTAAAATAATCACAAATAAATTGCTTAAAAAATTCACCTTTACTAAATGAATAGTATTTCAATGTGTTACATGATAATGAAATAAATTCATAAAATGGCTCGTTCATTCTGCAAAAATACAAGATTTTTTACTAACAATTATTCGATTGGTATATTTTTCCTCCATATCCGGGCTTGGATTATTGACTACCACCAAGTACGAATTTTCATATTCTTTTTCAATATAACCGTTATAGTCTGTTTTTTCCCATGTAAAATTAACCTTTTTATCCTTTGTCATAAAAAAACACTCCTTACTTAAATTAAAAATATTTAACTAAATGGGTAATAAGTGAATAAATCTGCTTGCAGTATATTATATGATAAAGTAGAATAAATGCGTAATGTGCATTGGCACATTTATATTTATTTTATAGGAAATCTAGATATTTGTCGAATGATTTCCCTTGCAAAAATATATAAATGGATTCGAGGTAAAAAATGGATTCTTTTGGTTCAATAATAAAAAAAATCAGAAAACAACAACATTTAACTCAAAAAATGTTATCTGAAGATATTTGTTCTCAAGGTGTTTTAAGTCGAATCGAGAATGGCGAAGAATTACCAAATATTATGGTTATGCAACGTCTATGTCAACGACTCGGTGTAACAATGGATCAAATCATGAGTTCAAAATCTCTAGATTTTTACCTTGTACCTCAGGTTTTTGAGCAGATAGCTATTTTTTTCAGGCATAAGTGTTATCAACAATTAATAAATTATATGGAAGAAAGCGAGCTTGTTCATTATATTTATTTAGATACAGATTGGCAATGGTATTATTATTATTTAGGAAATTGTGAATATTTTTTAACAAATAATTACGTACAGGCAATTGATTATTTGAAAAAGAGCCTTTCTTATACGTATCATGTACATAAAATCCATGTTTCTGATGCTGAGCTTCAGGTAATTAGCTGTCTAGGAAATATTTATAGTCATTCTGGAAATCAAGAGTTAGCAAAACACTATTTTGACCTTAGTATACAATATTTTAATAAGTGGCCAAATGAACGAATTGACACAGATTTAACACTTATTTTTTATCATTATGCTACATTTCTGGTTAGGAATAATCAAGATTATGAACAGGCTAATCGCTATATTGATCAAGGGATTGATTGGGCATTAAAAAAAAGTAGCTATTATTTCCTCGGTGAGTTGTTACTTTTAAAAAGTAAAGTAATGCAAGAATTTCAGTTGGAAGAACAGACACACTATTATCAAACTTTGGCAGAACAGATATGTCATATGGAAACACTTATGAGTCAACCATTATAGAACATAGGTAGTTTAAAAGGTCTACACCATTCTTGACTTTTCTCATTTTTAAGTGTACGTTTAAATAGAAAATTAAAGAAAGAAGGACAATCAAGATGAAAAAATTTATCTTTGCAGAAAAATTCTTTTTAAAAAATGATATAAAAGGACCTGGCTATCTGGAAATAACAGATGGGTTGTTTGGTGATTTTTTTAAGGATATACCTACTAATGAAAAAGTAGAAGTTATTAGAGAAGAAGGGAAATGGATTTCTCCTGGTCTTGTTGATACACATATTCACGGTTACTTAAACCATGATGTAATGGATGGTGATGCAGAAGGATTAAAGATAATTTCTGAAGGATTACTCTCTTGTGGGGTTACTTCTTTCTTACCGACTACTTTAACTTCAACAAAAGAGACTTTAAAGCAGGTGTCTAAAACAATTTATGAGACCTATCGAGAAGTTGCTGGTGCAAAAATTCAAGGTATTTATTTTGA
This sequence comes from Melissococcus plutonius ATCC 35311, assembly GCF_000270185.1. NCBI lineage: Bacteria > Bacillati > Bacillota > Bacilli > Lactobacillales > Enterococcaceae > Melissococcus > Melissococcus plutonius. The sequence goes on from NC_015516.1 coordinate 1,023,033, forward strand.
AGGCCCTTTTTTTACAGAAGAACATAAAGGTGCACAGAATCCAGAATACTTTTCTAATCCAGATATTGATGTTTTTCATGAATGGCAGGAAGCCGCTGGTGGTTTAATAAAAAAAATTGCGATTGCACCAGAACGTCAAAATATTGAGCCTTTCGTTAGAGCTTTGACTGATGAAGGTGTTATTGTCGCCTTAGGACACAGCAATGCAACTTTTGAACAAGCAAAATCAGCAGTTGATGCTGGAGCTAGCGTATTTGTTCATACATTTAATGGAATGAGTGATTTAAATCACCGAGAACCTGGAATGGTTGGTGCAGCTTTATCATTGAAACATATATTTGCGGAACTTATTTGTGATGGTCATCATGTTCATCCAAATGCAGCAGATATTTTGATGCAAAAAATTGGATATGATCATGTTGCTCTAATTACAGATTGCATGATGGCAGGTGGCATGCCAAATGGACAATATAATTTAGGGGAATTTCCTGTTACCGTTGAAGATGGAACAGTTCGTTTAGAATCTGGTAATCTAGCAGGCAGTATTTTAAAATTAAAAGAAGCAATTAAAAATGTCGTAGATTGGGAAATCGCTACACCAAAAGATGCCATCATGATGGCTAGTTTAATTCCAGCTATAAGTTGTAACATTGATGATAAATGCGGTGTGATTGCCAAGGGACGTGAAGCAGACTTTATTGTAATCGATCCGACGATGGAACTTGTCGCAACTTATCTTGATGGTGTAGAACGTTATAGAGAGAATCATGAATAGGATTATAACTTTCTAATTTGATAACTGTTTTAAATAATAGACATAGAAATTTTTATTTCTATGTCTATTATTTTTAATAAATTTTATCAACAGAAACATTTAAAACTATAGACAAAATAAAAGAATAGAAAAAATTAACTGAAGTAAAATATTTAATACTATAGTTAATGGTTAAATTGTTGTTTATGCATGAATTCTGTTACCCGTTATTGTTGATTATTCATTATTAAAATAAAAATACCAACAATAGTTGTTACTTTTCCCAATTTTTGACTTATGCTAAGATTAATAATTAAGAGAGGGAGGAAGCAAATGGCCTATATTGAAGTGAAAAATGAATATAAATATTATAAATTAGGAGATACAACAATTACTGCAAATAATGGCATCACCTTTTTAATTGAAAAAGGTGAAGTAGCTGTTATCTTTGGTCCAAGTGGTGCTGGGAAATCGACTATTTTAAATATACTAGGTGGTATGGATTCATGTGATGATGGACAAATTATTATAGATGGTATAGATATAAGCCAATTCAGTGAAAAACAATTAACGACCTATCGAAGAAAAGATATTGGCTTTGTTTTTCAATTCTATAATTTAGTACCCAATTTAACGGCAGAAGAAAATGTTGAATTGGCATCTGAAATTGTAGAAAATGCCTTAAATCCAGCGAACGTATTAAAATCTGTTGGATTAGAAAAACGATTGAACAATTTTCCAGCTCAATTATCTGGTGGTGAACAACAACGTGTCACCATTGCACGTGCATTGGCTAAAAGACCTAAATTATTACTTTGTGATGAACCGACGGGGGCATTAGATGGACAAACTGGCAAGCAAATTTTAACAATTTTACAAGAAACAGCTCAAAAAACAGAAACAACTGTTTTGATTATTACACATAATGCAGCCATTGCTGCAATGGCTAATCGTGTCATTCGAATTAGTGACGCAAAGGTGCAAGAAATAACAATCAACCAGAATCCAGTACCGGTTTCTACAATAGAGTGGTAGGTGGGCATATTATGCAAAAAAAAGCTTTATTAAAAACTAGTTTTAGAGAAATTTTTCAATACAAAACCCGTTTTTTATCCATCATGGGTATTATTTTTCTTGGTGTAATGGTTTTTGTTGGATTAAAAGCCACAGGACCTAATATGATTCAAACAGCAAATAATTATTATCAAAAATACAAATTGCCAGATGTATCACTTGTTTCAACATTAGGTTTTTCTCAAAAAGAAATTAACCAAATTCAAAAAGAAAATGAGGTAGCTCGTCTTTATCCGAGATATACTAAGGATATGACCATTGCAAACAAAAACCTTGTAATCAAGTTTATTAGTTATGATTTAAGTAAACCGTCTACACTTTCAACCTATAAAATAACTGCTGGTAGGCTACCTAAAAAAAGTAGCGAGATTGCATTAGATGAAGCGGCTAAAAAGCAAAAAAAATATAAACTTGGTGATATACTAACACTATCAGATGAAGATAATAGAGAGCATGTGTTAAAAAAAACGAAATATAAAGTTGTTGGGTTTGTTCAATCACCTACCTATATTGAGAATATGGCACGTGGAAATACAACTATAGGAAAGGGGGCTTTAGACTTTTTTGCTGTTATCCCAAAAAATGATATGAATTTATCTGCCTATACAGAAGTATTAATCGACTTAAAAGGACTAAAAAACAAAAATACTTACAGCAATGATTATAAAAAGCATCTAGATAAAGAAATAAAACAATTGAAACAGGAACTTAGGTATCAGCCTGAACAAAGAGCAAATGAACTGTATAAAACAGCACAAAGTAATATTGACAAAGCGGAAAAATCAATTAAAAAAACTCAGGAAAAATTAATCAATGGTGAAAATTCTCTTAATGAATATAAACAGCAATTGATTAGGCAGCAACAACAACTTACAGCTATTCAAAATGGACAAACAACAATTCCAAGCATGCTTGATCCAACGCAATTAATAGAAATGCAGCAAGCACTTATAACTAAACAGGAAGCCTATAAAAAGCAAGTAGTAACATTTAATCAAGAAAAAATACAAACACAACAACGTATAGTGCAAGCACAGAAACAAGTTGAACAAGCTAGAAAGAAAGCTGAGAGAATAAAACCAGCAACCTATTATTACTTTACACGTGAAGATAATCCCGGATTTACTGAATATAAAGATAATGCAAACCGAATGGCTTCCTTATCTACTATTTTTCCATTATTTTTCTTTTTAATCGCCATTCTTGTGAGTTTAACAACAATGACAAGAATGGTAGAAGAAAAAAGAATTGAGGTAGGCAGTTTAAAAGCATTAGGCTATCATAATGGTGAAATTGCTTTTAAATTTTTATTTTATGCAACAACAGCAAGCTTGGTGGGTGCAATTTTAGGATTAATCATTGGTTATTATTTATTTCCAACCATTATTTTTAATGCTTACGGGCAGTTATATAATCTTTCTGGTTTTGTTACTCCATGGTATTTATCCTATAGCTTGGTTGCACTTTTACTAGCTGTTTTATGTACTGCAGGAGCTGCTCTAGTTGTTTTAAGAATTGATTTATTTAGTCCACCGGCAGCATTGCTTTTACCAAAAGCACCAAAGGCTGGTAAAAGAATTTTATTAGAAAAATGGTCTTTTTTATGGCGTAAATTAAGCTTTATGGAAAAAGTCACTGCCCGTAATCTATTTCGTTATAAATTACGTATGTGGATGACTATTTTAGGAATCGCAGGTTGTATGTCATTAATTGTCACTGGGTTTGGATTGAAAGATTCCATTTCCGATATTGCTCAAATTCAATTCAACAAACTTTTGCATTATCAAGCTGTAATTACCTATAAAGAAAACTTATCAAATAAAGAAATGAATCGTAATCAATCTCTTTTAAACAAATCGGTAGGAATTAAGAAGACATTATCGCTTGTTTCAGAAAATCTTAAAACAGTTAGCCATGTCAACCATCAACAAGATGTAACACTTTATGTACCTGAAGAAATCAATGATCTTAAACCATTTGTATTATTTAACAATCGAAAAACGGGTAAAAAATACCAGCTACCTAAAGATGGTGTAATTATTGATGAAAAATTAGCAAATTTATTTCATTATCAGGTAGGAGATCAATTGTTATTAAAAAATGAAACGAATGACAGAGAATACAAAATGACAATTAAGCACATTGTTGAAAATTATACAGGGCATTTTGTTTATATGGCACCGAAATATTATGAAAAAGTATTTAATCAAAAACCAAAATATAATACTGCATTTCTTTTATTCAATCACTCACCGACTGAGAAAGTGAGAAATACATTTGGTAATCGAACGTTGAAACAATCCAATGTATTAGATGTTACGTTTCTATCCTCAACAAGTGATGCATTAAATGACACCATTCATAGTTTAAATATTGTTGTTTGGGTATTAATCGTTGTTTCAGGATTACTTGCCTTTATTGTGCTTTACAATTTGACAAATATTAATATTTCAGAACGAATCCGAGAATTATCAACAATTAAGGTATTAGGCTTTTATGATAACGAAATAACGATGTATGTCTATAGAGAAAATATTATTTTAACAGTAATCGGAATTCTTTTGGGATGTTTTTTAGGGAAAATTCTTCACGGCTATGTATTGAGTACAGTAGAAATAGATATTTTAATGTTTTCTCCATTCATTCATTGGCAAAGTTATCTCTATTTGGCATGTATCACACTTTTCTTTGCTTTCATGGTAATGGTTATTATGTATAAAAAATTAAAGAAAATTGATATGATCGCAGCATTGAAATCAAATGATGCCTAGTAGAATACTTTCTCATTATTTTTGTAGAAAATTATTGTAAATGATTCAATTGCTCAAATTTCTGATAGCTTGTTCATCATTTTAGTAAAATAAGTGTGTTAGGTAGGATACCTAGTACACTTATTTTAAAAGCTCGATTAATTTCTTCCTAAAAACAATTATTTTTAATTTTGTAAAAGAATAGAAATAGATTTCAGATATTTGCATAAAATGTTATAATTTTATTTTGCTATTTCATGGTAAACATAATGTTTTACTTATTATAAAAATTTAGTAAATGCTATTATTTTAAAAAATGATTAAAAGTTCTGCTAATTCAATATAATTAACCTATTTTGTTTATCAGAAATAGATAGTATATAAAACATGACTATCTATTTCTCTAATTTTATTCATTATTTTTCCCAATTTGTTTATAATTAAGAATAGAAAATTTCACATATTTTCATTCCTTTTATTCAATGCTATAATGAAAAAATGGAGGAAGAAAGAATGAATGAATCTCATCTATCTAAACGTCTAGCTAGCGTTGCTGAATTTGTGCCAAAAAATAGCCGCCTAGCAGATATTGGCTCAGATCATGCCTATTTACCAGTAGCACTTATGCTTAAACGTCAAATTTCTTATGCAGTTGCTGGAGAAGTTGTTTATGGACCGTGTCAGTCTGCCCGAAATCAGGTAGCTAGACAAAATTTAACAGATCGGATTATTGTACGCTTGGCAGATGGGTTAGCAGCTATCCACTCAGATGATAATATTGATGTGATTACCATTTGTGGCATGGGAGGAGCATTAATTTGTGATATCTTAGAAAATGGCAAGAAAGAAAAACAATTAACTGGACAGGAGAAATTAATTTTACAACCAAATATTGGTGAAAAAAATGTTCGTCATTGGTTGCAGTGTGCACAATATAAAATAATAAATGAAGCAATTTTAGAAGAGAATAGTAAAGTTTATGAAATAATTGTTGCTGAAAAGACAGATAAATGCACAAATTTTTCAGAAAAAGAATTATTTTTTGGTCCAGAATTATTAAAAGAAAAAAATTCAAGTTTCAAAAAGAAATGGCAAAAAGAGTGGCAGTTAAAGAAAGGTATTTACGAGCAACTTCAAAGAGCAACAACCCAACAAAAAGAAAAAATTGAACAGATTGAACAAGAAATAAGGCTGATTGAGGAGGTCTTACAAAATGATTGATGGCCAATTATTTATTAAAAAATTTGAAGAATATTGTCCAAAATGGTTGGCTGAATCAGGTGACCCGATTGGTCTGCAAATAGGAACACTCAATAAACCGCTTCAAACCATCATGACCACGTTAGATATACGTCCTGCCGTTGTAAAAGAAGCCATTGATAAAAAAGTGGATCTACTTATTACAAAGCATTCACCAATGTTTCGGTCGATAAAAAATCTATGTACAAATAATTGGCAAAACAAGATGTATGAAGATCTGTTGAAACATGATATTACTGTTTATACGGCTCATACCAATATGGATATTATTGAAGATGGATTAAACGATTGGTTTTGTGAGCAATTAAACATTGTAAAAACTCACTATTTAACACCAACCCATACAGTTTCTTATAAAAAATTAGCAGTTTATGTGCCCAAAGAATCAGCTGATGCACTTAGGGAAGCATTGGGAAATGTTGGAGCTGGTGAGCAAGGAAATTATACACACACAAGTTATTCAATGGATGGAGTCGGACGCTTTACACCAACCATTAATGCAAATCCAATGGTTGGAAAAATTGGACAAGAAGTCAGTATGACAGAAGAAAAAATTGAGGTTATTTTTCCAGAACTCATTCAAGATCAATTAATTGCTGCTATGAAAGCTGTACATCCTTATGAAGAACCAGCCTATGATATTTTTTTAATTGAAAACTTAAAAAAAGAATATGGGTTAGGACGAATTGGTTATTTAAAAAAACCAGTGACATTAGAAACATTTACACAGCAAGTAAAACATACTTTCCAATTAGATGGCTTACGTTTAATTACAACAAATGATCAACAATTAATAAAAAAGGTAGCTATTTGTGGTGGCAGTGGTGAAAAGTTTTATCAAGATGCCATTCGTAATAAGGCAGATGTATATATCACAGGTGATGTCTATTATCATACAGCTCAGGATATGCAAGACAGTGGTTTATCCGTCATTGATCCAGGACATTATATAGAACAATTATGTAAATCAAAGTTAGTTGACTTATTTAATCATTGGAAACAACAAAATCATTGGTCGGTAACCTTTATTCAATCCGAAACATCAACCAATCCATTTCAATTTAGATAGGAGAATGAAAATGTACGAAAATTTACTGCCTCGCTTTTTGCGCTATGTAAAAATTGAAACAAGATCAAATGAACAAAGTGAAACAACACCTTCTACTCAGTCTCAAGTAGATTTCGCTCAATTACTAAAAATAGAATTAGAAGAACTTGGCTTAGATGATGTTATCTATAACGAAGCGAATGGGTATGTTATAGCAACTTTACCAGGTAACTGTCCAGATAAAGAAGTTCGTACACTTGGGTTTATTGCTCACATGGATACGGCAGACTTCAATGCTGAACAGGTGAAGCCACAAATTATTGAAAATTATGATGGTGAATCTACAATAAATTTAGACAAAAAAGGAAAATACACACTAAATACTTCGGATTTTCCAAATTTACGCAATTATACTGGAGAAACTTTGATTACTACAGATGGAACAACATTATTAGGTTCAGATGATAAGTCTGGCATTGCAGAGATTATGACAGCAATGGAATTTTTGTTAAATCACCCACAAATTAAACATGGAACAATTCGGATTGCTTTTGGGCCGGATGAGGAAATTGGACGGGGAGCTGATAAGTTTGATGTGAAGCAATTTAATGTCGATTTTGCTTATACGGTTGATGGGGGTCCTCTTGGTGAACTGCAATATGAAACCTTTAATGCTGCTCAGGCTGAAATTACGATTGAGGGAAAAAATGTTCACCCGGGAACAGCGAAAAATACGATGATTAATGCTTTACAGTTAGCTGTTGATTTTCATAATCAATTGCCTGCTAATGAAGTACCTGAAAAGACAGAAGGCTATGAAGGATTTTATCATTTAGCTTCTTTAGAGGGGACACCTGATAGCGCAAAGATGACCTATATTATTCGTGATCATCATGCTGAAAAATTTAACGATCGTAAAAAAATGATTACGACCATACAAAAAAATATGAATTCAAAGTTAGATGCTGAACGTATTCATGTTCATTTATTTGACCAATACTATAATATGCGTAGTATTATTGAAAAAGATTTATCTATTGTTGAATTAGCAAAAAAAGCTATGCTAGCGTTAAATATCAAACCGATTATTGAACCAGTACGGGGAGGAACAGATGGTTCAAAGATTTCCTTTCTTGGTACACCTACGCCTAATATTTTTGCCGGTGGTGAAAATATGCATGGACGATATGAATTTGTTTCTTTGCAATCTATGGAAAAAGCAACAGGTGTCATTATTAAAATTGCTGAATTAAATAGTAAAAGTGAACAATGAAGGGAATAAACAACAATTAAATATCGAACAATGAATTGTATTTATACATGGGATTTTACTTCATTTGTTTTAAGATTTTTTAAGTAAGCTATAAATATTTAGAATAAATATGAAAAATACTTTATTTTTAATTTGATTCTGATAAAATTAATAATTTACTGATAGTATCATTGATAGAATTATACAAGAGGAGAAACTATGAAAAAAAATTTACCATTGAAGATATTAATGAATAGTGTCTTATTAATTTTAATTATTGGGTTGATTTTTTATACCATGGATAGTTCTCTTACCACCATTTTTACGCAATTGTTAAAAACAAGCTGGTTGGTTATATTAGCAATCATTCTTTTGGGGTTTATTTACCAGTGGATTGAAGGTCACTCAATCAAAGCTATTGCTAAATATTTTCAACCAAAATTTTCAAAAGTTGATGGCTTCTTTACTTCGTGCCAGATTGCTTTTTATCGTGTTATTTCGTTTGGAACAGCTACCTTTGTATCTGAAGTCTATTTTTATAAAAAACAAGGAATTGCCATATCTAAGGGAATCGGTATTTCAGCAATGCATCTGATTATGTATAAATCTGCCATTATTTTTTGGGCAATAGTTGGGTTCATTTTTAAATTTTCTTCATTGCACCAACAAATGCCAAAAATGATACCATTCCTTATTTTTGGAATAATCATCACCGGATTGATTGTTTTAAGTCTGCTTTTGTTGTCAAGTAGTTTAAATGTACAAATTTTCTTTGTCTATTGGACCAATAAATGGATAAAACATCCGAAATTACGAAGTTGGGTGGACAATTGCAATTTACAAATTTATTCTTTACGTGAAACAGTTCAGACAATAACAAAAAATCGATCTGCTTTTTTACCAATTTTCGGTTGGAATATTATAAAGTTGCTATTTTGGTACATGATTCCCTATGTCTTTTTAGTAATAGATCATCCAAAAATTGATTTCTTTTTAGTCCTTTTTTTAACCAATTTAGCTATTATTCTATCTGGCATTATTCCAACACCTGCTGGCATTGGCTCTTTTGAATTTATTTATTTATTACTATTTACACCGCTTGTTGGTGAAGTGGATGCCATTGCTTCTGTATTAATTTATCGATTTGGAAGTTTCGTTTTTCCATTTTTAATTGGTATGTTTTATACGATAAATCAAAAATACAAAGAACTAAAAATAGATATTTTGAATAATAAAAAAAACAAAGAATATAAACTGAAATAGATAAATTTATTTAGCTTTTTTATTTTTATCCATTGTTTTTGGATAAACTATGCTATAATCATGATGTACTAGGGGAGTCTTTTGACTGAGATATTCTACGGAATGGACCCTTTGAACCTGTGAGTTGAGACTCGCGTAGGGAAGTCGTCTGATGAGAAAATTATTGACACTTCAACTGCTGTGAGTTGGAGTGTTTTTTTCTTTGATGCTTTTTCCCTAAATTTTTTAAGGGAGGAAATGAATGACATTTACAACAGAAGCAAGAGCGAAAGCTGAAACGATTTGGCTTGAGTGTCAGCATCATCCATTTATTAAGAAATTACAAAATGGCAGCTTAGAAATGGATATCTTTCGTTATTATTTAATTCAGGATTATCATTATTTAATTGTTTTTAATGAAATACTTTTACATGCTGCTGAATTAACGAATGAAGCTGCTAACAAAAAATTATTCTTAGACAATGCAGAAGGTTTAAAAAATACAGAAATTGCCTTTAGAAAAAATTTTTTCAAAGAATCAATGATTACAGAAAATGAAGTGAAGCAAGTACCAATAGCACCAGCAACCTATCATTATATTACCCATTTATCATCGTAGTCCATTCAGGTCAACTAAAAAGAGTAGTTGCAGCACTATTACCTTGTTATTGGTTATATAGAGAAATAGGAATAGAACTCAAACAAACAAAAATAGCCAATCCTTTCTATCAGTGTTTTATTGACACTTATACTAGTGAAGAATATAACAAATGTGTCAATCGCCAAATAATAATAACAGATGGATTGGCAGAAAAGGCAACAACTTTGGAATATGAGCAAATGCTAACCGATTTTTTAATTAGTAGTTATGAAGAACGGGCATTTTGGGAAATGGCCTATAAAAAAGAAAGTTGGAAATGA